>CALXFW010000076.1 GCA_944387685.1 uncultured Oscillospiraceae bacterium
TTTCCGGTCGATATCCTCCGGCCATTCGCAGGTCTGGACGAAGAGCACCACCTTGTGGGGCCCGACTTCCATGTAGCCTTCGGAGTTGATGGCGTCCCGCCATTTCCCGTCCTGGAGAATGGACAGACTGCCCGGCCGCAGCACCGCCAGCATGGGGGCGTGGCCCTTGAGCACGGTCCACTTGCCCTCGTCGGCGGCGGTGAAGGTCAGGGCTTCAATCTCTCCGGAGAAGAACCGATGCTCCGGGGTGAGAATCTCAAAGGGAAAGGTGTTATCCGCCATGGCGCTCCATCTCCTTCGCCTTTTCAATGGCCTCGTCGATGTCGCCCACCATGGAGAAGGCGGCCTCGGGCAGGTGGTCCACCTCGCCGTCCACAATGGTGCGGAAGCTGCGGATGGTGTCCTTCAGAGGCACGAACCGGCCCGGCTGGCCGGTGAACTGCTCCGCCACGTGCATGGGCTGGGACAGGAACTGCTGAATCTTTCGGGCACGGTAGACAATCTTCTGATCTTCCTCGGACAGTTCGTCCATACCCAGAATGGCGATGATGTCCTTCAGCTCAGTGTAGCGCTGGAGGCACTCCTGCACCCGGCGGGCCACGTCGTAGTGTTCCTGGCCCACGATGGCCGGGTCCAGAATCCGGGAATTGGATTCCAGGGGGCTGACTGCCGGGTAGATGCCCATTTCCGCCACGTGCCGGGACAGCACCGTGGTGGCGTCCAGATGGGAGAAAATGGTGGCAGGGGCAGGGTCCGTCAGGTCGTCTGCAGGCACATAGATGGCCTGCACCGAGGTGATGGAGCCGTTTTTGGTGGAGGTAATCCGCTCCTCCAGCTGACCCAGCTCCTCGGCCAGGGTGGGCTGGTAGCCCACGGCAGAGGGCATTCTGCCCAGCATGGCGGAGACCTCGTTGCCTGCCTGGACATAACGGAAGATGTTATCGATGAACAGCAGCACGTCCTGATTCATCTGATCCCGGAAGTACTCTGCCATGGTCAGGCCGGTCATGGCCACCCGCATACGGGATCCGGGGGGCTCGTTCATCTGGCCGAAGGCCAGGGCGGTTTTGGAGATGGCGCCGGAGGCGCGCATATCGTGGATCAGGTCGTTGCCTTCCCGGCTCCGCTCGCCCACGCCGGTGAACACGGAATAGCCGCCGTGCTCCTTGGCGATGTTGTAAATCAGCTCCATAATCAGCACGGTCTTGCCCACGCCGGCGCCGCCGAACAGGCCGATTTTGCCGCCCTTGGCGTAGGGGGTCAGCAGATCGATGACCTTGATGCCGGTTTCCAGAAATTCCGTTTTGCTGTTCTGGTCTTCAAAGGCGGGGGCGGGACGATAGATGCCCCACCGGTCGCCGGTGAGGGCGGGACCGTTGTCAATGGGGTTGCCCAGCACATCCACCACCCGTCCCAGGGTCTGCTCGCCCACAGGCACCTGAATGCAGCTGTGGGTATTGGTGACGCTCATGCCGCATTTCAGGCCGTAGGTGGACTCCAGTGCCACGCAGCGGCACTCTCCCACGGCGGTATGAGACGCGATTTCCAGGTGTACCCCGGTCTGGGTAATCAGCAGGTCGTGCAGGGCCCAGTCCTCGTCCACGGGGTAGAGCACCGTGAGCACAGGGCCGGAAATTTTGGAGATAATCCCGCCCTGACGGGGTTGCTGCTCCATATGGGTTTCCTCCTTCCGAATAGGGTCTTCCTCCTCCTGGCCCAGGCTGCTGCCGCTGATTTCGGTGATTTCCTGGGTGATTTGGGTCTGCCGGGCGATGTTCAGGTCCAGATTCAGCTGCTTGAGCAGTTCGTCGGCGTTCCGGGTGGCGCTTTGCATGGCGTTCATCCGGGAGTAATGCTCCGCGGCGTAGGACTGGACAAAGGCGTCGTAAATCCGGGAAATGACGAACTGGGGCACCAGCTGGTCAAACACCTCCTGGGGAGAAGGATTGTATATCATATTGTGCAGATCTTCTGTGGTCTCTACCCGGGAAAAGTCGCTGAGGCGGATGGGCAGCAGGCGGCTTTTCTGGGGCTTCAGCACGGGACGTCCGTCTTCTCCGCAGTAGAGGGTGAAGAAGATGTAGATTTCGCCCGTCTGATTCTGGTCAAAAAACTCCATCACCGGCAGGGCAAGCTGGGTGGCGTTGTACAGGGAGGGGTCCTGGGCTGCCCCGGGAACCTCATATTCCGGCTCGATGCCCCGCTTGCGGAAGAAGTGGGTGGCAATCTGTCCCACGGTGACCACATAGCAGCCGGGGTGCTGCCGGATTTCCTCATAGGCCATGTTCAGGATGTTGTGGTTGTAGCTGCCTGCCATTTCCTTGTCGCCGGCAATGACGATGTAGGTGCGCCGTTCCCCACGGTGAGGGCGCAGGTAGGCATGGTCCACATCCTGGGACGACTCCAGAATGTCCTTCATGGTGGAGCGGAGCTTTTTGAAGTATTCCGCGTTGTAGGGAATATAGCCGGAGAATTTCTTCATCCGGGCGGAAGAGACCATCTGCATGGCGTTGGTGATTTTTCGTGTCTGATCCACCGCGCTGATGTGGTGGCGGATTTCACTGACGCTGGCCATGGCTCACCCCTCCCACTGGGCGGCAAATTCCTGGATGCCCTGATTCAGAGCGGCTGCCAGGGACTGGGGCAGGGCCTTGGTGGTGTCGATGCTCCGCAGCCAGTCGGCGTGATTGGCCTCCAGCCAGTCCAGCAGAGCCATCACGAACCGGCGAACGGCGGAAACCTCCACCTTCTCCAGGGCGTCGCTGTGAAGGGCGGAGAGAATCACCACCTGCTCCGAGAGCTTCAGGATACGCTCCTTGGACTGCTTCAGAAGCTCGGTCATCCGCAGGCCCCGGTCCAGCAGCTTTTTGGTGGCCACGTCCACATCCGCGCCGAACTGGGCGAATACCGCCATATCCCGGTACTGGGCAACCTCCAGCCGGAGGCTGCCGGACACCGCCTTCATGGCGTCATACTGGGCGGAGCGGCCCACACGGGATACGCTCAGGCCCACGTTGACAGCGGGCCGCACACCGGCGTGGAACAGCTCGCTCTCCAGATAAATCTGGCCGTCGGTAATGGAAATCACGTTGGTGGGGATGTAGGCGGAGATGTCTCCTGCCATGGTCTCCACAATGGGCAGGGCGGTCATGGAGCCGCCGCCCAGTTCCGGACTCAGGTGGGCTGCCCGCTCCAGCAGCCGGGAGTGCAGATAGAACACGTCGCCGGGGTAGGCTTCCCGCCCGGAGGGGCGGCGCAGCAGCAGGGACATGGCCCGGTAAGCCACCGCGTGCTTGGACAGGTCGTCATACACCACCAGCACATCCTTGCCCTGGTGCATGAAGTGCTCTCCAACGGCGCAGGCGGCGTAGGGGGCCAGATACTGCATGGCAGCGCTGTCGGCGGCGGTGGAGGCCACCACCACGCTGTGGGCCAGGGTGCCGCTCTCTTCCAGAGTCCGCACCAGGTTGGCCACGCTGGCGGCCTTCTGGCCGATGGCACAGTAGACGCAGATTACCCCGGTATCCTTCTGATTCATCATAGCGGACAGGGCGATGGAGGTTTTGCCGGTCTGACGGTCGCCGATGATCAGCTCCCGCTGACCCCGGCCAATGGGAATCATGCTGTCCACCGCCAGAATGCCCGTCTCCATGGGGGTGTCCACCGGCGCCCGGTCCATAATGGCGGGGGCGGGGGATTCCACCTGGCGATAGGCCCGGACCGTCAGGGGGTGGCCATCCAGGGGCCGCCCGATGGGGTCCACCACACGGCCCAGCAGTTCGCTGCCCACGCCGATGTCCGCCACCCGGCCGGTGCCCTGCACCCGGGAGCCGGGCCGGACGCTGGAGCCCCGGCTGAGCAGGGCGGCGCCGACCCCTTCCAGACTGGTGTCCAGGGCGATGCCGTAGATGTCGTTTTCAAACCGGAGCAGCTCGCCGTACAGGGCGTGGGACAGGCCGGAAATCCGCACGATGCCGTCGGCGCAGCTGGATACCGTGCCGTACTCGTAGCTGACCATCTCCGGCTGGAAGTCTTTCAGCTTTTCCTTCAAGAAGGTTCCCAGGGAACCTTGGCTAAAATCCAGCATAGGCTACCTCCTGTCAGGCAAGCCGATGCTGCATACTGGTGAGCTGGGCGGCGTAGCTGAAATCGTACACCTTTCCGTCCACCAGGGCGACAAAGCCGCCCAGAATGGCGGGGTCCACTTCCACAGTCAGCTCCAGGTGGGAGGCCAGCAGATTCTCCAGCCGCTCCCGGATCTGCCCCAGGGAAGCGTCGCCGCAGGGCTCGGCCACCTTCAGCACGCCGGTGCGGGTGCCGGTTTTTTCCACGGGCTTGAGCAGGTTCCTGCGGATGCGCTCATCGAAGCGGAGCACCCGTCCGGCCATATCCACGGCCAGATCCGCCAGGTCGCCCTTGGCCTCTTCCATGGCCCGGAGCTTCTCCTCCTGGGCGCTGGCCTTGGCCTGGTCCACAATGGCAGCCGCCTGCTCCTTGACCTGGGCCAGGTACTGCTCTCCGGCGGACTGGGCCTCCTGCCGGCCGTCGGAGAGAATCTTGTCGCAGGCGCTCTGGGCCTGGGCCAGCTTCTCGTCATACTGGGCCTTCAGCTCTTCCGCCTGGGTTTTCAGCGTTTCCGCCTGATGAAGCTCTCCGGCAATCCGCTCCTCCCGGGCGGCCATGAAGGACCGGATGGGCTTCCACACCAGGAATCGGAGCAGGGCATACAGGATGCCGATGTTCACCAGATGAATGGCAATGTCAATGGGATAGAGTTCCATAGCGTACCCTCCCGCCCATTACATGGTGAAGGCAATGATCAGGGCCGTAACAAAGCCGTAGATGGCGCAGGACTCGGTCAGAGCCAGACCCAGCAGCAGGGTGGAGCTGATCTTGCCGGAGGCCTCGGGCTGGCGGGCGGTGGCGTCGGCAGCCTTACCGGTGGCAAGACCCATGGCCAGACCGGCGAAGGCGCAGGGCAGCAGGGCCAGAGCGGCAGCGATGGCAATAATTCCGTTTTCCATATGAAATACCTCCAAATTCAATAGCAGTGAAACTTCTTATTCTGTGGCTTCCCCGATGAAGGTCAGCGTCAGAGTGACAAAAATATAGGTCTGAATCAGCGGATGGAACACATTGAAATACAATCCCAGCACGCTGGGGAATCCGATGGCGGCGTTGCCCAGGGCCATATACAGCAGGTCCATGACGATCATGCCGCCCAGCATATTGCCGAACAGACGGCAGGCCAGGGATACCGGCACCGCCAGGTCGGACACCACTTTGATGGGGAATACCACCGGGGTGGGCTTGGCCATGGAGGAGATACGGCCCCCCACGCCCTTTTTCTTGATACCGTAGTAGTTGATGAGCACGAAGGTCACCAGGGCCATGGAGAAGGTCATGGTGATGTCCGAGGTGGGGGCCCGCAGGCCCAGCAGCTCCACCGCTGCGCAGCCGATCATGAATACGCCGATGGCGAAGATATACGACGGCAGGCAGCCACCCAGGTCTCCCACACTGGAGTGGGTGAAGGAGCAAACCGTTTCCACAATCAGCTCCAGCACGTTCTGAACGCCCTTGGGCTCGTCGGTCATCCGGGGGACAACCAGCAGCCGGATGGCCACTGCCAGCACCCCCACCACCGCCACAATGGCCCAGGTGATCAGCACCGTGGCGCTGAGGGTAACGCCGCCCAGGGTAATCCGCTCCGCCCAGATGTCCACGGTGAATTCCTCCGCCGGAACGCTGCCGAAAATCAGCTGGAGCAGCTTCTCCGACAGGGTCCACAGTCCCGCCAGCAGCAGAACCGTAGGCCAGAGGAGCTTTTTCTTCCGCCCCTTGGACGCCTCATCGGTCTGGGGGCCGGTCAGGATGGATTTCCGCCAGAACCAGCCGCCCAGGGCCATTGCGGCGCCCAGGGCCAAAAGCACATAGTCCAACAATTGAAATTACGCCTCCTTATCTGTTTTGCCTTTTCTGCGGACGGCAAGGAATCGAATCATCGCTCCTCCCATCAGCACCACACACATGGCGATGCCGCAGACCGCAAGCTGGTGTGGGCGCAGCAGACCGCACAGCAGAAGCCCTGCCAGCGGGCAGAAAAACTGCACCACAAACGGCCACACCGCAATCCGACTGGAACCCAGCGACGCCGTACCCAGAATCAGCAGATACAGCTGCACGCCGCCAAAGACGAGCCCCAGCAAAACACCTGTCACAACATCGACTCCTTTCCCGCCGGGCCGGACCCGCGAATCCCGCCCAGGCTACTGATATTTCATGCAGTGTTATAGCACTTTTGCAGGCTTTCGTCAATGAAATTTCAATATCACGGAAAAGATTCTCAGGAATATACAAAACTGAAAAGTTTCTGAAGGATTCCATATGGGCAACATTATATCCAGCCTTTTTTCGTTTGCGCCCAATGCCGGGAGAAACCCGGAAAATAACGGGAAAAACCCAACGGTTCTCCGCTGGGTTTTCTCTCTAAATGGCGATGCCGGAACGAAGCGCTTACCGGGCCCCAGGGGTCTTGGGAAGAATCAGGTCCTCCAGCGCCCGCTTGGGGACGTAGTGGACATCCTGCGCATCCCGGTAATAGCGGGTGCTCCCGTCCGGCCCCACCTGGGTCAGAACCACCGTCTCTGCCGGTTCGCCGAAGGCCACCACCAGCATGGGGGCGATGGTATCCGGCAGGTTCAGCGCCTGCTGGAGCTCCCCCGCCAGGAACGAGCCGATCATGCACCCGCCCAGCCCCCGCTCCGCGGCGGCCAGAAGCATGGTCTGGGCCACAATACCCACATCCCGCTGGTAGCGGGCCAGGGAGGGGTCAAGCGTCAGGTCCTGGCAGATGATGATGAACCCGGTGGGCTCCATCCCCGGGTGGGGCAGTGTGATTTGGGGCAGCCCTTTGGCCCAACGGGTCAGCGGCTGGACCTTGGCCAGCTCCTCCGGCTCCCAGATCAGGTAATAGCGCAGGGGCTGGGCGTTGACCGAGGAGGGGCACAGCCGGGCACAGTCCACAAATTCCGTCAATTCCTCCCGGGTCATGGGGCGCCGGGTATAGCCCCGGTAGCTGCGGTTTTTGAGCAGCAGGTCCTTCAGCATAGTATCTCCGCCTTTCGTTTCTTTTATTATACCGGCATGGACGGAATTGGTCAAGGCATTGGGCTATTCTGCCAAAGAAAAGGGGATGCTTGTCAAGCGTTTTGTGACTATATCACAGAAAACAACCCGAAATCCTGGTATAGTGAAAGCAACAAAATCGGAGAAGGAGGGAAAGGCTTATGAAACAATATGTCTGCTCCATCTGCGGCTATGTCCACGATGAAGCGGTGGGCGGCCCCTGGGACGCGCTGCCCCCGGACTGGAAATGTCCCATCTGCAAGGCGGGGAAGGATGCCTTCCGGGTGAAGGAGGATGCCCCCAAACCCGCCGCCCCGGCGGAGAAGCCCCACACCGACACAGAGCTGTCGCCCATGGAGATGAGCGTCATCTGTTCCAACCTGGCCCGGGGATGTGAAAAGCAATACCTGTTCCCCCAGATGGAGGCGTTCCAGAAGCTGGCGGCGTTCTTCCGCAGCCAGGCTGCGGCCGCCCCGGAGATCACCCGGGAGAAGCTGCTGGCGCTGGTGGAGGAGGACCTGGCGGCTGGCTATCCCTACAGCATGGAGACAGCCTCCCGGGAACCGGACCGGGGCGCACTGCGCAGCCTGGTATGGAGCGAGAAGGTCACCCGGATGCTCCAGTCCCTGCTGAGCCGGTACGCCGCCGAGGGGGAGGCCATGCTGGCCCACACCGGCGTATGGGTGTGCAGCGTCTGCGGCTTTGTGTACGTGGGAGACGCTCCTCCGGAGCTGTGCCCGGTTTGCAAGGTCCCGGCCTGGAAGTTTGAAAAAGTGGAAAGGAGGGCCTGATATGTCTGTGAAGTATGCGGTTCGGAATCTGCGCCTGTGCACCAAGGACTGCCTGTGCCTGTATGTCTGTCCCACCGGCGCCACCGACACGGAGAACAGCATCATTGACGGGACCAAGTGCATCGGCTGCGGCGCCTGCGCCGATGCCTGCCCCTCCGGGGCCATCTCCATGGTGCCCAAGGAACTGCCTCCTCAGCAGCCCAAACAGGCGGATGTGGTGGAGGCCCTGCGGGCGCTGATTCAGAGCAAAAACCGGGCGGAAGCCATTGCCGCCGGCCTGCCCGACGCCCTGAGCGCGGCGGTGGAGAAATCCAGCCGCCTGATGGCGGAGGACCTGTGCCGGGAGGCCGGGTTCATGCTCCCCCAGAGCGGCAACGCCAGGCAGTTCCTGGAAAGCATTCGGGATTATCCCGGCGTCCCCCGGGACGCGGTGGAGGAACTGCTGAATACCCTGACATTTCACGAGAAAACGGAGGTAACACCCATGGAAAAATGGAAATGCACTGTCTGCGGCTACATCCACGAGGGCCCCATGACGCCGGACTTTGTCTGCCCGGTGTGCAAGCAGCCCGCCAGCAAGTTTGTGAAGATCGAGGAGCCTGCCGCTCCCAAGAAGAATCCCTATGCCGGCACCAAGACCGAGAAAAACCTCTGGGAGGCCTTCGCCGGAGAGTCCCAGGCAAGAAACAAGTACACCTACTTTGCATCCGTAGCCAAGAAGGCGGGCTACGAGCAGATTGCCGCCCTGTTCCTGCAGACGGCGGAGAATGAAAAGGAGCACGCCAAGCTCTGGTTCAAGGCCCTGGGCGAGCTGGGAGACACGGCGGAAAACCTGCTCCATGCGGCGGAGGGTGAGAACGCCGAGTGGACGGATATGTATGACCGCATGGCCCGGGAGGCCGACGAGGAGGGCTTCCATGAACTGGCGGAGCAGTTCCGGGGTGTGGCGGCCATTGAGAAATCCCATGAGGAGCGCTACCGTGCCCTGCTGAAAAACGTGGAGACCAAGACGGTATTTGAAAAGAGCGGCGTGACCATGTGGGAGTGCCGCAACTGCGGCCACCTGGTGGTGGGGCTGAAGGCGCCGGAAATCTGCCCGGTGTGCAAGCATCCCCAGAGCTATTTTGAAGTCCGCAAGGAGAACTATTAAGAACCCAGGCGGCGGAGCATTGGCCCCGCCGCCTTTTATGCGTCTTCCGCCAGCTTCCGGCGGATGTAGTCGTTTACATTTTGGGTTTCCAGATTCAGGGAGAAAGTCAGCGCTTCCGCAATGATGGCTTCCACCTTGCGCAGAATCTGCTCGTCGCTATAGGCCAGTCCTTTTGGGGATTCCCGTTTCCGACGGTAGAGACATTGCGCCAACAGCAGCAGCTCCTGTCCCTTTCGGCGGGAGAGAATCTCCTGAAACCGGGCGGCGCGTTCCTTCCGATCCGCAATCCAGGGCATTTCCCGGCCCCGGATGCTGAGAATCGTCTGGTCAATCTCCTGGGGGGAGGGCACCGGCCGGACCCGGCCCATCAGCTCCGGGTTGTCCGCAGGGAGAAACAGGCAGGCATCCTGCTGACGAACGGGCCGCAGGATGTAATAAGGCCGGGGACTTCGGCGGGAATCAAACTGCATCTGACGCAGGTCTTCCACCTGACATATCCCGTTTGCACCATAACTCACATACCCGCCTTTGCTCAGCATAATGTCCTCCTTTTTCCGCAATTCCTATATTTTCCATATAATATAGTATACCAAAAATTGGGAGAACCTGCCAAAAGGAATATGTGACAAAAATTTGTTCCTGGATTTAGGCAAAATGCGCATCCCCCGGAGCGGGCAACTGTCCACTCTGGGGGATAAATTGGAAAAGGGAAAATCCATTCAGCGGCTCTGGCCGAAGAAGAACAGCGCCAGCATTCCCGGCCCTACATGGGCGCCGGTAAAGGGCTCGTGGGGGCAGATAATCAGCTCTTTCGGGGGGCAGATGTCCCGCACCATATCCGCCAGCCGCTCCGCCTCCTCCGGGCAGTCCCCGTGGGTAATGGCCACCCGCTGGGTTTCCGGGTGAATGGCCCGGGTGCGGTACATCTGTGCGATGGCCTCCATGACCTTTTTCCGGCCCCGGTACTTGCCGCAGGCCACAATATGCCCGGTGGCATCCCCCCAGAGCAGGGGCTTGATGTTCAGCACGGTGCCGATGGCGGCGGTGGCGCCGCTGACCCGACCGGTACGCTTCAAAAAATTAAGATCATCCACGGTGAAGTACTGCAGCAGGGACATGACTTCTTCATCCAGAATGTCAGCGGCCTCGCCGGCAGTTTTTCCTTCATTGCGCAGGTCCGCAGCCCGGCAGGTGAGCAGCCCGGTGCCGAAGCCTGCACCCAGGGAATCTACCACCCGCACCGTCCGCTCCGGAAATTCCTCGGACAGCTCCTCCGCCGCAATCCGGGCGGCCTGGATGGTGCCGCTGATGCCCGAGGACATCCCCACGTACACCACATCCTGCCCCGCCGCCAGCACCGGGCGGAAGGACTCCAGGAACAGGTTGGTGTTCAGCAGGCTGGTTCTCAGCACAGAGCCCGCCCGCAGCTTATCATAGTAGCCGTGGGTGTCAAAGGTGTCAATATCCCCCAGGAACACCCCCGGCTGTCCGTCCAGGACATAGTGGCAGGGCAGCACCTGAATCTCCAGAGACGTCAGCAGACGGCCCGGAAGATTGGAGCACCCATCGGTAAAGACAGCAAAGGACATACACATTCCTCCCTAAAAAACAAAGGTATTGCACCACCCCGGAAGGCAAATGTAAAGCAGGGAAATTCTTCCGGAAACGGCGGGAATACCTGTCAGAAAAGGCAAAACCTTATATAAACAGTTCGTTTTCTTTCCGTTTGGCGCACAAAGGAGTGAGCATGGCGGTGACGGCGGCCAGCTTGACGCCGCTCAGCCTTCGGGCGGACTGGGGGCACAGGGTCACGCACCGCATACAGCCGATGCAGGCGCCGGCATTCACAGTTTTGGAGTCTCGGACATCGATGGCGCCGGTGGGGCACCGGGCGGCGCACAGACCGCAGGAAACGCAGGCTTCCGTGGGCTTGGGCACCATGCCGGAGCCGCCCCGCTTCTTGTAGGGGCGGTTTCCGGGAAGGGCGGGGCTGGAGGAATCCCCCTTCTCCCGAATCTGCCGGGCGAAATCCAGCAGCTGCTCCCGGTCTGCAGCGTCGGGACGTCCGGCGGCGAACTGCCGGGCCACAGAGTGCTCCGCCACCGCCGCAATTCCGGCAATTACCTGGAACCCGGCGGCTCCGGCGCAGTCGGCCAGCTCCAGCAAGGTGTCCTCATAGGCCCGGTTGCCGTAGACGCACACCACAATGACCCGGGCGCCGTTTCCGGGAATCTGCCGGAGCCGCTGCATGGCGATTTCCGGCACCCGCCCGCCGTAGGAGGGGACGGAAATCACCGCCGTATCCTCCGGCGTCAGCGCAGCGGCGGAGAAATCCGTAAAGCGGTTGCTCAGGTCGATGGTCTGCACCGGACAATCCAGACCTTCCAGCACAATGCGGGAAACCTTCTGGGTTCCGCCGGTGGGGCTGAACAGAATTTCGTAGGTTGACATGGAAATCCCTCCTTGCTTGTTGGGATTATCCTATCACAGATTGTTGTGTTTTTCAACAGAAGAACCATGCCCCCTGCCGGAAACGGCAGGGGGCAAAGCAGCAGTCCAGTCAGGAGCGGGCGGAAACGATCTCCCCGCCGCTGAGGGTGAAAATCACAGCGCCGCTAATCAGATCCAGATAGTCCGGCCAGGGTTCCTCCGGTTCATTGGACAGGGGGTTGCGGACAAACACCTGATAGGTTCCGGCGGGAATGCCGGTGATCTGCCGGTACTCCTGGTTGGGCTCGAATACCGTCAGGCAGAGTTCCTCCCCTGTCTGGGACAGCAGGCCCACTTCCAAGGCGTTGCCGGACCAGTCATAGGAAGCCAGAAAGGAGAAAACCCCGCCGTCCTGGGAAAATTCCACCGGGTTGGAGAAGAAGATCTGCTCTCCTGCCTCCATGGAGAGGAAGGAAAAACCGCTGCACAGCTGACTCCAGGATTCCACAATGCCGTCCTGAGGGGGCTGGGCATCCGGCAGTTGGGTCATGGTGAGGCTGCCCTCCGGGGAAATGGACAGCATTCCGGAAGATTCGGGAGCATCGGCCCCGGACTGGGGATAGGCATACCGGCTGACCACCAGAACGCCGTCCTGGGCGGAAAGAACATAGTCCCAGCTCCCCCGGTCTGCCAGTTCATAGTTTTTGCCGCTGACGCAGTCAAAGACCACTACCCGGGTGTCGATGATCCCGGAACCCATGGCTATCGTGGCGCACAGCTCCGGGAGCCCGTCGCCGGTGATGTCGGCGAAAAAGCAGTTGAAGATGGGCATTCCCACCAGAATGGAGGTTTCCGCCCCGTCCGGGGAGACCAGGGAAACGCACTCCGGGGTATAGTGGAAGGAGAACCCGGAGAAGAAGTCCACCTCCGTGGTGATGTCCTGCCCGGCGTAAGCCCCCGGCTCTCCCAGAAAGTCCACCCAGGTCACCGCCGTTCCCTGGGTCAGAGGGAACCCGTCCCGGGTCAGGGCCCAGCAATCCCCCTGGGTTGCGTGGAGGGCTGCCGGTCCGCCCCCTTCCGGCACATACAGGGTGTACACCACATTGTATTCCTCCCCGTCGGTCATGGCGGAGATGGTGACCCCCTCCAGGGTCTCCAGGTTGTCCAGAAGCTCCAGCCGAAGTTCTTCCCCTTTGGAAAACACCCCGGCTTCTCCCGGGGAGAAGAAGCTGCTTTCGTTGGGCGTGGAGACCTCCACCCCGGTGATTCCCTCAGCGCCGATGGTCAGGCGATATTCACCGCTGATGCCGCCGGAAGCGCCGGAGGTCTCTTGAGGGCTGGTCAGGAAGAACAGGGCCACGGCGCAGCAGACCAGCAGTCCGGCGACAAGCGCCCAGACTTTCGGCTTGCGGTAAGACAGTATCCGCTTCACCCGCTCTTTGACGCCGATTTCTCCAAAGGCCAGGGGGGAGACAAGGAAGCTCCGCCGTCCCATGGCACACTCCAGCATGGCCTTGGAGTAGGCCGCCCGGCCGCTCTGGTCCAGTCCTGCGACGGCTTTTTCGTCGCAGGCCAGTTCCAGGTCCCGGCAGAACAGTCCGTATCCCACCCACACCAGAGGATGGAACCAATAGACGCATACCACGGCGAACCCCAGCAGCTTCCACCAGGGGTCTCCCCGCCGCAGGTGCGCCCGCTCATGGGCCAGAATCGGGGGAATCCAGTCCTGGGACAGGCCGGAGGGCAGATAAATCCGGGGCCGGAACAGGCCCAGCACACAGGGGGCGGGGATGTCATCGCTGACCCAATATCCGGAATCCGGAAGGGAGGCCCGGACCTTGCGCTTCAGGGAGAAATATCCCATCCCGCCCCACAGCACCATCCCGGCCAGACCCATCCCCCAGAGCCAGGCGAGAACGGGAATCAGGGCCCCTGCTGGGGAAAAGTCCCCGGTGACCCGACCGGCTGCCGTCTGCTCGGGGTGAAGGAAGCTGCCATCCAGACCGACCGTGGTTTCGGATACAGCGGCTCCGTGGTCAGGGGAAATCAGGCTGGCGTAGTCATCCGCCCACTGGACCATCAGCCGGCTTCCGGCGGAATCGGGGGCAATGGAAACGGGACTCTCCGGGAAGACCGGACACACCAGCCGCAGCCCCACCAGCGACCACAGCAGGCAGAGGGTCCACTTTGGGGCGGACTTCAGCGCCAGCCGCAGCAGGACGACGGCCCCAATCAGGGGGATCACTGCCAGGCTCCGGCTGAGAATCACCAGAAACAGATCAGCCATGGCTTACTCCTTTCCTGCGGCGGCGTCGATCATCCGGCGGATTTCCTCCGCGTCCTCCCGGGAGATGGAATTGCGCTGGATAAACGCCGCAATGAAGGCGGGCAGGGAGCCCTGAAAGGCCTCCTCCACGAACTGCCCGGACTGTACGCTGAAGAAGTCCTCCCGGGACACGAGGGAGGAAACCATCCCCCCGTTGTTCTGAAAAATCCCCCGCTGACACAGCTTGCGCAGCACGGTATAGGTGGTGGAGCGGTTCCAGTTCAGCTCCTTCTGGCACAGGGCCACCAGCTCCCGGGAATGGAGCGGCTCGTTGGCCCAGATAATCTCTGCAAACCGGGATTCCACAGCGCCCAGCTTCACATCCATAGTCAATCCCCCTCAAATAGTTTATAGGCAGTAAACTATCATTAGTTTACTGCCTATAAACTGAAATGTCAAGGATTATTTTCCTGGGCTTTTTTCCGGACAATGCGGAAATCTCCGTCCCCGAAGCGGTAGTAGGCTCCGTACAGCGGGTCCCCGAAAATGTACACCGGGAAATCCCGGGCGGATGCCTTGGGCACCCGGATGGCCACAATGTGCCTGCCCTCCGCCTGCTCGATGGTCACATCCTTGTCGGAGAGCAGGTTGACGCTGACAATGCCCGGGTCGTTCACCAGTTCCCAGAAGTCCATCACCAGTCCCTCCGGGTCCGGCAGCTCGATGGGATGCAGGGCGCCCCCCGGCGATTCCACCACCCCCAGCAGAATCAGTCCGCCCTGGGTATTGGCGAAGGCGGAGTAGGTTTCCCACAGGCTCACCGGCAGGCCGCCCACGGCTTTTTTGGCCTCCAGCCGATTGCCCTCTCGATACTGCTCCAGATGATTCAGGTCAATCAACGGCGCTCCGCCTCCTTTTCCGGATGGATTTCCTCTATTGTAGCGAACTTTGGAGGCCAGCGCAATGGGAATCTTTCCCGGCTGTGTGATTCTGTCACGGAAAGACCGGGCATACCCTGCTACAATGGCACCAATCTGTTCAGGAGGGATTGTCATGGGTGGAGCGGTACGAAAAAAGCGGAAAGCAGTGGTGGAGGAAGGCGCCTGCGTGGCCTGCGGCTGCTGTGTGAAGGTGTGCCCCAAGGCTGCCATTGCCATCTGGAAGGGTGTGTGCGCCAGGGTCAGCCGGGAGCTGTGTGTGGGCTGCGGCAAGTGCGCCCGGGAATGCCCTGCCTCGGTGATTGCCATACAGGAGGAAGAAGGTTGAAACATTGTAGTCTAAGTACCATTCCGAAAAAGGGCGCACAAACCCAAGCCCCCTAAGAGCGGGCGAAAAATGCAGTTATACTTAAAGTCTAAGTGGTGGATGGAGCAGTCACCAGATA
>CALXFW010000077.1 GCA_944387685.1 uncultured Oscillospiraceae bacterium
GCCTGCGCCTGGGGATTGTTCAGCAAGGAAGCCAGTGCGGCCTTTGCCTGGGTGTAGTCCCCGGCGGAAGCTTTTTTCATGGCGTCCTGAAGGGCGCTGCCGCCGGAGGCCTGCAGCATGGCAATCAACTGCTTTCCTGCCGGGGACTGGGCTAACTTCATCAGTTGGGACAGATCGGGTGTGGGTTGCATAAGAACGACCTCCCTGGATGGAAAGAGAATGGCAGAGGAATCTCTCTACAGAATCAGGTTATGCGGGGGGGAGGGCAAATGTTCCTGGAAAGTGAAAAAGCCGCCCGCTGGTCAAGCGGACGGCTTTGTGCGGCGCTATGGGGTGGCTTACAGCTGACCAACGCAGTTCAGCAGCTCACCATACTGTTCCATAGAACGAACCAGGCTCTTCACAAACAGATGCTTCTGCATAAATCTTACCTCCTAAAAATCAAGGAATCCTTTACAAACAGGTCAATTACAGCTGACCAACGCAGTCGAGCAGACGGCCGTACTGCTCCATAGAACGAACAAAGCTCTTAACAAACAGATTCTTCTGCATAGCAAAAACCTCCTGACATTTGGTTATAGGAAACGGGGTGCCGTCTCGTGGACAGCCCTCTTTGGGTGTGCATATTGATGGTCTTACATCTGTCCGATGTGATTGAGCAGCTGGCCGTAGTGCTCCATGGAACGGACAAGACTCCCGACAAAAACATTCTTCTTCATAACGATTACCTCCTGACAAAGTGCATAACGGGTGGGGCGCAGGGAAGCGCTCCCGAATTACGATATGTCTGCGGCTGGTTATTTGTGAATTGTTTGTAAAGTGATCTTGCAAGGAACGGTGCGGCGCATCGCCCTTGAAGTGTGAGCATTATAGCACCTTGACACGGTGGAAAAAAGTGGTATAATTGACTTTGCTATGGAGGATATTGACTTTGTGAATGAAATGTGAACTCGATAAGTTCGGAAAATGGAGTGTTTTATGGGAAACTATCAACATCGCATCCTGACGGATATAGACGATAGTGGATTCGGCGTTAAGTATGAGACCAACCTGAGCATTTTTACCCCCCGGCACTGGCATAAGGCTTTGGAGCTTCTGCTGTTTATCAAGGGACGGGTTACCTGCAACTTTGAAAATACATCCCGTCATTTTAAGGCGGGGGATATGTACATCCTCAATTCCCACGAGGTCCACGAGACCAAGTGCTCCCGCAATGCGGTGTATCTGGTGGTCCATATTGACCCCACCCAGATGTCCCGGTACGTGCCTGCTTTTGACCAGATGTCCTTCTCCCTGACCTTTGACCCGGAGGACCAGACAAAGACTATGGCCTATGAGCAGCTGCGCAGCCACCTGATGGAAATTCTCCGTCAGACGGAGGTGGAGGAGCCCGCCTATAAACTGGAACGGCTGGCCCGCCTGTACGCCGTTGCCGCCATTCTGGTCAAGCACTTTTCCAAGCCCCTGGCCGTGGAGGAAACCCGGCTGCAGCGAAGCGACATGACCCGCTTGGAGCCGGTGCTGGAATACGTGCAGCTGCACCATGGTGAGGAAATCTCCCTGGATGAGGCAGCCAAAGCCATGGGGCTGAATAAGGAGTATTTCTGCCGGCTTTTCAAAAAGAACATGGGCGTCAGCTTTTTGCAGTATGTTTATCAGATTCGCACCACTGCGGTCTGCCGGGAACTGGAGACCACCGACGATACCATCGGGGAGATCGCAGAGCGCCACGGATTCCGGGACCCCAAGATGCTGAATCAATATTTCCGGGAAATTTATGGCTGCACTCCGTCGGAAAAACGCAGATTTTTCCGGGAAGTAACCCTGGATGACGGAGAGCCGGAGTTCGAGGAAGAATAAGGAACGGGGCTTTCGTCGGATTTTGGATAATATAGAGAGGGGAAACACCATGCGTATTCTGGTATTGTCAGATTCTCACGCTTCCTTGAGCTTTATGCGCCGGTGTGTGGAGGCGGTGAAGCCGGATGCCATTGTGCATCTGGGGGATTATTTTGACGACGGACAAACTTTGGGGGAATCGTATCCCCGGATTCCGCTGTATCAGGTCCCCGGAAACTGTGACCGGTATCGCTGTCCGCCTGGCCAGCCGGAAATCCGGATTGAGGAGATCTTTGGAGTCCGCCTCTATCTGACCCATGGGCACAAACACAATGTCAAAATGTATCTGGGCGCTTTGCTCAGGGATGCCCGGGCCTGCAAGGCGGATGCCGTGCTCTACGGTCATACGCACCGGGCGGACTGCCGCAAAGAGCCCGATGGGTTGTGGATTCTGAACCCGGGCAGCTGCGGCTATTATGGCGGCAGTGCGGGACTGATCTGCGTGGAAGCCAACACCATTCGGGAGTGCCGGGTCCTGACGGAGGGAAAGCTGGAAAAGGTTAAGACTTTTTGAACGCAGGCTTCTTTCCGGGGAAATGCCTTGCAACCGGGGGAAATCTGTGATATAATGGCGAAAATTTGTATACCGGAGGTAGAGTATGGAGAATTCCGGTTTTTCCGTGGAACAGCAGAGTGCATCCGCCGGAGGAAAGCAGTCTGGTTTTGGGAAGGTCAAGGCAGGAATCCATAAGGTCAATCGGGTTATCAATACCATTGGAATCTGGCTGTTCCGTCTGCGCAAGCCGGTTATGGCCGCCCCGGTGGTGTATTATGCCCTGAAGCTGGCTGCCTATAACAGCACCCATCTCCCGGAGCAGGTGGGGATCGACCTCCAGGCTACCGGCGAGTTTGCCCAGACCATCAGCCGGGAGTTTGCGGTGATGGGGCCGCTGGGACTGACCATGGCCTGCCTGCTGCTGATGTTCTGCTCCCGCAAGGCCATGTATTCCTGGGCGATCAGTATTTTCACCCTGACGCTGCCCCTGCTGCTGCTTATCAGCAACACGTATCCCTCGTGAATGGAATCTCCCAATCTGCAGGGGGGCCTGGCTCAGCAGACTTTATGCAAAGAAAACAAAATTTTACCGGAAAGTTCAAGGTTTCTTCACCAATTGCACCACGGATGTGCTATACTAACAGTACAAGGACGGGGAGCAATGAGGAAGCCGATGCCGTGGAAATATCTGCGGATGACCCGACGGTGACTCCTGTGACACGCTGCTTCCCGCAGAAAGAGGACATAGAAAGCGCAGCGGCTCCATTCCGGAGCCGCTGTTTTTTCCTTTTCAAAAACAAATCCGCCGGTACCTCCGGCGGATTTGCTGGTTATTCTGCTTCCATATCCTGAACTTTCTTGTTCCGACCAAAATATGCCAGAATGTAGCTGACAAAGGAGATAAACAGGAATACGCCATCAATCAGTGCGATGAGGTTCACCGCACCGGCATCCATTCTGGGGAACAGCACCAGAGCAATCAGGCTGATAAACAGTACGGTGGTGCAGACCTTTCCCGCCATCAGCGCCCCGGGGAGCATCCACCCCCTGCGCCAGAAGATAATGCCGGCGATGAGCTGAAAGCCCTCCTTCACCACGAACAGGGTCAGAACCGGAACCAGCACCGGATACTTCAGGGAGAGGCACAGCGTCAGGGTGAACTGGGTGACCTTATCCGCAACCGGGTCCAGAATTTTGCCCAAGGTGGTAATCATATTGAAATGGCGGGCAATTTTCCCGTCCACCATATCCGTCAGGCAGGACACTGCCATAATGGAACCGGCAATGAAATACTGATACGTCTGCGTGGCGTTCAGATAGATGTATGCGTAGACCGGAATCAATGCCAATCGGAAGAAGCTGAGCATATTGGGTATGGAGAACAGTTCCCGTTTCCAATCTTTGATAAACATGGGGGATTCCTCCGCAAACAGCCAGTCGTTTTTTTTATTATAGCACGCAGAGCCGGGAATAATCAAGTGCGGGGAATCCAATTGACCCAAAATTTATAATCTGGTCACATTTTTGACTGGAAAACCCTGTCAGGGGAGGGTGTTGGGATTCGTGGCCATGGGGTATTGCAGAGCCAGGTGCTTCCAGGTGGTTCGGTCCAGATTGCCCGTCATGGGCAGACCGCACAGGAACTGAAAAGAGGACAGAGCATCGGCGGTGACCTGATCCAGAAGCCCATTCATGGAGGGCCTGCCGATGCAGGCATAGCGTTCTGAGAGCACAGTGAGCATCCCCTGGACCAGATACAGGTTGGGGTTTTTCTCACCCTTCCGGATTACCTGGCCGGAATCCAGCAGAATGTTCAGAGACTGGGCCGGAGCCTGCTCCGTATACGCCGGCTCGTAAACTGCCACCACCGCCTCCCAGGTTGCCTGGTCGGTTATTCCGGTAACCGGGAGCCCATGACGGCGCTGGAACTGAGAAACAGCCTGAACCGTTTCCGGACCATAGATGCCGTCCGGGATGATGGTATGATAGGAATCGTCATTCTGCGCAATCACCCACAGCATGGTCTGCAGGCTGCGGATGGGCTGACCGAGAAATGTTTCCGGGGGTCTCATCGAATTACCTCCTGTTGCACCGTGTCCTGGTTCCCGGCACGCAGGGCAGTACCAGGATACTGGGTCATGGTGGTAGTTTTGGAATAGCGGGTGCGGGAATTGGAATTGCCCAGAATGGCGTTGGTATAGGGGAAATTCTCCGGGTCCCGCAGGCTGGTGTTCTCGATTCCGGAGAATTGGTCGTAAATCTCCTCCCAGGTCTGATTGTTTACCACACCGGTCTGGGGCAGTCCCAGCCAGCCCTGCACAGCCAGCACCGCATTGCGGGTTGCCGGACCGAATATGCCGTCCACGGCAATCTCCGGGATTTGGGGGATGTACGCGCCGAGGACGCTGAGCATATATTGCAGATGCTCCACCCGGATGCCCCGGTCTCCCTGCTGGATGGGCCGGGTATTGGCCCAGGAGATGGAATAGAACTTCTGACCCTGGCTGCGCAGCTCCGACAAGGAGGTGACCGCCGTATAGTACCGCACCAGGGCATACCAGGTGGCTTTGCCCACAATGCCGTCCACGGTCAGGCCGAATACCTCCTGAAACTTTTTTACGGCAGCCTCTGTCTGAGCACCGAATATGCCGTCTACCGGAGAAATTTTGGGGATGGCCGGGTAATTCTGGGAAATTCGGTTCAGCTCCACCTGAATGATGACTACGCTGGGACCGGAGTACCCCCGCCGCTGGGGCCGCCCGGGGTAGGAGGAGGTCAGCCCCCGGATGGGAGCGTTGGTGACGATTTCCACATTGCCGTAATAGCTGGTGAGAATCTGGGTCGAGGTATACCCCTCCAGGGCCAGATTCTGGCTGCCCCATTGGCTCAGACCCTCGCAGGTTACGGTGGTGCCATTGCAGAATTTGGCGGCCAGAGGCTCTACAAACCCGGGCCGCCGCAGATAATCATCGAACAGGGAATCCGCCAGCTCCGCCACATTGGTGAAATAGCTGCGGCCGTAGACGAAGAACTGGTCGTAGGCGGTGGAGTTGGTGATGTCGAAGGGATATCCCCGGCTCCGGTAGAACTCGGTATATACCCGGTTCAGCGCAAAGGAGACAATGGCCAGGATATTGGCCCGCAGGGCGCTTTCCTCCCAGGTGGGATAGATTTCGCTGCAGGCAACATTCTTCACATAGTCCACAAAGTCCACGGTGACGTTTTCTGCGGCCTCATCCGGTTTTCCCAGATGCACCGTGATCTGCTGCGGTATATAGGGCGTCACGTTGGCCATGGTTCCCTCCTACAGATTTTGCGGCGGCGTGTCGAAAACCACAGTTTGATTCCAGTCCCCGGGCACCTCCGCCAACGGGACCATCTCCAGATTCTGGATGGTGGTGGTTCCGGCAAATACCTGCACATGATCCGCTTCCACCTGCTCATATCCCTGGTGGTGGGCCAGAAGGGTGACGGTGGTGAAGGGAATCTCCGCCGGGTCCGGGCTCTGGCTCTCCGCTTTGTCCGGAACGGGAATGGCAATGGGGGTAATCCGACCGCTGCGGTCTGTCAGACGCATAGCGATGGCAGTGCCGTCTGAGGCGGACACAATGATGGCAGTGTCCGGAAGCGGAAACTGTGCCCGGCTGGCGTAGGCCCGGACCTGTATGTATCCAGTCGCTGACAAGGCGATCACTCCTTTCCTGATCTCCCTTATCCTATGCCGGCCGTAAGGAGAATGTGTAAAAAATAAGGGCGGAACCTGTCCGCCCTAGAGGAAGCCCTGCATCTGCCGGATGTTAGCCGTCTCGCAGTCCAGCAGCTTCTGGGATAGAATCTGAACCTGCTCATCGGAGGAGCCATACCGATGCAGATCTTTCAGACTCTGGATCATACCCTTTGTGTTGCCCTGAATCATCATGTCCGCAATTTTGGAATCGTTGCTCCGGCCTCCCAGCCGCATCCTGACGGCCATATCCGACATGAAACGAACAGCGGGGTCCAGTTCCCGCAGTTCCCAGCCCCGCTGAGTGGCCAGGGAGTGGGCTTCTGTCTCAATGGCGTCGTATTCCCGCAGCTGGGATTCCAGGACCTGACGCAGCCCCGGGCGCATGGTGGTATCCAATACACTGCGGATGCCGACTTGGCCCATCTGGGTGGTTTTCAGAACAGAGGACAGAATCTCTTTGCTGTTTTTCATTTGCATCACCGTCAATAGTATGCACAACCCAAGCGGAGGCATACATAGAATGACAAACGAGAGGGGATGTGATTGTCATGTGTGCCATTTCCGGAATCATCGGACTTGCAGTGGAACCGGAAGTCGTGGAAGCCATGCTGAAAACGATGGCCCGCAGAGGACCCGACCAGCAGAGCTGGGTGAAGCAGGAGGATGCGGTCCTGCTGCATACCCGGCTGGCCATCATCGATCCGGACGGAGGAAGGCAGCCCATGGAATTGACCTGGGCGGGGGAACGGTACATCTTGGTATACAACGGGGAATTGTACAATGCTCCGGAATTGCGGCAGGAGCTGGAGCAGGCCGGGCATCGGTTCTTGGGGCACTCGGATACCGAGGTGGTGCTCCATGCCTATGCCCAATATGGAGCGGCCTGTGTCCATCGGTTTAATGGTATTTTTGCCTTTGCGGTCTGGGAGTGCACCGCCAGACGATTGTTTCTGGCCCGGGACCGGATAGGGGTAAAGCCCTTGTTTTTTGGACAGCATCGGGGCGGGCTGATTTTCGCCTCGGAGATGAAAACCATTCTGGCTTATCCGGGGTTCCCTGCCAGGCTGGATTCCCTGGGGGCTGCCCAGCTGATTCTCCTTGGACCGGGGCGGTTGCCGGGCTCCGGCGTATTTGCAGATATCCGGGAACTGGAACCGGGATGCACGGCTGTATATGAGGAGGGGAAACTGCATATTTCCCGCTACTGGAAGCTTCAGGACAGGGAACACCGGGATACCTTTGATCAGACGGTGGAAACCGTACGCTTCTTGGTCCAGGATGCCATTCTGCGGCAGATGGTTTCCGATGTGCCGATTGGCACGTTTTTGTCCGGGGGGCTGGACTCCAGCATCATCACCGCAGTCTGCGCACGAAAAATGCGGGAGCAGGGACAGCAGCTGGTCACCTTTTCAGTGGATTATCAGAACAATGACCGCTATTTTCAGGCAAATAAATTTCAGCCCAATTCCGACAATGCCTACATTCAGAAGATGGTGGCGGCGGAAGGAACCGATCACCGCAGAACGGAGCTGACTCCGGAAGACCTGGTGCAGGCTCTGGAGGCAGCCACCATTGCCCGCGATCTGCCTGGTATGGCGGACGTGGATTTTTCTCTGCTGGCATTTTGCTCGGATATCCGCAAATCCGTGAAGGTTGCCTTATCCGGCGAATGCGCGGACGAAATATTCGGAGGATATCCCTGGTACCGGGACCCGGAGGTTCGGGCGAGGGCAGGCTTTCCCTGGGCTCAGAACACCCGGCAGCGGGCAAGCCTGCTGCCGGATTCACTGGGCATAGCGGCAGAGGAATTCATAATGGATGCCTACCGCCAGACCTGTGGGCAGAGCGACATTCTCCCGGGCACTTCCGATGAAGAGCGGCGGATGAAGGAGATGGTCAACCTGAATTTCCGTTGGTTTATGCAGACCCTGCTGGACCGGAAAGACCGGATGAGTATGTACCACGGCCTGGAGGTGCGTGTGCCGTTCTGCGATTACCGGATTGCGGAATATCTCTACGGAGTGCCATGGGAGTTCAAGGACTATCAGGGCAGGGAAAAGGGCCTTCTGCGCCGGGCGGTGGAGGGACTGCTCCCGGAGGAGGTGCTGTACCGGAAAAAGAGTCCCTATCCCAAAACCTTTGACCCCCGGTATGAGCGGCTGATCGGGGAGCGGATGAATGCCCTGTTGGCCTGCGATGCTCCCATATGGAACCTGATTCGAAAAGAGGGTGTTCAGGAAGTCATCTCCGGAGCCAGTCCCTGGCCCTGGTACGGTCAGCTGATGCGCCGTCCCCAGACCATGGCATACTTCCTGCAGATGGATGTCTGGCTGCGGCATTACGGGGTGGAATTGTGCTTTTAGGAATTGACGGGGGGACCCCCCTGTGATAAGATAGGCGCGGAAACGAATTTACTGACGATACAGGAGGCATTGCGATGCGCAAGACGAAAATAATTTGCACCATTGGCCCCGCCAGCGAAAATGAAGAAGTACTCACCCAGATGTGCCTGGCCGGCATGAACGTGGCTCGGCTGAACTTCTCCCACGGCAGCTACGAGGAGCATGAGAGAAAGATTGCCCTGATCAAGCAGGTTCGGCAGAAGTTGGGACTGCCCATTGCCATTATGCTGGATACCAAGGGCCCGGAGTACCGGATTCGCACCTTTGCCGAGGGGAAGGTTACCATTCCCACCGGCGCAAAGTTCACCTTTACCACCGATGAGGTGGAGGGAGACGAGAGCCGGGTCAGCGTCAGCTACAAGAATCTGAACAAGGATCTGAAGCCGGGCGACACCGTCACGGTGAACAACGGACTGGTTCAGTTTGAGGTGGAAAAGATTGAGGGAAGCGACGTCCTGTGCAAATGCCTGGTGGGCGGCGTCCTGAGCAACCGCAAGAGTATGTCCTTCCCCAATAAGGTGATGTCCGGCCCCTACCTCAGTGAGCAGGACAGATCCGACATTCTGTTTGGTATCCGCCATGGGGTGGACTTTATTGCGGCCTCCTTTGTTTCCTGCAAGCAGGATGTGCTGGATATCCAGCAGCTGCTGGACGCCAACGGCGGCAGTGACATCGAGATCGTGGCGAAAATCGAGAACCGCTCCGGTGTGGACAATGTGGAGGAGATCTGCTCTGTCTGCAGCGGAATCATGATTGCCCGGGGTGATCTGGGTGTGGAGATTCCCTATGTAGAGGTCCCTGCAGTTCAGAAGAAGCTGACCCGGAAGTGCCGGATGCTGGGCAAGCGGGTCATCACGGCCACGGAAATGCTGGAATCCATGATTCACAATCCCCGGCCCACCCGGGCGGAGATTTCCGACGTGGCCAATGCGGTATACGACGGCACCTCCTGCGTTATGCTCTCCGGTGAGTCTGCCGCAGGCGACTATCCCGTGGAGTCTGTGAAGGCCATGGCACAGATTGCGGAGTATACGGAGCTGCATACGAGCTACAAGAAGCGTTTCCAGTCCACAGAATATCTGGGCCAGAACAATCTGGACTGCATCTCCCATGCGGTGTGTTCCATGGCGCTGGATGTGAATGCCAAGGGCATTGTTGTCTGCTCCGTATCCGGCAAGACTGCCATGCTGGTCAGCCGGTTCCGCACACCGGTGGA
Source organism: uncultured Oscillospiraceae bacterium (assembly GCA_944387685.1). Taxonomy (GTDB): domain Bacteria; phylum Bacillota; class Clostridia; order Oscillospirales; family Oscillospiraceae; genus Faecousia. Next base: position 9,741 of record CALXFW010000077.1, read on the forward strand.
CATCATCGGCATGACCACCAACCGGAAAATCTGGAGACGGCTGTCCATGAGCTGGGGCGTAACCCCGGTGATGGCGGACCAGTTCCCCAGCATGGAGGTTATGTTCTACTACGCCAAGAAGACCGCCATTGACATCCTGGGACTGGAGCCCGGCGACAACATTCTGCTCACCGGCGGGCCGGTGAATGGACGCTCCGGCAACACCGATACCATCAAGGTTGAGACCATCTGACGTTTTCCCAATTCAGTGAACCGCCCCCCGATTCCACAGGAGCCGGGGGGCGGAAATTGTTATGATGGGAAATGCCGGGTTACAGGTTCAGTTCTGCGGCGGCGGTCTCCAGCAGGTCCCGGATGGGCAGATTCTGGGGACAGATGTTTTCACACTGGCCGCACTTGACGCAGGCGCTGGGCAGTTCCCCGTTGACAGGGAAGAGCTCAAGCGGCTTCAGCAGACGCTTGGCGTTCAGCCGGGCGAATAAATCAGGAATGGCGACGCCGTTGGGACATACCTCGGTGCAGTAGCGGCAGCCGGTGCAGGGCACAATGACCTTTTCCCGGAAAATCTTGCCCACGGTTTCCACTGCGGCCCGCTCCTGGGCGGAGAGAGGCTGGAAGGACTCCATAAAGCTCAGATTGTCCTGCATCTGCTCCAGGGAGCTCATGCCGGACAGCACCATCATGACCCCTTCAAACCCTGCGGCAAAGCGGATGGCGTAGCTGGCATTGGAGCCGCCGCCCAAAGCGTCAAAAATCGCCTGGGCATCTGCAGGCAGATTTACCAGAGAGCCGCCCTTCACCGGCTCCATGATAATCACCGGCTTGCCGTGCTTCCGGCAAACCTCATAGCACAGCCGGGACTGCACGCCCGGGTCCTCGAAGTCCAGATAGTTGAACTGAATCTGCACCACCTCAATCTGGGGATACTCCGTCAGAATCTGGTCCAGAACCTCCGCCGTATCGTGGAAGGAAATGCCCATATGACGGATTTTTCCTTCCTTTTTCAGCTCCATGGCGATTTCATAGGCGTGAACCTGCTTGTACTTCTCAAAGGTGGCATGATTCTGGGCGTGCATCAGATAGAAGTCGAAATACTCCACACCGCAGGCCTCCAGCTGCTGCTGGAACAGGGGGCGGATCTGATCTTCCGTCTCAAACAGGTAGCTGGACAGCTTGTCGGTCAGAATATAGCGGTCCCGGGGATACCGGGAGGTCAGGCATTCCCGCAGTGCCAGCTCGCTTTTTCCGTTGATGTAGCCGTGGGCGGTATCAAAATACCGGAATCCCCGCTCCAGGAACAGATCCACCATTTTCTTGGTCTGCTCAATATCCACATTCTCGCCGATCATGGGCAGACGCATACAGCCGAAGCCAAAATTCCGGTCCAGAACGTCAAAGTATACCATGGGATCATCTCCTTATCAATTTTGCTGAACCTAGTATATCATGGCGATATGGCAGACCGTCAAGGGGCAGGGTGCATAAAAAAACCAAGTATATTTTGGCTGATGTGCAGGATGACCAGGATAAAAAAGTCGATTTGACTTTGATTTTCCGCCGTGCTATACTGGCCCGGAAAACCATTTTGCGGATATCGGAGGAAAAAGAACGTGGCGGCAAACAACCTCAGCACATATCGAAAGCTTCTGCCGGAAATTTATTCCCTGGCCTGGCCCACCATGCTGGAGCAGCTGATGCAGACGGCGGTTCAGTATATCGATACGGCTATGGTGGGGACACTGGGAACCTACGCCACGGCGGCGGTTGGGGCCACCAGTACAGTGAACTGGCTGGTGGGCAGCACCATATCGGCGGTGGGTATTGGTTTTCTATCCTTTGTGGCACGGGCGTTTGGGGCAGGGGATGCGCAGAGAGGACGCCGGGCAGCCTCCCAGGCGGTGCTGGCGGTTTTGGTCTGCGGCACATTTTTCACGGTGCTGACCCTGGGGCTGAGCTGGCAGGTGCCGGTCTGGATGCAGGTGGACCCGGCAATCCGGGAGCTGGCTGCGCAGTATTTCTTTATCCTGTATACGCCGATGCTTGCCCGTACGGCCATGATTTTGTTCGGGAGCCTGCTGCGCTCTGTAGGGGATACCCAATCGCCCATGCGCATCGGAATTTTGGTTAACGGGGTAAATGTGGTGGGAAATTTCCTTTTGATTTATCCCAGCCGGACACTGTGGGGAATCCCGGTGTACGGCGCCGGCATGGGTGTAATCGGTGCGGCGATAGCCAGTGCGGCGGCGTTTGCTGTAGGCGGCACCTGTATGACCATTACCCTGTGGCATCACCCTGTAATCTCACCCAGAGGGCAGTCTCTGAAGCCGGACTGGTCTGTTCTGCGTCCCTGCCTTCAGGTGGCGCTGCCGAACGCACTGCAGCGCTTCGGCACGTCTCTGGGATATGTCGCCTTTGCCTCTATGATCAACGCGCTGGGGGATGTATCGACTGCGGCCCATACCATCGCCAACACAGTGGAATCCGCTTTTTATATTCCGGGATACGGAATGCAGACTGCTGCGGCGACCCTGGCGGGAAATGCCCTGGGAGCGGGGGATCACCGTCGAATCCGGTCGCTTGCCCGGGTGCTCATCGGACTGGAGGCCGGGCTGATGCTGGTTTCGGGGACGCTGCTGTTCCTGTTTGCACCGAATATGATGGGACTGTTTTCCAAAGACCCTCAGGTGATTTCCCTTGGCGCGATTGTACTGCGGATGGTAGCGGTTTCGGAGCCTTTCTATGGCGTGTCCATCATTCTGGAGGGCATGATGCAGGGCATGGGGAAGACCATGCAGCCGTTTTTGTTCGGAATCAGCGGTATGTGGGGGGTACGCATCCTGGGGACATTCCTCTGCACCCGGATTCTGGGAATGGGGCTGGTCAGCGCCTGGGGCTGCATGATTGCCCACAATCTGCTGGTGTTTGCGCTGTTTGTGTGGAGCTATCGTTCGGGGAGCTGGAATTTATCCCTTTCTTCGAAAAAAATCCGGGAAAACCTGTGAAAAAACACTTGATTTTCTGGATTCGCTGTGCTAAAATAAATCGGTCTGAAATCAAGGTGAGTCCTCTGCCACGGAAACGCTGCGCATGAACGCCTAATATTTAAGGAGGACACAGAAAATGGATTTGGTAAAGGCTCTGAACAGCCAGTACATGAAGGAGGAGCTGCCCGAGGTTCGGGTGGGCGACACCGTTCGTGTGCATGTGCGTATCAAGGAAGGCTCTCGTGAGCGTATCCAGGTGTTTGAAGGCACCGTGATTGCCCGCAAGCATGGCGGCATCGGTGAGACCATCACTGTCCGTCGGATTTCCTACGGCGTGGGCTGCGAGAAGGTTTTCCCCCTGCATTCCCCCAACGTGGCTATGATCGAAACCGTCCGCAAGGGCAAGGTTCGTCGTGCCAAGCTGTACTACCTGCGTGACCGCTTCGGCAAGGCTGCCAAGGTCAAGGAAAAGGTGTAATCTGCAACGAAATAAAAAGAGAGGGCGTTGCCCTCTTTTTTTATTGCTCGCCGTCGGAGGAAAATCTTCACAGTTTGTTGTAGAAAACCCGGGAGAACTGTGATATACTATCTCCCAGAATGTTCCTTTTGCAATCATTCCTGCACTTTGGCAGATAGAATCGGGAGGAAGCGTATGGCCTCGACAGAAGAAGAAAAGAAGAAACTGGGTTGGAAAATGACCGTTGTCACCTACCTGCATGACTGGCTGTACCTGCTTGTGGGTATTTTTGTGGTGTTTTTGCTGCTGTTCCGGGTGATTGTGGTGTCGGGAGATTCCATGTACGATACCCTCTGGGACGGGGACTATGTGCTTCTGCTTAGCAATCTGTTTTACCAGGACCCCCAGTACGGGGACATTGTGGTTATCAGCAAGCATGGCTTTGACAACGGCAAGCCAATCATCAAGCGTGTCATCGCTACGGAAGGGCAGACCGTGGACATCGACTTTGGACAGGGTGTGGTCTATGTGGACGGCGTGGCCCTCCAGGAGGATTATATCCACAACCTGACCACCCGGGAGGAGGGAACCCAGTTCCCCCTGACGGTGGCGGACGGCTGCATTTTTGTACTGGGTGACAACCGGGGTGTGTCTCAGGACAGCCGGTCGCCGGAAATCGGACAGATCGACCAGCGGGAGGTTCTGGGCAAAGCCCTGCTCCTGATGCTGCCGGGCACCAACCACGATATGCAGCCCCGGGATTTCAGCAGAACAGGAGTCATTCAATGAACCAGAAGGAACAGATGAATATCCAGTGGTATCCGGGGCATATGACCAAAACCCGGCGGCAGATTGAGGCGGACCTGAAGCAGGTGGATGCGGTTTGTGAAATTGTGGATGCCCGGATTCCGGTATCCAGCCGAAACCCGGACATTGATTCCCTCTGCGGAGGCAAGCCCCGGATTCTGGTGCTGAACCGGATGGATTTGGCAGACCCTGCTGCTACCCAAAAATGGGCGGCTTATTTCCGGAGCAGAGGCATCTGCGTAATTGCCACCGACTGCAAAAGCCGTCGGGGCATTTCGGAATTTACACCGGCAGCCAGAACGGCCTGCGCCGAGAAACGGAACCGGGACGCGGCCCGGGGAATGAACCGTCCGCTGCGGGTGATGGTAGTTGGAATTCCCAATGTGGGAAAATCCACCCTGATTAATCAGATTTCCGGACGCAAGGGAGCCAAAGCGGAAAACCGCCCGGGCGTGACCCGGGGAAAGCAGTGGGTGACGGTGGACAGCGGTCTGCTGCTGCTGGATACACCGGGAATCCTGTGGCCCAAATTCGAGGACCCCAATGTGGGTATGATGCTCGCCTACACCGGCGCAGTGAAAGAGGGAGTCATGGACGTGGAGGAGCTTTCCTGCCGCCTGATGGAGCTGCTGCACCGGTACTATCCCCAGGCGCTGGAGCAGCGCTATCAGGTGGAGGCTCCTCAGGGGACTCCGGGCTGGGAGCTGCTGGAACTGGCTGGCCGAAAACGGGGCTATCTGGTGTCCGGAGGCGAGGTCAACACCGAGCGGATGGCCAAGGTGCTGCTGGAGGAATTCCGCAGCGGAAAATTGGGAAGATTTACCCTGGAAATGCCGGAGGAAGAACATGAGCACACAGACCATGTGGGAGATTGAGGACAGCCTGTATGCCCAGGGAGTGGAAATTCTCTGCGGCGTGGATGAGGCGGGAAGGGGCCCCCTGGCGGGGCCGGTATATGCTGCGGCGGTGATTCTGCCCCGGCATCTGGAAATTCCCGGGCTGACAGACAGCAAGAAGCTTTCCGACAAAAAGCGGCGGGAGCTGTTCCCCATTATTCAGGAGCAGGCCACGGCTTTTGGCATTGGATTTGCTTCGGAAGCTGAAATTGATGAGATCAACATCTTGCAGGCTACGTTCCTGGCCATGAAGCGGGCGCTGGCGCAGCTGCCCATCCGGCCCGACTTGGCGCTGATTGACGGCAACCGGGAAACGGATTTTGGCATTCCGGTGAAAACGGTGGTCAAGGGGGACAGCCTCAGCGCCAACATTGCGGCTGCCTCCATACTGGCAAAGGTCAGCCGGGACGACTATATGCTCCGGCTGGCGGAGGCGTATCCCCAGTATGGATTCGACATACACAAGGGGTACGGCACCAAGGCGCATTACCAGGCGCTGCGGGAGTTTGGTCCGTCGGATATACACAGGAAGACCTTTCTCAAGTCCTTCTATGGGAAAGCGTAATCTTTCCGGAGCCTGGGGAGAGGCCCTGGCGGCGGAATATCTCCGCTCTCATCACTACCAGATTGTGGCCTGGGGGTACCGCAGCCGGTTTGGTGAGGTTGATCTGATTGCCTGCAACCGAAAATATCTGATTTTTGTGGAGGTCAAGCTCCGCAAATCGCCGGATTTCGCTCAGGCGATGGAGTATGTTGACAGGAGAAAGCAGGACAGGCTCCGCACCACCGCCTCCGTTTATCTGGAGGAGTTCCCAACGAACCTTCAGCCACGGTTCGATGTAATCGAAATTTACGCACCAGAAGGGACGGACACTCTTCATCCCAAAATCAATCATTTGGAGGATGCGTTTCAATGAAGTTTCCGGTATTTGATTTTCACTGCGACACGGCGCTTGCCCTCCTGGGAGAGGACCTGAATCAGGCGGGAAGCCTGCGGAAAAATGCGCTCCACATTGATCTGGAGCGGGCGTCGGCGCTGGACGGCTATGCCCAGTGCTTCGGATGCTTTACCACTTCGCCCCGTGAGGAGCAGAGCGGCGTCTCTCCTGTGGTAATATTTGAGCGAGAACTTGCCACGATTCAGCGGGAGGTCAGTCAGAACGCCGACCGGATTGCCATCGCCTATTCCCCTCAGGACGTTGAGGAAAACCGGGAGCGCGGGATCATGTCCGCCATTTTAACACTGGAGGGAACTGCCGGCTTTGGCCACGACCCGGCCTTGCTGGAGGATTTGTATGCCGTTGGCTTCCGGATTTCCTCGCTGGGATGGAATGAGGAAAATCCACTGACTGGCTCCCATAAAACCGGGGGCGGGCTGACAGACCAGGGCAGAGCCTATGTCCGGGAAGCCCAGCGGCTGGGAATGCTGGTGGATGTGAGCCACATCAGTGACCGGGGGTTCTGGGATATCATGGAAATTACCGATGCTCCGGTGCTGGCAACCCATTCCAACAGTCGGGCTGTCTGCGACAACAGCCGGAACCTGACAGACGAGATGTTCCGCGCCCTCTGCCAAACCGGCGGACTTGCCGGAATCAACGTCTGTACGGCGTTCCTGGGGGAAAATCCCACGCTGGATACCATGTGCGATCATGTATTCCATTTCCTGGAACTGGACCCGGAGGCCAGGCACATTGCCCTGGGCGGAGATCTGGATGGAATCCGGGAAACCCCCGACGGCTTCACCGGCGTGGAGAGCTGGCCTGCTTTTGCCAACCGGCTGCTGGAACGGGGACTGGATGAGACAATGGTTCACAGAATTTTTTGGGACAACGCCATAGGAGTGATGGGGCGTGCTGTATGTAACCACACGAAGTAACCGGGAGGTATTTACACCTCAGCGGGCACTGCGGGAAAACCGCGGCCCGGATGGGGGACTGTATGTGCCCTACCATACGCCGGCCTTTGACCGGGATGAGATGGCGGCTTTGCTGGAACTGCCGGAGAACCAGTGCATTTGCCAGGTGCTGAATCGCCTGTTCCGCACGGAATTGACGCCGCTGGATGTGGATTATGCCGTTGGCAGGCATCCCATCCGGCTGCACCCGCTGCCTCACCGGGTTTATTTGGGCGAAACCTGGCACAACCCCCGCTGGGACTATGACCATGCCGAGCTGAGCCTGGCCCAGAAGCTGGGGGTATCTCTGGCCGGGGACTGGACTGGCATTGCGGTTCGGATCGCCGTTCTGGCCGGTATGTTCTCCCAACTGCGGGCAGAGGGGGTGGAGGGGGCGGATGTAGCCGTGGTATCCGGAGACTTTTCCGGGCCTGCCAGCGTCCTGTATGCCAGGCAGTGGGGTATGCCCATCCGCAACATCATATGCTGCTGCAACGAAAACCGCAGCCTGTGGGACCTTATCTGCCACGGCCAGATGCGCACCAATGGGGTAAGCGTCCCTACCTCTGTGCCGGAGGCGGATGTGGCCATTCCGGAGGACCTGGAGCGGCTGATTCACCTGAGCGGCGGGGAAAGGGCGGTAGCGGAATATCTGGACTGCTGCCGAACAGGCAGGCCGTACGCGCCTTCCGAAGGACTGCTCACCCGGATGCGGGAGGGGCTGTTTGTCAGCGTGGTCAGCAGCCAGCGCCTGGAAACCACCATTCCCAGTGTGTTCCGGTCCCACCGGTATCTGCTCAGTCCCCATACGGCCTTGGCCTATGGCGGACTGCTGGATTACCGGGCCAAAACCGGAAAAACAGGCCACGCAGTGGTTTGGTCGGAAAAAAGTCCGCAGCTGCATCAGCAGGCCATTGCGCAGGCACTGGGAGTTGCACCCGAGGAAGTCAAGCGAATTCTCCTGTAGAAAAGAGAGGTGTTTTATGGCGCTTTACGCCATTGGCGATCTTCACCTTTGCCTTGGGGCGCCAAAACCCATGGATATTTTTGGGGGCGCCTGGGTTGGCTATATGGACAAGCTGGAGCATGGACTGTCTGCCATTCGTCCGCAGGATACCACTGTCCTGCTGGGAGATTTGAGCTGGGCGCTGGATCTGCCCGGCGCCCGGGAGGATTTTGCCTGGATCAACCGGATTCCCGGCAGGAAAATCCTGCTGAAGGGGAATCACGATTATTGGTGGAGCACGGCGGCCAAATTCGACCGGTTCTGCCTGGAGAATGGCTTTGAAAACCTCCACCTGCTGAACAACAACTGCTTTTTTTACGAGGACTGGGCAATCTGCGGCACCCGGGGCTGGTTCTTTGAGGAAGAGCGGTCCGGTCAGCACGACGAAAAGGTGTTCCGCCGGGAATTGCTCCGGCTGGAAGCGTCGCTGAAAGCAGCGGGAGATGCACCAAAGCTGGTGTTCCTTCACTATCCTCCCAAGTATAAGGGATATGAATGCGGAGAAATTCTCCAGCTGCTGCAGCGCTATCATGTTCGCCGCTGCTTTTATGGTCATCTCCACGGAGCGAGTCACAGGCTTGCCCTGGAGGGACTTTGGGACGGTGTGGAGTACCGCCTTGTATCCGCCGATTACCTGCAATTTTGCCCGTACTGCGTAATTTTGTAAAAGTTTTTTCAGAAAAGTATGGACAAAGGCCGGATGTTTTGATAGAATAAATCGGCTATGTAAAAATATATAGAATGGTCTCGCTCCGCGAACCAATTTAGGAGGATTATACCAGATGAACGTTAAGAGCATTGACAGAAACGGCAACGAAGCCACCGTAGTGGTTGAAATCGACAAGGAACTGATGGAGACCGGCGTGAACAAGGCGTACATGAAGGCCCACAAGAGCATTCAGATCCCCGGCTTCCGTAAGGGCAAGGCTCCCCGGAAGATGATCGAGGCCATGTATGGCGCCCATGTCTTCTATGAGGACGGCCTGGAAGAGATTTTCCCCGAGATTTACGACTTTGCAGTGGCCAAGCAGGAGTTCAAGGCCATCGGCCGCCCCAGCCTGACGGATATGCAGATCGGCGATGACGGCATTGTTACCCTGACTCTGACCACCGAGGTCTATCCGGAGGTTACTCTGGGCCAGTATAAGGGCCTGGAGGTGGAGAAGGCGGAGGTTGCCGTTTCCGATGCCCAGGTGCAGGCGGAGCTGGATCGGATGGCCCAGAACGTGGCTTCCACCGAGACCGTGGAGCGGGCTGCTCAGATGGGCGACACCGCCAACATCGACTTTGAGGGCTTCGACAACGGCGTGCCCTTTGACGGCGGCAAGGGCAATGACTTTGACCTGACACTGGGCTCCGGCCAGTTCGTGCCCGGCTTTGAAGAGCAGGTTGTGGGCATGACCGCCGGAGAAGAGAAGGACATCGACATCACCTTCCCCGAGGACTACCACGCTGACCTGGCCGGCAAGCCGGTTGTGTTCCATGTGAAGCTGAACAAAGTGACCGTGACCAATGTTCCGGAGCAGGACGATGAGTTTGCCAAGGATGTGTCCGAGTTTGACACCCTGGAGGCTCTGAAGGAGGATATCCGCGCCAAGGCCCTGGAGCAGGCCCAGAAGCAGGCTGACTCCGCCTTTGAGCAGGCTGCTGTGGAGAAGGCTGCTGAGAATACCACGGTGGATATGCCCAAGGCCCTGATTGAGGCTGAGCTGGATACCCAGATGGAGCGTTTTGCCTACCAGCTGCAGATGAGCGGCTACTCCATGGAGCAGTATGCCAAGATGATGGGCGGAGATGTGAACACCATGCGCAACGCCTTCCGTCCCGCTGCGGAGAAGCAGGCCAAGATCAGCGTGACCCTGGAGAAGATTGTGGAAGTGGAAGGCCTGAGCGTTACCGATGAGGAGATTGAGGCCGAGTTCAAGTCCCTGGCTGAGCAGTATCAGCTGGAGCTGGACAGGGTCAAGGAAATGGTGCCCATGGGTGAACTCACCGGCAGCCTGACTTCCCGCAAGGCCATCAAGGTTATCACGGACAGCGCCGTGGCCGTGGCTCCCAAGGCGGAGGAAAAGACCGAGGCTTGATGCCATTTCCGGGAACCGGCGGCGACGCCGGTTCCCGCGCAAAACAATTTCCGTTATTGGAATAAGCACCCAGTGCAATGGTTAGAATGTTTCAAACCCTTTGAAAGGAGACATCACCATGAGTTTGGTTCCCTATGTGGTGGAGCAGACCAGCCGCGGCGAGCGCAGCTATGATATTTTCTCCCGTCTGCTCAATGACCGCATCATTTTCCTGTCCGAAGAGGTCAACGATACCACCGCGTCTTTGGTCGTTGCCCAGCTGCTGTACCTGGAGGCCCAGGACCCGGACAAGGATATTCAGTTCTATATCAATAGTCCCGGAGGCAGCGTTACCGCAGGTATGGCCATCTATGACACCATGCAGTACATCAAATGTGATGTGGCTACCATCTGTGTGGGTATGGCGGCTTCTATGGGCGCCTTCCTGCTGAGCGCAGGCACCAAGGGCAAGCGGATGGCTCTGCCCAATTCGGAGATTATGATTCACCAGCCCTCCGCCGGCACCCAGGGCCAGATCACGGATATGGCCATTCATCTGCGGCGGCTGGAGACCATCAAGGCACGGATGAACCGCATCCTGTCGGAAAACACCGGAAAATCCATTGAAGAGGTGACAGCGGCCTGTGAGCGGGACAATTTCATGTCCGCAGACGAAGCCAAAGCCTTCGGCCTGATTGACCGGGTTCTGGAACACCACTAACATCAGAGAAACGAGGTACCAGGTTCATGGCAAAAAACAATGGGCAGCCGCCGGTTCGCTGCAGCTTCTGCGGAAAGCGGGAAACCCAGGTTTCCAGGCTGATTGCCGGTCCTGGAGTGTACATCTGCAGCGATTGCGTGGCAGCCTGCAGCGACCTGCTCCGTGACGAAATCGATACAGGGGTGCAGCCCGTGGAGAAGACTCCGGATCGGCTGCCTTCTCCCATGGAGATTAAGTCCTTCATGGATCACTATATCGTGGGACAGGAGGACGCCAAGGTTGCCCTGTCCGTTGCGGTGTACAACCATTACAAGCGTATTTATTTCGGCGCGGAGTCCGATGTGGAACTTCAGAAGAGCAACATTCTGCTCATAGGCCCCACCGGCAGCGGCAAGACCCTCTTTGCCCAGACCCTGGCCAAGATTTTGAATGTGCCCTTTGCCATCGCCGATGCCACCACGCTGACGGAAGCCGGATATGTGGGCGACGATGTGGAGAATATTTTGCTGCGGCTGCTTCAGGCGGCGGATTTTGACGTCAATCTGGCAGAGCACGGCATTATCTACATTGACGAGATGGATAAAATCGCCAGAAAGAGCGAAAATACTTCCATAACCCGGGACGTGTCCGGCGAGGGCGTTCAGCAGGCACTGCTGAAGATTCTGGAGGGTACCGTTGCCAATGTGCCTCCCCAGGGGGGACGGAAGCATCCCCAGCAGGAGATGATTCAGGTAGATACCACCAACATCCTGTTCATCTGCGGCGGTGCGTTTGACGGACTGGATAAGATCATCGAGAAGCGGACGGACAAGAGCGCGATTGGCTTCGATTCTCCGGTGCAGAGCCGGAGCAAACGGGATGTCGGCACACTGCTGGCCCAGGTGGAGCCTCACGATCTGCTGAAATTCGGCATCATTCCGGAGCTTGTGGGCCGTATGCCGGTGATCACCACCCTGCAGAGCCTGACCCAGAATGATCTGGTTCGGATTCTGGTGGAGCCGAAGAATGCCCTGACCCGACAGTATCAGGAACTGCTGAAAATGGACGGGGTAGCCCTGGAGATCACCGACGAGGCGCTTCTGGATATTGCCCAGAAGGCCATTGACCGGCAGATCGGAGCCCGGGGACTGCGGGCCATTATGGAGAAGATCATGACCAGCATCATGTTCCTGATTCCGTCGGATTTGACCATCAAGAAGGTTATCATCACACCGGAAGCGGTGGAGGGAGATAACCCCACCATTGTGCGGGATCCCGCACACCCCAGAGAGAAGCTCTCTGGCAAGCGATAATCGGTAAGGGGGTAGAGCTGCTACCCCCTTTTTTGCAAAAAAGGAGGGAGATTCCCTTGACAGAAACAATGTACGCAGGAAAGATGCCTGTCCTCGCCCTCCGGGGATTGGCGGTGTTTCCGGAGCAGACGGTGCACTTTGACGTTGGCAGGTCCAAGTCCGTCCGGGCTCTGGAGGCGGCAATGAAGGAAGACCAAACCCTGCTCCTGATTCCCCAGAAGGACCTGATGGTGGATGATCCCAAGCTGAAAGACCTGTATGCCGTAGGCACCGTGGCCAAGGTCAAGCAGGTCCTGAAGACCCAGGGAGAAAATCTGCGCATTCTGGTGACCGGCGTCTGCCGGGGAAAAATTACGGAACTGCTGCAATCCGAGCCCTATCTGGAGGGTATGGTGGAAGCCATTGCCGCTCCCGAAACCGGGGACTCGGTCCGTGCCCATGCCCTGCGCCGGGAAGCGGTGTCCCTGTATGGGCTCTATGTCCAGATGTCCGAGCACCCCGCCCAGGCAATTCAGCTGCGAATGATGGCCAGCGAGGATACCGGCTTCATTGCCGATTCCATTGCCCAGAATTCCGGCATTGATTTTCCGGACAAAGCGAAGATGCTTTGTCAGCTTAACCCTGTCCGCCGCTTGGAGACGGCGCTGCGCCTTCTGAGCCAGGAGGTGGAAATGCTCCGATTGGAGTCCGACATTCAGGAAAAAACCCGCTCGGCCCTTGACCAGAACCAGCGGGATTACTATATCCGGGAACAGATCAAGGTCCTCCAGGATGAACTGGGGGAGGGAGACGAGGCCTCGGAGTATGAAAATTATATCCAGAGCATCCGGGGCCTTCATTTGGAGGAGGATCTGGAAAAGAAGCTCCTGAAGGATGTGGAACGGCTGAAAAAGCAGCCCTTTGGTTCCTCGGAGGGAGCGGTTCTGCGCAACTATCTGGATACGGTGCTGGATCTGCCCTGGAACAAAAAGACCAAGGAACGGATCGATGTGGCAGCCGCCAAGAAAATTCTGGAGCACGACCATTTCGGTCTGGAGAAGGTAAAGGAACGGATTCTGGAAACCATTGCGGTACGCCAGATGGCGCCGGAAATGCCTCCTCAGATTCTGTGCCTGGTGGGACCTCCCGGTGTGGGAAAGACCAGCATTTCCTATTCCATTGCCAGAAGCCTGAACCGGAAAATGGCCCGGATTTCCCTGGGCGGCGTTCACGACGAAGCGGACATCCGGGGACACCGGAAGACCTATGTAGGCGCCATGCCCGGCCGGATTATGACCGCCATGGCTCAGGCGGGCAGCGCCAATCCGGTACTGCTGCTGGATGAAATCGACAAAATGGGTTCCGATTACCGGGGTGACCCCAGCGCTGCCCTGCTGGAGGTGCTGGATGCGGAGCAGAATCACACCTATCGGGACCACTATCTGGAAATCCCCTTTGACCTGTCGGACGTGATGTTCATTACCACCGCCAATACGCTGGACACGGTGCCGAGGCCCCTGCTGGACCGGATGGAGATTATCGAGCTGGGTTCCTATACCGACGAGGAAAAACTGATGATTGCCAAGAATCATCTGATCCCCAAGCAGCTGAAAAAACACGGTCTGAAAAAGCAGCAGCTGCGTCTGACGGATGATGCCGTCCGGGAGATCATCACCTGCTATACCCGGGAATCCGGTGTCCGGAATCTGGAGCGCGCCATCGGCGAAATCTGCCGGAAAGCGGATATGCAGCTGATTTCTCAGGAGGAGGTAAAGCGAATCCAGGTGACCGGCTCTAACCTGGAGACCTTCCTGGGCGTTCGGAAATACCTGCCGGATCGGCTGCCCTGCACCGACCAGGTGGGGCTGGTAACGGGGCTGGCCTGGACCAGTGTGGGCGGCGAAACCCTGGAAGTGGAAGTCAATGTGATGGATGGTTCCGGAAAGCTGGAGCTTACCGGAAACCTGGGAGATGTGATGAAGGAATCCGCCCATGCGGCCCTGAGTTATATCCGTGCCAATGCCCAGAAACTGGGAATTGCCCCAGACTTCTACAAAACCAAGGACATTCACGTGCACTTCCCGGAGGGTGCCGTGCCCAAGGATGGTCCCTCCGCTGGCGTAACGGTATGTACGGCCATGGTTTCTGCCCTGACCGGTGTATCGGTGCGGCGGGATGTGGCCATGACAGGCGAAATCTCCCTTCGGGGACGGGTTATGCGCATTGGCGGCCTGAAAGAAAAAACCATGGCAGCCCTGCGCCATGGCATTCGTACGGTTATTATCCCCAAGGACAACGAGCGGGATCTGGAGGAAATCGACCAGACGGTGCGCCGCCAGCTGAATTTTATCAGCGCCCAGACGGTGGATACGGTTCTGGATGCGGCTCTGAATCGCCAGACGGAGGTGCAGCCGGAAATCCTGGCCAAGCTGCCGGAGGATGTGGCGTCCAAAAGCCCCAAGCCGGGACTGCGGCAGTGAGAGGAGAAGACCATGAATTTTCAGAATGTGGAGTTTCTCATTTCTGCCGCCGCGCCAAAGGATTTTCCCCAGAACCGCTTGCCGGAAATTGCTTTTGCGGGAAAATCCAATGTGGGAAAGTCCTCGGTGATCAACCGGGTGCTTCAGCGTAAAAATTTTGCCCGGGTAGGGGACAAGCCGGGAAAGACCGTCCACGTCAACTATTTCCTGGTGGACAGGAAGTGCTATCTTGTGGATTTGCCCGGATATGGATTTGCCCAGGTTTCCCAGCAGGAGAAGGCCCGCTGGGCGAAGCTGATGGAGGATTATTTTGCCGCAGGCCGCATTGATCTGGGAGTATTGATTGTGGATTACCGTCACCGGCCCACCAACAACGACATCACCATGGCCAATTGGTTCCTGGAAAGCGGCTGCCCCTTTGTGGTGGTGGCAAACAAGCTGGATA
The DNA here is from genome assembly GCA_944387685.1 of uncultured Oscillospiraceae bacterium. GTDB lineage: Bacteria > Bacillota > Clostridia > Oscillospirales > Oscillospiraceae > Faecousia. The sequence goes on from CALXFW010000077.1 coordinate 24,768, forward strand.
AGCTGAAAAAACGGGAGCTTGAGCCCAATCTTGCTGCCATTCGCGAGGACTTGGAACTGCCGGAAACCTGTCCTGTGATTCCGTTTTCTGCGGAGAAGGGGGACGGACGGGATGAGCTGGTTCGCCGCATCCTTTCAGCGGTGGAGGGATGAGCGGATGATTCTGGAACTGGAGGATTGGCGCTTCGAAATCGACAGGGAGGCTACCCGGCGAAGGACGGACCGGAATGCACTGGACCATTGCCGATGCGGCTACTGCCGGAATTATTACGAAACGGCGGCTGCAACTTATCCCCAGATGGAAGCCTTCCTGGCGGAGTTTGGTGTCAATCTGAACGGACCCAGTGAACTGATGCCCTTTGAACCCACGCTGCTGCTGGCCTGCTACCGGGTTCAGGGACGGATTCTCACCTGGGGAAAGGCATTCCTATCGGTGGACGGCATATCGGTTCAGCCGGAATGGAGCGATGGGGACGCCTTCCTGCTGTGGGTAGGGGAGATGCGCTTGCCCTGGACTCAGGAAGAGCCGGAGGAGGATGTGATATCGCCTGCCAATCTGCCGGACTTTTTGGAGCGGATGCGGGATGTATGGAAGCTGCGCCACGAGGAAGTGGCGTTCTGTTCCTGAGAAAACAGCGGGAAATCTCATGGAGACTTCCCGCTGTTTTGTATGCCAATTTTATATCTTTGCCGGTTGATCCTGATAGGAGTGAAGGAACCGGAAGATAAAGGGAATGCTGCAAAGACCAGCCAGAACATCAGCCACAGGCTGGGCAATCTGAACCCCCAGAAGCCCCAGGAAAGGAACGCCGAACAAAAGCAGGGGAATGGTTACGGCGCCGGAACGGATCAGGGAGAGAATGGAGGAGATGGTGGGCTGCTGGATGCTTTGGTACAGCATATTCACCGGCGTGGAGAAGGGCATGAACAACATACCAAATGCGGCGAATCGCAGCGCCCGGGCACCGATCTCAATGACCTCGGAATGCTTCTGGAAAATTTGGATGATTGGCTCTGCGAAGAGCATGCTGATGACCGCCATGCCGCCCACAAAGAGCAGACCAAAGGTGGTCGTAAACAGGAGCCCCTTCTTCACCCGGTCATATTTCTCTGCCTGGAAGTTGAAGGAGGCCACCGGCTGGAAGCCCTGTCCCATTCCCAATCCCACGCACATCAGGAAGTTGGAATACCGGTTGACCACACTCATGGCGGCAATGGCGGCATCGCCGAAGGGCTTGGTCACATTGTTCAGCACACCGGTGGTAACGGAAGTCAGCCCCTGCCGGATCAGGGAGGGGAATCCCACCTGGCAGACAGCCAGATAGAGCCTGGCCTCCCGGCTGACCGCAGACAGACGAATGGTGCTTTGGGCCATTTTCAGGTACATGAACAGCAGAATGCAGAAGCTGACCACCTGAGAAGCTGCAGTGGCAAGACCCGCACCGTATACGCCCATGTTGCACCGAATCACCAGCACATAGTCGCCGATAATGTTCAGGATACCGCCGGTGGTCAGACCGAACATGGCGTAAAATGCTTTTCCCTCATAGCGCAGGCCGTTGTTCAGAATCAGGGAACAGATGATGAAAGGGGCCGCCAGGAGAATCCAGAAGCCATAGTCCATGGCGTGGGGAACAATCGTGGGGGTACTGCCCAGAAATTGAACCAGCGGCTGTAAGAAAAGAAGGCCCAGCGCCAGAATCACAAAACCAACGCCGCCGCCCAGAAAGAACGCACTGGAGATATAGCGGGTGGCGGTGTCCGCATCCTTGCTTGCCAGGGAGCGGGCGATGAAGGTTCCGCTTCCATGCCCCAGCATGAAGGCGATTCCCTGCATGACGGCCTGGACGGTGAACAGCACACCGGTGGCCGCCTGGGCGCTCTCTCCCACGGTACCCACGAAATAGGTGTCGGCCATGTTGTAAATGTTGGTAATCAGCATGGATATGGTGGTGGGAATGCCAAGATTCAGAATCAGCATAGACACCGGGGTTTCCGTCATTTTTTTATAATGTTGTTCCGCATTTGTCACAGGAAAGTCCTTCTTTCTATCTATATGGTATCGATTACCAGTATTATACCACGGGCAATGGGGATATGCAACCCCGGCACAGACAAATGCGGCATCCGGGGAATCCGGATGCCGCAGCCTGTCCAATTGGAAATTACATCTGCTCTTTTGCTGCCCGCAGGGCCTTTGCCAGCTGGTCGGGGCAGGAGGTGGGCTTCATGCCGCAGCGAATGCCTTCTACCCGCTCAATCACGGCGTCAATGTCCATGCCCTCTACCAGAGCGCCGATTCCCTTCAGATTTCCGTTGCAGCCGCCCAGAAACTGCACATTCTTTACCTTGCCGTCCTCCAGGTCGAAGGAAATCATCTGAGAACAGGTTCCTTTTGTCTTGTACTGATACATACGAAAGCTCCTTTCTGCTATCTGGCTCTAAAGTGTGAGATCCACTACCTTTCCGCCTACAAGCCGGGTCAGGGCTTCCGGCGGAAGAATCATCTGATGGCCTCTGGCACCTGCGGAAACGGCAATTTCCTCCCACAGAACACAAGTTTCGTCCAGGAAGGTAGGATACCGCTTCTTCATCCCCACCGGGCTGCACCCGCCGCGGATATACCCCGTCAGGCCCAACAGGTCCTTCACCGCCACCAGCTCCATATTTTTATCGCCGGCAGCTTTTGCGGCCTTTTTCAAATCCAGTTCGCAGCAAACGGGAATGCAGAACACGTTGATGCCGGTTTTCTCTCCCCGGGCAACCAAGGTCTTGAACACCTGTTCCGGCGGAAGACCGATTGCCTGTGCGGCGTGCATTCCGCTCAGGTCCTTTTCGTCAAACGCATAAAAGCACTCCCGGCAGGGAATTCCCGACTGCTCTACCAGACGGACCGCGTTGGTCTTGTTTGCCATACCATCACCGGCTCCTATTATAGAATATTTTGCGGCTGCTTTCAAGTGTGAATTATCCAAATTCCTTTGGATATCCTAAGCAAAAACACAGGAGGGATTCTGATGAGTACAGACGCGGAAATGAAAAAACAGGAGCAGTCACAGGTGGTGGAGCTCGGCTCGGACATGACCAAATCTCCCAAGGGGAATATCTACACCCTGACCATCATTGGCCAGATTGAGGGACACCAGGTAGCGCCGGAAACAGTGAAGACCACGAAATATGAGCACATTCTCCCACTTCTGGCGGGAATGGAGGAAAGCGATGAAATTGACGGCCTGCTTCTGCTGCTCAACACCGTGGGAGGGGACATTGAGGCGGGACTTGCCATAGCGGAGATGATCGTCGGGATGAAAAAGCCTACGGTTTCCCTGGTGCTGGGGGGCGGGCATTCCATCGGCATTCCTCTGGCGGTTTGTACCAAGAAGTCCTTTATCACCCCGACGGCCAGCATGACGGTACACCCGGTGCGGATGACCGGCCTGGTTGTGGGGGCACCCCAGACCTACCGGTATTTTCAGCGGATTCAGGAACAGATTGCGGACTTTGTGACGGCAAATTCCCGCATCAGCCGGGAAACCTTTGAGCACTATATGATGGCCACAGGGGAAATGGCCACGGATGTGGGCACCATTCTCTACGGGAAAGAGGCGGTCTCCTCGGGCCTGATTGACAGTCTGGGGGGACTGAGCGATGCGCTGGATGCCCTGCATCACATGATTGATGCGGAAAAAGCAGGAACCTAGGCCGGATTCTCCGGCCTCCGTTTCCTACAAAAATAAGACTGGAAATTTGGTTAAAAGTATGATATCATAAGGTGTAATGGTTTGCAAAGGGAGGGAAGTGCATGGATCTGAGTTGGATTCAGAGCGTAGTCTACGGTTTTCTTTCCGGATTTATGGATATCGTCCCCGTCTCTGCCCAGGCCCACCGGATTTTGCTGATGAAGTTCTATGGCATTTCCGGTGGCACAGAGGTCATGCAGTTGATGGTACATATGGGACTTTTTGCTGGACTGTATTTCAGCTGCCAGAGTCAGATCGTGCGCATCAACCGGGCAAGAGCCCTGGCCCGTGTCCCGAAGCGCCGCAGAAAGCGGCCCTTGGATACCCGCAGCCTGATGGATTGGAGTATGCTCAAAACCATGCTCGTTCCGGTCATTGCGGGACTGTTCCTGTACCGCTTTCACGATTCCATGAGCGAAAATCTGATGATCGTGTCCGTGTTCCTGTTTGTGAACGGGCTGATTCTGTACATTCCCCAGTTTTTACCGGGCAGCAATCGGGACTCCCGGACACTCTCCCGTGTAGAGGGATTCCTGATGGGATTGGGCGGCACCGCTTCCGTTCTCCCTGGAATTTCTGCGGTGGGAACTGCCGCGTCCATTGGCTCGATCTGCGGGGTAGAGCGGGGATTCTGCCTGAGCATGGCGCTGATGATGAACATGGCGCTGAATCTTGGGCTGGCGGTGCTGGACGTGATGACGCTGTTCACCACCGGCTTGGGCGAGATTTCCTTTGGAATCATCCTGCGCTACCTGGTCACCGGCCTGACGGCCTTTGGCGGGTGCCTGCTGGGAATCCGGCTGATGCGGTACCTTTCCGGAAATCACGGCTATTCCATCTTTGGATTGTACTGCGTGGGCCTGGCCCTGTTTACCTTTATTGTGAATCTACTGGCTTAGGAGGCATATCATGGCCGCGAAGAAATCTTCCAGTCGTGCCGAGAAAATTGTTTCAGACACCAAGAAAAAAGTATCCGTTTCCTCGGAGGGAACCCAGTCCGGTTCCAAGAAATCCTCCGGGAAGAAGAAAAGCACTTCCACAAAAAAGCCCGCTGTAAAAACGGAGTATGAAAGCCCCCTTTCTTCCAGCGCGGTGGTTGCCATATTCAGCTTTTTGCTGTTTATTCTGTTCGTTGTCATCAGCGTCAACCCGGAGGGGGCTCTGCTGAAGGTGGTAAAATCCGTGGTGCTGGGCCTGATTGGACAGGCCGGATTTTACATATCCATTCCGGCACTGCTGTACCTGTTCATCATAAACACCTTCAGCCGAAAAACAGCCGTGCGAATGAGGAGCATCTGCCTGATTCTGTTTGTGATATTCTGCGGGATGATTTTCCACCTGCTGATTGTAAAAGAGGATGTCCTGGATTTCAGCGGGGAACGTATGCTGGCGTTCTACACCGGCGGCGCACAGGGAAGGACCGGCGGCGTGCTTTGCGGCAGCCTGGCAATGGTGCTGCGCTGGGCCTGCGGCGGTCCGCTCTCCCTGTTCTTCACCGGCTTGGGCGCTGCCCTGACACTGCTGGGTTCTGTGCAGGTTACCGTTCCCAGTATCATCCGTGCCATTGCCAACCGACCCCGGGAGGATTGGGATGAGGATGATTATATTGAACCGGCGGCAATTGTGGTCAATCACATTGCCAACAAGCAGATTGCGCACAAGCGGCAGAAGCGGGAGCAGGCCATGCAGGCCCGGGCTGCGGTACCGCAGCAGCCGGCTCCGGAGCAGAAGCCGCCGGTCAAGAAGCCGGTTCCCCAGCCTCAGGCAAAATCGGAGCGTCCGGAGCCTCAGCCGGTACCGGAAACCAGGCAGCCTGCGGCTGCAGCGGAGGATACCGTCAAACAGGTTCCCGGAAAGGGCGCGGCGTTCATGAACCGAATTGACGTGGAAATCGGAGCGCCTCTGGCGGCCACGGCTTCCTTCGTCAAGGAGGATATCCCCAATGTTTTTGATGAACCTGTCGTGCCTGCTTCCAAGCCTGTGGAAACGCCCAGACAGGAAGAAATACCTGTCCGTATGCCTGAGCTGAAGCCTGTGGTCTCCAAGACGGCACCTACACCCAAGCCGGAACCGGCGGTCACTGTATCCGAGGCTGGCCAGAAGGAGGAAGCGACGGACAAGGTCACCGCCAAGGATACGGCACAGTCTGCCCGACAGGTGGCTGCGGAGATTGCCCAGGGCCAGTCACAGAAAAAGCCGGAGTATGTTTTTCCCCCCATTGACCTGTTGAAGCGGCCCGTTCGGGGCAGCGCCGACGGCACGGAAGAGATGCGGGATAATTCCCGGCGGCTGAATGAAACCCTGGCAAGCTTCCGGATCGATGCCCACATTATCAACGTTACCCGGGGTCCCAGTGTCACCCGCTATGAGGTGGAGCTGGACAAGGGAGTGCGGCTGAACAAGCTCACCGGCTGTGCCGATGACATTGCCCTGAGCCTGGGCGCTTCCGGCGTTCGGATTGCGGCGGTTCCGGGGAAAATCTCGGTTGTGGGCATTGAGGTTCCCAACCGGGTGGTCACCACGGTTTCTCTGCGGGAGGTGATTGACTCTCCGGAGTTCAGCCGGGCAAAATCCAAGTCTTCCTTTGCGGTGGGCAAGGACATCGGCGGAAACTGCATTGTGGGCAACATTGCCAAGATGCCTCACCTGTTGATTGCCGGTACCACCGGCTCCGGTAAGTCCGTGTGCATGAACTCCATTATCATCAGCCTTCTGTACAAAGCCGGGCCGGAGGATGTGAAGCTCATCATGGTGGACCCCAAAATGGTAGAGCTTGGCATTTACAATGGCATTCCCCAGCTGCTGATCCCAGTGGTTACCGATCCGAAAAAGGCTGCAGGAAGCCTCCAGTGGGCGGTTACGGAAATGCTGCGCCGGTATAAGCTGATGTCTGATGCCGGGGTCCGGGATCTGGAATCCTACAACTCCATTATGGAGGCGGAGGAGGACGGGGAAAAAATGCCCCAGATTGTCATTATCATTGACGAGCTGGCGGATATGATGATGGTCGCCGCAAAAGAGGTGGAGGACTCCATCTGCCGGATTGCCCAGATGGGCCGCGCAGCGGGGATGCACCTGATTATCGCTACCCAGCGTCCTTCCGCAGATGTGATTACCGGCCTGATGAAGGCGAACATTCCTTCCCGGATTGCGTTCTCCGTTGCCTCCGCCATGGAATCCCGGATTATCCTGGATACCATGGGTGCCGAAAAGCTGGTGGGCAAGGGCGATATGCTGTTTGCCCCCATTGGCTGCGGAAAGCCGCTGCGTGTGCAGGGCTGCTTCGTCACCGACTCGGAGGTGGAGTCCATTGCCGAGTACGTCAAGGAGCACTATGTGGCCGACTACAACCAGCAGGTGCTGGCAGAGATCGAGAAAAAAGCCCAGCAGACAGGAAAGAAGACCCCCACAGCATCGGACCCGGACCCCAGTGAAGATGAGCTGGAGGGGGACGATATGCTCCCTGCTGCGGTGGATGTGATTCTGGAAACCGGCCAGGCCTCCGTATCCATGCTTCAGCGGCGTCTGAAGCTGGGCTATGCCCGTGCCGCCCGGATTGTGGACGAAATGGAGGAGAAGGGGATCGTCGGCCCCTTCCAGGGCTCCAAGCCGAGAGCCATCCTGCTGACCAAGGAACAGTGGGAGGCGAGGAAGGCTGGCCGTGTGGCGCAGCTGGACTTTGACGACATGACGGACTTTTCGGAAGAAAGCGAATCTCTATAACCACGAAAGCCTCCTGCCCATATTGGGCAGGAGGCTTTCGGAGTTTACGGGGCGAAAAGAGACAGACACCGATCCAAAATGGCGTTTGCGGCAGCTTCTTTGGATTGCAGAGGCAGCTCTTGCATACTATCTTGGTCTATCAGGGTAATGACATTGGTATCTACGCTGAATCCGGCTCCAGGCACCTTCAGATTGTTGGCGCAAATCAGGTCGAGATGCTTGTTTATCAGCTTTTTCCGGCTGTTTTCCAGCATATTTTCCGTCTCCATGGAGAAGCCGCAGATTACCTGGCCTTCCTTTCGATGCTCCCCCAGATAGCCCAGGATATCCTGGGTGCGCTTCAGCGGAATGGAGAGGCTGCTGTCGGATTTCTTTACTTTGTTGTCGTGGTATTCCAGCGGAGTATAGTCCGCAACGGCGGCGGCTTTGATAATAATATCCATCTTGGGCGCTCTGGATGTCACTTCGTCAAACATATCTTGGGCGGATACCACAGGCACCAGATGAACAAAGGGAGGGGCAGATGCAGACATGGGACCGCAGACCAATGTGACTTCCGCGCCCCGGAGCATGGCCATTTTGGCAATGGCACAGCCCATTTTCCCGGTGGAGTGGTTTGTCAGATAACGGACCGGGTCCAGCGCCTCCTGAGTGGGTCCGGCGGTGATCAGAATCCGTTTCCTCTCCAGATCGTGGGGAAGGGCAATGCGCCGCAGAATGTGCTCCAGCAGTTCCTCCGGCTCCGGAAGCTTGCCCTTGCCCACTGCGCCGCAGGCCAGGCGTCCGCTGGCAGGGGAGATAATTTCCCAGCCAAACCGCTCCAGAGTCTGCAGATTCTCCTGTGTGACGGGGTTTTCATACATATTGGTGTTCATGGAGGGAGCGGCCAGCTTGGGACAGCGGCAGGCGAGAACGGTGGTGGTCAGCATATCGTCGGCCAAACCGTGAGCGAGCTTCGCGCAGATGTTGGCGGTGGCAGGGGCGATGATTACCAGGTCCGTCCGGTCTGCCAGGGCAATGTGCTCCACCTGATGGGCAAAATTCCGGTCAAAGGTATCCACCATCACCCGCCGCCCGGTGAGCTGTTCAAAGGTCAGAGGCGTAATAAAGCGGGTGGCGTGATCGGTCATAATCACTTCCACGGCAGCGTGCTGTTTGACCAGCGCCGAGGCAAGAGCAGCAGCCTTGTATGCCGCAATCCCCCCGGTAACGCCGAGGAGAACGGTTTTTCCTTTCAGCATAGTGATGCCTCCCATATCGTCTGTTTTGGTTATTATAGTCAATTTCCCGGAATGTGTAAAGTCCGGATTTTTACTTGAGTTTTCGATTTTCCATTGCTATAATACGCGGTGGAGCGTTTTGCTCCCATATTTGCGCTGTATCCTTGGAATGAGGAACGGCAGCAGGAGGTAATTGAATATATGAAAACCACGAGAATGGACACACGCTACATGGCAACGCTTGCCATGTTTTGCGGTGTGCTGCTAGCCATGGGCCTTTCCGGAATTGGATTTATCCCATTGCCGGTGATTAAGGCAACCACCATGCACATACCTGTGATTTTGGGGGCGGTTCTGCTGGGCCCTGGAGCAGGAGGCGTGCTGGGCGGCTTGTTTGGACTGTGCTCTCTATGGGTCAACACCACGTCCCCGGGATTGCTGTCCTTTGCCTTTTCTCCGTTTATGACTACGGAGGGGCTGCCCGGAGTTGTGAAGAGCCTCTGGATTGCTTTGGGGTGCCGGATCTGTTTCGGGATTCTGGCCGGCTGGCTGTGGAAGCTGTTCCGAAAACTTCTGAAACAGGATTATCTGGCTCTTCCGGTAACTGCCGCTGTGTCCACTGTGTGTCATACGCTGCTGGTGATGGGAAGCATCTACCTGCTCCTGGCCCAGCAGTATGCCGAGGCAAAGGATGTAGCCATTACCGCTGTATTCGGCCTGGTTATGGGGACGGTAACCGCTTCCGGCATCCCGGAAGCCATCGCCGCCGCTCTGCTGGTTACGGTGATTGGAAAGGCGTTGCTGCACATGACAGCCCGGATGAAAAAACATTGAGGAGAATAGACGATGCTTCTTGCCATTGACATTGGAAATACCAACCTTGTAATCGGCTGCATGGAAAACGATCAGCTCCGGTTTAAGGCCCGGATTGCCACGGACCGGCTCCGGACCTCCGACCAGTACGGCGTGGAAATCAAGAGCATGATTGAGGCCTATGGCGTGTCCATTTCGGAGATTGATGACTGCATTATTTCCTCCGTGGTGCCCCCGGTGTTCAACTCCGTGAAAACCGGTGTCATCAAGGTCATCGGAAAGCAGCCCATGGTGGTAGGCCCCGGCCTGAAAACGGGCCTGAATATTCATATGGACGTTCCCTCTCAGGTGGGCAGTGACCGGATTGTCATTGCGGTGGCAGCGCTGGCGGAGTATTCCGCACCCCTGATTCTGATGGATCTGGGCACTGCCACCACCATTGAAGTGGTGGAGCCGGACAATGTCTATATGGGCGGCATTATTTTCCCGGGTGTCCGCGTCTCGCTGGATGCGCTGACCAGCCGCACAGCCCAGCTGCCGGGCATCAGCCTGGACAAACCCAAAACGGTCATCGGAAAGAATACCGTTGACTGTATGCGAAGCGGAATGATGTACGGCACCGCTGCCATGCTGGACGGCCTGATTGATCGAATTGAAGAGGAACTGGGGCACCCCTCAACCTTGATTGCCACGGGAGGCCTTGCCCAGTTCATCACGCCTCTGTGCAAGCACAATATTATCCTGGAAAAGAATCTGCTTCTCAAGGGATTGAACCTGATCTACAAAAAGAACAAACGCTGACAAAAAACCGACCGCATTTTTTGCGGTCGGTTTTTTCTGTCCGCCGGGATATCCCGGGGCATGGGCACATAGGCTTTCCCAGGAGTGATGCAAATGCTGTGCGCTTGGAATGCGTTATTGGGAATTCTGCCCCAGCGGCTGCGCAGGGATGTGGACACGCTGGGGAAAGAATCCATGCAGGAGCTGCGGCTGCGGCTCCATGCACCGCCGGAGTTGGTGCTGGGCAGCGGCAGCCGCTGGCTGACAGGGGACGTTACCCGGGAGGAGCTGACTTTCCTCTTGAATGCGGCAAGCCGCTATTCTCCCTGGGCTGCCCAGACCTTGGCCCAGGGGTATATCACCGGGGAGGGCGGCCACAGAATCGGTGTCTGCGGGCAGGTTGTGTGCAACCAGGGGGTGGTAACAGGCGTTCGGGAGATTCGCTCGGTGTGTGTCCGGGTTGCCCGGGACATTCCGGAGCTGGGGGCGGAGCTGTCCAAGCTTACCGGCTCCGTACTGATTCTTGGCGCCCCGGGGTGGGGCAAAACCACCTTGCTGCGCTGCCTGGTCCGCAGCTATGGGGAACGGGAAGCCGTAGGCGTGGTGGACGAGCGGGGAGAGCTGTTTCCCCCTGTGTTCGCTCCTGGAAAACGGACGGATATCCTCACGGGGTGCCCCAAAACGGTGGGAATTGAGAGACTGCTTCGGACCATGGGACCTGGCTGCATTGCAGTGGATGAAATCACCGCATTGGAGGATTGTCAGGCCCTGACAGCGGCGGCCAACTGCGGCGTGACCCTGCTCGCAACTGCCCATGCTTCCTCAGTCCGGGATTTTCTCAGCAGACCGGTTTATGAGACCCTGATTGCCCAAAAGGTATTCCAAACACTGGTGGTACTGCGGAAGGATAGGTCCTACCGCATAGAAAGGGTGACGCTATGAGCTATAGATGGATTGGCGCGATTCTGGTTGTGGCTGGCTGCGGTGGATTCGGATTTTCCATCGCCGCCAGCTACCTCCAGGAGGAGCGGCGGCTGCGGGAGCTGATCCGGGCCCTTCAGTTTATGCAGTGTGAGCTGCAATACCGACTGACACCGCTGCCGGAGCTGTGCCGCCAGGCGGGACAAGCCTCGGGCGGTGCAATCCGGGAGGTTCTGGAGAGGCTGGCTTCGGAACTGGAGTGGCAGACCGCGCCGGATGCTGCCAGCTGCATGGCTACTGTGCTTGGGCGCAGCTGCACACTGTCCGGCAGGTGCAGACGGCTGCTGAACCAGCTGGGAAAAACTCTGGGACGATTTGACCTGGAGGGACAGCTCAACGGCCTGCAAGCTGTCTGCACAGCCTGCGTAGAAGCCAGCGAACGCTTGCAGCGGGATCGGGATGTACGGTTGAGAAGCTATCGGACCTTGGGGCTGTGCGCCGGCGCGGCTCTGGCAATTTTATTCTTATGACTATGGACATTGATCTGATTTTCAAAATTGCGGCAATTGGCATTATTGTGTCGATTCTGAACCAGGTACTCTCCCGGTCCGGGCGGGAGGAACAGGCGACGATGACCAGCCTTGCGGGGCTGGTGGTTGTGCTGATGATTTTGGCCCAGAAAATCGCCGACCTGTTCGACCTGGTCAAGACCCTGTTCCAATTCTGATGGAACTGTTCTGGAAAGCATCCGCAGCGGTGCTGCTCACCGTGGTTCTGGTGCTGGCACTGCAAAAACGGGAAATTTCTCTGCTTCTGGTGCTGGCGGTTTGCTGCATGACAGCGGCGGCGGCCATGTCCTACCTGGAACCGGTTGTGGATTTGCTCCGGGAGCTGGAAGACATGATGCAGATGGACCAGGGAATGCTGAGTACGCTGATGAAAGCGGCAGGGATTGGCCTGGTGGCGGAGATCGGCAGCCTGATTTGCTCGGACGGAGGCTCCGGTTCTCTGGGAAAGACCCTACAGCTCTTGGGGGCTGCGGGGATTCTGTTCCTGTCTGTTCCGCTGTTTCAATCTCTGCTGAACCTGATACGGGAGATTTTGGGACAAGTATGATGAAATTCTTTGCAGCAGTGCTGCTTTTGATTTCTCTGGCCCTGCCTGCCTCCGCATTGGAGATTGAAGCGCCTGAGGTTCCGGAGTCCGCCAGGGAGCAGATGCCGGAAAATACCCAGTCCTTTGCCGAGGGACTCTGGGAACTTTTGAAAAAGGCGCTGATGACTGTCCGGCCGGATTTGCGGGAGGCCTGCGCGGTCAGTGTGTCCGTGGTGGCGGCGGTTATTTTGGTATCTCTCCTGCGCAGCTTTCCCGGCAGTCCCCAAACCACCCTGAATCTGGCGGGGACTGCGGTGATCACCGCGACCCTGCTGCTGAATACCAACTCCATGATCCAGTTGGGGGCGGAAACGGTGCGCCAGCTCAGCGATTACGGAAAGATGCTTTCCCCGGTGATGACAGCGGCAATGGCTGCCCAGGGGGGCGTAACGTCCTCTGCCGCTCTGTATACCGGAACGGCCGTGCTTGACGCCATCCTGAGCAGTCTGATTTCCCGGGTTCTGATGCCGGTGGTGTACCTGTTCCTGGCCCTGGGGGCAGCGCACAGCGCCGTCGGAGAGGAAATGCTGAAAAAGATGCGGGACTTCATCAAGAACGCCGTCAGCTGGTGCCTGAAGACCCTTTTGACTGTATTCACCACCTACATGAGCATTACCGGTGTGGTCAGCGGAACCACCGACGCTGCCGCATTGAAGGCGACCCGGGTCACCATTTCCTCTGTGGTTCCGGTGGTGGGGGGAATCCTGTCCGATGCCTCGGAGGCGGTACTGGTCAGCGCCGGACTGATGAAAAATGCGGCGGGGATTTACGGAATCCTGGCGGTTTTGGCCCTGTTCCTGGAACCGTTTCTCCGTATAGGCGTCCATTATCTGATTCTGAAGTCAACAGCAGCCCTGTGCGCCATTTTTGGCACCCCCGGTACCACCGGAATCATTGAGGACTTTTCCACCGCCATGGGTATGCTGCTGGGTATGACTGGGGCGGTATGCCTGCTCCTGCTGATCAGCACGGTATGCTTTATGAAGGGGGTCGGGTGATGGGGGGCCTTCGGGAATATCTTTTGAATGTGGTAGCGGCGGCCTTCATCTGCGGAATATTGTCCGGACTTTTTCCGGAGGGAAGCGGAAAGAAACTGCTGCGTCTGGTTTGCGGTGTGTTTCTGACAATTGTGGTTCTGCGGCCTGTTGTGGGACTGAATCCGGATTTTCTCACAGACTCCCTGCTCGCCCTGCAATCCGACGGAAGCGGATTCACGGCCCAGGGAGAAGAAATGACCGACCAGGCTTTGCGGGAACGCATAAAGCAGCAGGCGGAAGCATATATCTTGGACAAAGCCGCTGAACTGAATGCTTCCATTCAGGCAGAGGTTGAACTCAGCCAGCAATCACCCCCTGTGCCGCTGTCTGTGACCATTTCCGGGACGGTATCCCCCTACGCCAGAACGCAGCTGGAGCAGATGCTGCTGGCAGATCTTGGCATTGCAAAGGAGAATCAGGTATGGACTGGGTAAGTTGGAAGAAAACCGGATGGGAGCTGGCAAAAAAATACCGGTATGTGCTCCTCGTGATCCTGGCGGGACTGCTTCTCCTGCTTCTGCCGGAGGGGGAGCCCGAGGCGCATACGCAGACCCAAACCGTGACCCAGCCTGCCGAGCCGGACCTGGAGGAATCTCTGACCCAAATCCTCAGCCAGATTTCCGGGGCAGGGAAGGTGCAGGTGCTGCTGACCCAGGCAGCGGGAGAGAAAATCTTGTACCAGACGGACGAGGACAGTACCGTCGGAGATACTTCCACGGAAACCCATTCGGATACGGTGCTCCTGTCCGGAAGCGGGCAGGAATCCGGGCTGATTCAGCAGGTGCTTCCGCCTGTATACCGGGGGGCGATTGTGATATGTCAGGGGGCTGACAATGCCAATGTGACGCTTTCCATTGTGAAGGCGGTAATGAGCGTCACCGGTTTACGCTCAGATTGCATTACTGTGTTGAAAATGAAATGAATGGAGGCACTTTTATGAAAATCTGGAAGAAGAATCTGGTCGCGGCGGCAGTGCTTGTTACGGTCTGCGCCGGCATCTACGTAAACTGGCTTTATACCGAGCAAAGCAGCGCCGTCAGTCTGGTGGACACCCTGGACGCGGAAAAGGTGATGTCGGAAGACGGCTTGGTGCTGACGGAGGACATGGCGGCGCTGGCTGCCGGGGAGGATGTGCAGACCACCGCCAGTGACTATTTTGCCGCCGTCCGCTTGTCCAGACAGCAGGCTCGGGACAGCGCAGTGAACCTGCTGCAGGAGGCTATGGCTTACACCGATGGAACCGGCACCAAGGAGGTGGAATCCGCCATGGAGCTGGAGGATATTGTCCAGACGGCCCTGAGTGAAGCACAGATTGAGAGCCTGGTCATCGCCAAGGGCTATGCCGACTGTGTGGCGTATATGTCTGCAGAAGGGATTTCCGTAGCCGTGGCGTCTCCGGAGGGAGGCCTGCAGGATACGGATGTGGCAGTCATCGCCGACATCGTAATGGCCCAGTCCGACTATACCCTGGACGATATCCGGGTGGTAGAGGTACAGTAACATATTCCGGAAACCCGCCTGCTTCGAGGCGGGTTTCGCTTTTCCCCCGGGATTTGATTTCACGGAATCTTTTCCTTGTATTTTCCGGAAACTGTGGTATAATAAACAAAATTATATCGTGGCGGTGTGCCACGTTCAGCATTGAGGAGGTTCGCTTATGGCAGAATATAAGCAGTATATTACCCAGCAGCAGGAAAACGGCACCGTGATGATTTCGGAGGACGTGATTGCCACCATCGCCGAGCATGCGCTCACCGAGGTGGAAGGCGTTGCAAAAGGCGGCGCGGAAATTGTCGGGAAGAAGAGCTGGGGCAAGGGAATACGCATCGCCATCGCGGAGGATAACACGCTGACCATTGGATGCAATGTGCTCATCCGCTATGGAGAGAGCGTTGTCAAGGTAGCCATGGATGTGCAGAACGCCATTTCCAATGCAGTAGAAGCCATTACCGGTGTTACCGTGGCGGACGTCAGCGTTACCGTCTGTGGAATCGTCCGGAAATAAGGATATCTTATGACGAGAGGCAACGCCAGAGAACTGGCAGTACATTTGATTTATGGCCGGGACTTTACCGGCGAAGAGCCGGAACAGGTGGTTTCCGCCCGCCTGGATAAGGCGTATTATAAGAACCTGGAAGCAGAGAACGATGTCTATGCCGAGCGCCCCAGCCGGATGCAGCTGCGTTACCTGGATATGGTGGTATCCGGGGTGGCCAACCGGGAAGAGGAGCTGAATGCCCAGATCCGCAAATTCTCCATCGGCTGGGATATCAGCCGAATTTCCCGTCTGACCCGGTGCATCCTGCAGCTGGCCATGTTTGAGATTCTCTATGTGGAGGATGTTCCCACTGGGGTAGCCATTTCGGAGGCGGTTCGTCTGGCCAAAAAATATGACGGTGACGATACCGGTGCGTTTGTCAACGGCATTCTGGGGGGCTTTGCCCGCAGTCTGTCCGCCCCCGTGGCAGAGGACGCACTATGAGCGTAATCGGGATTGATACCAGCAACTACACCACCTCCATTGCGTTTCTGAGTGAAAGCACGGCGGAGAACTGCTCCAAGCTGCTTCCGGTCAAGGAGGGGGAGCTGGGCCTGCGCCAGTCGGACGCGGTTTTTTCCCACATCAAAAGCCTGCCGGAGCTTTCCGGCAGGCTATTTTCCCGTGCATCCCGGGAAGGCATATCTGCAGTTGGGGTTAGTACACGCCCCCGGGCTGTGGAGGGGAGCTATATGCCCTGCTTCCTGGTGGGGTATTCCCATGCCAAACTGCTTGCAGACAGCCTGGGTGTGCCCCTGGTTGAAGTTTCCCACCAGCAGGGACACGTAGCGGCCGCTCTGTGGGGGGCTAAGCGGATGGAGCTGATGGACCAGCCCCATCTGGCTTGGCACCTGTCCGGGGGTACGACGGAGCTGCTGCTGGTGGAGCCCCAGGGACGCAACGTATCCTGTACTCGGGTGGGCGGCACCAGCGATATTTCGGCGGGACAGCTGATTGACCGGACGGGGCAGCTGCTGGGGCTTTCTTTTCCCGCCGGAAAATATCTGGATGAGTTAAGCCGGGAAGCCTCCGGAACGGAAGTATTCCCGGTGAAGTGTCGGGAGATGACGTTTTCCCTGTCGGGGATTCAGAATCAGGTCCAGCAGTTTCACAGTACGCATGGACAGCCTGCGGAAACCGCCGGATATGCCCTTCGGTGCGTCTGCCGCGCAGTGTGCAGGGCGACGGAGCAGGCCATGGAGCGGTATCCGGGACTTACGGTGGTGTTTTCCGGCGGTGTTGCCTCCAATGCCATGCTGCGGCGGGCGGTGGAGCGGTACAGCCCGGTGTTTGCACCTGCCCAGTATTCCACGGACAATGCCATGGGAGTGGCGGTGCTGACCCAGCGAATTGCGGAGGGATGATATGGCCCAGACGGTTTTATCCATAACCCAGCTCAATGAATATATCCGCTCCAGGATGGATGCAGACCCAATGCTCACCCAGGTTGCCGTTCGGGGAGAGGTGAGCAACTATAAGCTTTACCCCTCCGGGCACCACTACTTTACTTTGAAGGATGAGGGCGGTGCTCTGCGTTGTGTTCTCTTCAAGGGCAATGCGGTGCGCCTCCGGTTCCGGGTGGAGAATGGAATGAAGCTTATCGCCATGGGGCGGGTTTCCGTGTATCCCAGAGACGGCGCATATCAGCTGTATTGCACGGCTTTGGCCATGGACGGGGTAGGGGATCTGTATGCTGCCTTTGAGCAGATGAAGCAGAAGCTTGCCGCCCAGGGCCTGTTTGACCCGGCGCATAAAAAGCCCATTCCCAGGTATCCCGGCACCATCGGAATTGTCACCAGCTCCGCAGGAGCCGCCATTCACGATATGCTCCGGATTTTGGGGAAACGATACCCCCTGACACAGGTTCGCCTGTTTCCGGTGCGGGTGCAGGGAGCAGGTGCTTCTCAGGAAATTGCTGCAGCCATCCGGTATGCCAACCATTATCGCCTGGCAGATGTCCTGATTGTCGGCCGGGGCGGCGGCTCCATGGAGGATCTGTGGGCCTTCAACGAGGAACCTGTGGCCTACGCCATTTATGAATCTGCCATTCCTGTAATTTCTGCTGTGGGACATGAGCCGGATGTAACCATCGCGGACTATGTGGCGGATCTGCGGGCTGCCACCCCCTCCAATGCTGCGGAGCTGGCGGTGCCTGATCAGGACAGCCTCCGCCAGAGTCTGGACAGCATCTCCTCCGCCATGGCAGGAACGCTTTCCCGGCAGCTGAAGGCGGCCCGGCAGCACTGGCTTGTGCTTTCGCAATCTCCCGTCCTTCGGGACCCCACGGTTTATCTTTCTCAGCAGGGGAAGAGTCTGGATTTGCTGAAAAACCGACTGATATCCGCCCAAAATCAGGAAATTTCCAGAAGGAAACAGGCATATATTGCGCTGGTTTCCAAACTGGACGCCATGAGCCCCCTGAAAGTCCTGACGCGGGGATATGCGGTAACCAGAAAGGAAACAGGGGAGATCATCCGTTCCATTCGTCAGGCAGAATTGGGAGAGCGAATTTCTATTCGTGTCAGTGACGGCAGCCTGTCTGCCACCGTTATGGATAAGAAGGAGGAAACACCATGAATCCATCCAATGCGACCTTTGAAGAATCCATGGCCCGTCTGGAACAGATTGTCCGTACCATGGAGCGGGGGGACGTGGCCCTGGAGGAGAGTCTGAAGCTGTTCCAGGAGGGAACCGAGCTGGTGCGCAGCTGCGGAAAGCTCCTGGATGAAGCCCAGCTTCAGGTGAAAAAGATTATGACTGCCCCGGATGGGAGCCCTGTAGAGGAGGCGTTCCAGGATGAGCCCTGACACCCGGGCCCGGGAATACCGGGAGTACATCGAGGCGTACCTGAAAACGCTGTACGCAAAGTTCCGCTCGGAGCCTCAGCAGTTGCTGTTTGACGCGGCAGAATACAGTCTTTTGGCCGGCGGCAAGCGGCTGCGTCCTATCCTTGCATTTGAATTCTGCCGGATGTGCAGCGGGGAGTGGGAGCCGGCGGCGCCCCTGGCGGCGGCGGTAGAGATGATTCATACCTACAGCCTGATTCATGATGATCTGCCCTGTATGGACAACGACGATTTCCGCCGGGGCCGGCCTACCAACCACAAGGTGTTCGGGGAGGGTATGGCTGTATTGGCAGGAGATGCTCTGCTGACCGATGCGTTTCTCACTGCATCCTCCGCCCGGATACCGCAGCCCTGGACCATGGCGGATGCAATTGCCCTATTGGCGGAGAGTGCAGGCTCTTTGGGAATGGTGGGCGGCCAGGTGCTGGACATTATGAGCCAGGAGCGGGAACTGACGGAGCAGGAAGTCCTGGATATCCAGTCCCGGAAAACAGGCAAACTGATTCACGCCGCCTGCTGCCTGGGCGCTATGGCAGGAGGAGCCTCCCGCGCTCAGCTGGACGCTGCGGCACAGTTTGCGGCGGGACTGGGGCTGGCATTTCAGATACGGGACGATATGCTGGACGTGATCGGAACCCAGGAGGAGATGGGCAAAGGCGTGGGCACGGATGATCAAAAGAACACCTTTGTCCGTCTGTACGGCCTGGAAACCTGCGAAAACCTGGTGGAAACCTATACGGAAAATGCCGTTTCTGCCCTGGGTGTGTTTGAAGATTCTGAATGGATGATTCAGCTGGCCCGGGACCTGACCCGGCGCAGGACATAATATGAAGACACAGGACCTGAAAGCGGCGCTTCACAACGTGCAGGACGAAACATACCGGGAATTTATGATTCGTCTGGTTCCCAACCTGCCCCCGGATACGATTCTGGGAGTCCGTACGCCGGAGCTGCGCCGCATTGCCCGGGAACTGAAGGATCGGGAGGTGTTCCTGAATCAGCTGCCCCACGGCTGCTTTGAGGAAAACCAAATTCATGCTTTCCTGCTGGAGCGGGAACGGGATTTTTCCAAAGGGTTGGAGCAGGTAGAGAAGTTTCTGATGCATGTTGACAATTGGGCAACCTGCGACCAACTGCGGCCCAAAACTTTTGGAAAGAACCGGCAGCATCTGCTCCCGCATATATCCACGTGGCTGGCTTCCAACCACCCATACACTGTGCGGTTTGGCATTGGAATGCTGATGAATCATTTTCTGGATACAGAATTTGATTCTCAGTATCTGGATATGGTTGCGGCAGTGAGACGGGAAGACTATTATGTCAAAATGATGGCTGCCTGGTATTTTGCCACAGCCTTGGCAAAGCAGTTTGACGCAGTGCTTCCCTATATTTCTCAGGGGCGCCTTGACCCCTGGGTTCATCGGAAGACCATTCAGAAAGCTGTGGAAAGCTTCCGGATTCCTGAAGAGCAGAAGCAGATTCTAAAATCATTTCGAACGTAAGGAGAGAAGAGAATGCTGGATATACTGACACGGGCCGGATGCTTCGTGGCAATCATTGTCCTTGGCTATTTTCTGAAAAAGATCGGTTTTTTCAAGCAAGAGGACTTTACCATTCTGTCCAGAATCACCATCCGAATCACCCTGCCGGCTGCCATTATCACCAGTTTTGGGGGGAAGGAAATTGACCTGTCCCTGCTGATTCTGGTTTTGCTGGGCCTTGGCTGCGGCGTGATTTACATCTGCTTGGGATTTTTCACCAATCTGCATAAGTCGAAGGAGCAGCGTGCCTTTGATATGCTGAATCTGGCAGGCTATAACATCGGCACCTTTGTAATCCCTTTCGCCCAGAGTTTCCTCGGACCGATGGGTGTCATTGCCACCAGCTTGTTTGATACCGGAAATGCCGTTGTCTGCCTGGGCGGAGCCTACAGCTTAGCCAGAATGGTGCAGGAGGGACAGGGATTTTCCCTAAAACGGCTTTTGCAGTCTCTGCTTCGCTCGGTCCCGTTTGTATGCTATGTGATTATGCTGGGAATGAATCTGCTGCGGATTTCCGTACCCGGACCTGTGATGTCCTGTGCAGAAATTATTGGCAGTGCCAACGCATTCATGGCCATGCTCACCATTGGTGTGGGATTCAAATTGGAGGGAGACCGCTCTCAGATCAGCACCATTGTCCGACTGATTCTGATTCGCTATGGAATTGGTGCAATCCTGGCGGCACTGTTCTATTTCTGTCTGCCTTTTGAGCTGGAAGTACGTCAGGCGCTGGTGATTTTGGCGCTCAGTCCCATTGGTTCTGCGGTTCCGGCGTTTACGGGAGAATTGAAGGGAAATGTGGGCCTTTCCAGTGCGCTCAATTCCATCTCCATTGTCATCAGCATTGTAATTATTGTCTCGCTGCTGATGGTAATGCTGTGATAGTGTAAAAATAGTTTGTCAGAGCCGGCGTGGATACGCCGGCCCTTTCCTTTTCAGGACGTTTTGGATTGCGCAATGGGGCAAAATGTGCTATGATATGGGTGGAGTCCGTCCACTCTGGGCGTGGGCAGGAATCCATGTTTGATTCATCGAAACAGCCGTAATTCACTATGACCCCAGGAGGTGCTTATGACCATTCGGAACAAAATAATCTGCTGCGCAGCGGCGCTTGCGGTGACACTGCTGACCGGGTGTCAGACCGCTGAAAATGAAACCATCGCGCCGGAAACGGAAACCGCGGTTTCGGCTCCGGCCATGTCCACAACAATTCCAACTGAAACAGCAAACCAGCCCGCCAATGTCCCCGGTACACAAACCTCAGAATCTGCTTCGGAGGCAATCCCGGGGGAAACCGTGACCTGGGGACCGGAGGAAACCATTCCTACCAGAGTAACCACGGCAAAGCTTCCGGATGAAGCAGGCGGAAGCCGTAACCTTCTGATTAAATTTTTTGCAGATATTGTCCTGGACGGAAAACCCCAGGAGGTTTCGTTGTTCTATTTCCAAGCAGAAGATGCGTCCATCCATGGAGAATTGACTGTCGGCAGCCAAGTTCTTCGATTCCCCTTGGAAGATATTTTCTGGCCGGAAACGGTAGAAAAGGGCCTTCAGATTTGCGATGTCAATCAGGATGGGTATCCTGACCTGATTGCGGAGCAGGGTACAATGAACGGATGCAGCTTCGCCAATTGCTTCGTGTACTGCCCAGGGGAGGGATATGCAGAAATTCCCGCATTCACCGGCCTGTATAACCCAACCTGGCTGGAAGAATCCGGGATGGTTCTGGAGCAGTGGAATTCCGGTTCCGCCTTTTTCCTCAACCGTTACAGGATTTCCGGCACAGAACTGACTCTTGCGGAGAGCCTTGCCTGGAAATACGCGGCCAGCGGCTCCCCGAGATACACCCAGAAGGAACTGGTGGACGGCCAGATGGTCACCGTAAAACAAAATGCTTTGGAATCTGAAATCGACCTGGATTCCTGGTATCGCTGATAATCGGAAAGCAAGAGACTGGCTCTCTCAGGAGAGACCAGTCTCTTTTTTGCGGATAATTGTTTTTCCGTAGCGGAGTCTGATTTAGCTGGCTGACAGATTCAGAAAGCGTTCCTCTGCAAGGAAGCCGGATTGGCTCTTGTCCAGAATCGGATTGCGTGCCAACATGACAGCGGTATTCCCAAATGAATGAAACAAGGATGCTTATAAGTCGATGGCGGGGTTCATGCTGTACACATTTTTCTGATTCAGCTTTTCCCGCAGCAGTTGAACCGCTTCCCCAAATCTCTGGAAGTGTACAATTTCCCGCTCCCGCAGGAATTTGATTACGTCGTTTACATCCGGGTCATCGGAAAGACGCAGAATGTTGTCGTAGGTTACCCGTGCCTTCTGCTCCGCCGCCAAATCCTCTGCCAGATCAGCCATGGGGTCACCTTTGACTGCCATCATCCCGGTGCTGAACAGCGCACCGGAAGCGGCGTTGGGATAGACGCCCACTGTGTGATCCACAAAGTAGGGGGCAAAGCCGGATTCCATAATCTGGGTATCCTTCAGATTTCGGGTGAGCTGATGCACAATGGCGCCGACCATTTCCAGATGTCCCAATTCTTCTGTACCTACCTGCAGGTCAATTTGGAACCAGAATCACCCCCTTGCATTGCCTGAAAACAATTTCAGAAATGTATAATATATTCTTAAGATTATGGATTCTATAATAGATTTGCTTGACAAAACTGTCTGCTTGGAATAGACTATACTTGTCGGTTAATAACAGACAGAATGGAGGCATCCGTTATGGAAGATTATAAACTGGGTCCGGTGGAATCCCGATTTGCAGATTTCATCTGGGAGGGAGCACCGATGACCACCAAGGAACTGGTGGACCTGTGCGCTGAGGAGCTGCACTGGAAGCGGACAACAACATATTCCATCCTGAAAAAGCTATGCGAAAAGGGATTCTTCAGAATGGAGAACAGTGTGGTCACGGTGCTGGTGTCCAAGGAGGAATACAACGCCCTGCAGAGTGAAAAGTTTGTGGAGGAAACCTTCCAAGGCTCCCTTCCGGCATTGGTTCTGTCTTTTGGCTCCCGGAAAAAACTGAGCAAAGCGGAAATCGGTCAACTGCAAACCATCATTGACAGCATGAAGGAGGGATAATGTGAAGGACTTATTTTCTCAGGTGCTGAACATGAGCCTGACGGCCAGTGTGATGATTGTGCTGGTGATCCTGGCCCGGCTGGCGCTGAAACGGGCCCCGAAGATCTATTCCTACGCCCTGTGGTCCGTGGTTCTGTTCCGGCTGCTGTGCCCAGTATCGCTGCCCTCTCCGGTTTCCCTGCTGGGAGCGCTGGATGCCCCGGTGGCGGAGCATGAGAGCCGGATCACAACGGTGGTTTACTTCCAGCCGGAAACACCCTTCCAAACGGTGAGAGACCCGGAGCAGGAAGCACGTCCGCTCCCTGTGGAAGAAAGAGACAGTGCTGGGGCCAATTTGGAAGAGGGAACCGTTTCTCATAATGCCGTCTCATTGATGGAGATACTGGCCGTGACCTGGCTTGCTGGGGCGGTTGGTCTGTATGCCCTAGGGATTGGAAACTATCTCCGGTTCCGCCGGAAGCTGCGTTATGCCTGGAAGGTGAAGGGGAATGTGTACTTGCTGGATCACATCGATACCCCCTTTGCGGCGGGAATCCTCCGGCCCAGAATCTACTTACCCTCTGACCTGCCGGAAAATCAGCGCACCTATATTGTGGCCCATGAACGCTGCCACATCCGCCGGCTGGACCTTCTGACCCGTGGGCTTTCTTTTTCGGCGCTGTGCCTGCATTGGTTCAATCCCCTGGTGTGGCTTGCCTTTGTCCTGTCCGGGCGGGATATGGAGATGAGCTGTGATGAGGCCGTGATCCGCCAACTGGGACCGGATATCCGGCGGGCCTATTCCCAGTCTCTGCTGAATCTGTCCGCCGGAGGGAGGCTGTTCCACGGCGCACCGCTGGCCTTCGGGGAAGGGGACACCGGCAGCCGGATCCGCAATCTGGCCCGGTGGCGCAAGCCAACCATCGGAGTGAGCATTGTGTGCCTGGTGCTGTCTTTGACCATTCTGGCAGCCTGTGGTCTGAACCCATCGGTATCCAACACTGAAGCAACGCAAACGAGCACAACCTCCTCGCCTCAGCCGGAATGGACCCAGGAAGAAGCTATGACTCGCTGCCGAGAAGTACTGGATCAAGTTCAAAACAGCGAAGGTTATCAGATTCTGACCTATCAGGAAAACTGGGGAGAAATGGCCCTGAACGACACTTCCGTGTCCAGCTTTTGGAAATCTGGGGAGCACTGGCTTTCTATGAGCCGTGTCCATGAGACTGCTTCCCATTCCGTCCTAGCTCGTCTGTATTGGGATGGCGTTTATTGGGATAATGAAACCACAGGCCTCTATGATGAAAACGGCTATATTCTCTGGGACGCCGGCAGGACACAAGACATGCCAGAACCTTGGCTGGCAACATTCCAGTGGTTGGATGAGAAAATCTCTCAGCTATCCGTGGAGGATACTGCTCAGCAGCGAATTGTCCACCTGTATGTGTCTGAGCCGTTAACGGAGGGACCTTGGACCATGGAAGATGGATATCCTGTGGATTTTGTATTCAGTAAAGAGGGGGCCTTTTGTTACGCTGTCCTTTCTGTCCACTTTTTCGAAGAACACCTTGGCGAATTTGGAGCCAGCCGAACCTCGTACATTCAGTCCTTGGACGAAGTTGTCGTGACGGAAGACATGAAAGCATACCGGGAGGGAACGAGGCCGGCTATGACCCAGGTCGACATGGAGGAATTGGGGTGGATGGGTGCTGAAATCGGCAGCGATATCACAGAGTTTACAAATAATGACGGGTCCGCTTCTTTCAACTTCAACGCCTCCTTGCCGGAATCGCCGGAAGCCACAC
>CALXFW010000078.1 GCA_944387685.1 uncultured Oscillospiraceae bacterium
AGATAAATCAGGTCCCGGTACTGCCAGACCTCCTTCAGGTTCAGCTGAAGCCAGCGGTGTTTCGATGAGATATGAATGTGATAAGAAGATTGGGTCATTTCAGACATATAAGCTACCTCTTTTTCCGAACAAACTGAATCAAGTTATGCAGCCATCTCATGGGTGCAACCAGCCACAGCGGCATGGCAATGTACTGGGCAATCTGACGGTCGGTACAGCGGTCCATGGCGTCACAGGTAAAGCCGTACCACATACCCAGCCTGGTCCGGAAGGAATAGCCCAGAAAATCCGCCTTTTGGCGGAAAAACAACCCCGTACCCTGGGGATTTTTCAAAAACAGGTCGTATCCTCCCCGGGTCAGTCCGTCGGGAAGATACTCCCAAATCCAGATAATATCGTTGTAAAACCGCATTTTGTACCCGTCGTGGGCCATCTGATCCCAGGTGACCGCCTCCGTCAGAAATTTTTCCCCCGGGAACTCCGGGTACGGATACTTTCGGTGAATTTCGGTGTAAAAAACATACGCCCGCTCTCCATCTACGCAACCATAGCGGTCCAGCGCCGTGCCGTCCAGGTATCCGCCTTCAAACAGGCGATTGGGCGTTTCCTGGGGCGTGGTGCCCCGGTTCCCGGCAAAGCCGCAGTATTTTTCCCCTTTGGGAAGTTCCTGCTCCCAGCGGGCCACCTTTTCCAGGGCATCTTCCGTCAGATAATCGTCGGAGTCCACCGTAAAAAACAGCTCCCCCCGGGCCAGCCGAAGGCCATGGTTGATGGCCCGGCATTTTCCGCCATTTTCCTGGCGGACATAACGGATGGGAAAGGGGTTATCCTCCGTCTGCCATCGTTCAAACAGCTGGGCCGTATCGTCCCGGGAGCCGTCGTCCACCACCAGCCACTCAAAATCCGTAAAGGACTGCTTTTGGAGGGAGCGATACAGGGTTTCCAGAATATAGGCTCTGTTATAAGTGGGCGTGAATACTGTAATCTTACAGGTTGCTTCCATAGGCACACTCCTCAGGTCAGGACATGGAGATCAATCAGCAGATTCAAAAGCCGGCTGGTCCCCCGGAAGGAAATCTGCGCCAGCTTCAGCAAAGCATTTTTCTTGAAAGATGCCTGGGGATTGTTTGCCAGAGGCATAATTTCCAGAAGAATTCCCCGGATTTTCTCCCAGGCTTCCCTCTGCTCCGCCGGGTCCAGGGATTTCTGACAGCCCTGCATGGCGTACAGGCAGGTAAAAAACAGGTCGAATCTGGCTTCGTGCTCCAGTTCCGGAAAATGGAGGCGGATATAGTCCAGCCGCTGCCGTTTGGCGTCCAGCCCCTGCAGACGCTTCAGAGAATAGGGCTTGTGCATGGCGCTGCCAGGCTGCTGGCGGTAGGCGTACATCCGGGCGCTTGTGGCCGCCAGCATCCTGGCGTTGCCAATGACCCGGTATGTCCAGAATTCGTCGTCAATCAAGTTTCCCACCGGGAAACGGATATCCGCAACAGCGGAGCGGCGGTACAGCTTATTGGGCGGCGTCTGACAGAAGAGCTCGTCCCGAATGTGCAGCTTCATCGCTTCCAAGCAGGGAACGACACGAACCTGGGCATTCTCTCCGCTGTCCAGCGCCGGATTCTCCTCCTCCGTCGGGAAGATGGCACACTCGGCAATGTCCACCTCCGGCCCCATCAGGCGGTACAGGGAAGCATACATATCGGGATGCAGGAAATCGTCGCTGTCCACCAGGCCGAACAGTTCCCCCTTCGCGGCATCCAGGGCTGCATTCCGTGCTTTTCCGGCGCCGCCGTTCTCCTGGTGCATCACCCGGATTCTGGCATCTCTCGCCGCCCATTTGTCGCAGATTTCTCCGCTGTGGTCGGTGGAGCCATCGTCCACCAGAAGAATCTCCAGATTGGAGTAGGTTTGCTCTGCAATCGACCGGATGCAGGTATCCAGATACGCTTCCACATTGTACACCGGTACAATGACGCTGAGCAGCGGCAGTTCTCCCATACGCGCCTCCTGTCAATGTTGTTCTTCCCGCTGGAAAACGGTCACATATCCCCGGTAGGCCAGCCGGAACAGCCAGGGAGCCGTACAGATCAAATTTGCCAGTACCCGGTTTCGCGCGGACAGCAGGCAAAACCCGTCCCGCTCCTCCCGGAGCATTGCCCGAACCCGGGCCCGGAAATCGTCGTACCGGGGCTGCCGGTTCACGGACAGCTGGGCGTAGGCAAACAGCAGATTCCGAAGCAGCGCCCGCCGGGCATCCTCCCGAATTTCCGGGACACAATGCTCCAGAATCTGATGCCGGACCCGAATGGGGTCAAATATGCTGTGCTCATGGAGCACCCGGTAAGAGGCAGAGCCGGAGCGGAGAATATAGCAATAGGGACAGATATCCTCAAAAATCGACAGCTTCGCCCTGGAAAACAGGTAGAAGTTCATCAGATAATCCTCGTTGATGGTGATGCTCCCATCCATCCAGTCCTCCAGGCCGGGAAACAGGGATCTCCGGAACAGCTTGGTACACAGGCTGGATTCAATCAGCCCGCCGTCCAGCAGGTCCCGCTGTCCGGTGAGGCTGTCCTGCCTGCGAATCTGCCGGGTATTGTGAACGTAGGCAATCCGCCCATCCGGGAACCGCACCCGGTGTCCGCAATGGGAAATGTCCGCCTGGCAGCTGTGAGCATTTTCCAGCAGCCGCCGGTACATATCCGGGTCGATTTCATCATCCCCGTCCATAAATCCAATCCAGTCCCCGGAGGCCTCTCCGGCCCCCCGGAGCCGAGCGGAGGTGACACCCCCGTTCTCCTGACAAATCAGGCGGATATTGCCATGGCGTGCCGCGTATGCCTGGGCCACCTCTCGGGTTCCATCCCGGGAGCCGTCATCCACCACCAGAATTTCCAGATTGGGATAGGTCTGGGCCAGCAGGCTGTCCAAACTGCGGGGCAGCCACTTTTCCACATTATACGCCGGCACCACCACCGAAATCCGTTCTGAATTCATGGTCATTCTCCCTTGGTTCTGGGTTGATACAGGTTTTCGTAGGACCGGGCCATATGCTCCGCAGAGAATCGGGCGCTGGCCGCCAGAGCGTTCTGGCCCAGCCTCCGGCGGAGCTCCTGGTCGGAAAGCAGCCGGATGCAGGCCTCGGCTACCGCCGCATCCGCACAGTCGGTCAGCAAAGCGCTCTCCCCGTCCGTCAGCATATCCGGCACGCCTCCGACCCTGGCTGCCGCAATGGGCAGGGCCGAACCCATGGCTTCAATCAGCGTCATGGGCATCCCTTCAAATTCAGAAGGAAGCAGGAACACATCCGCCTCCTTCAAAATCGGGTGTACGTTCTCCCGGCTTCCCAGGAAATCCACCCATTCCTCCACGCCCAGGCTGCGGGCCAGAGCCCGAGTGTCCTCCAGCAGCTCCCCGTCTCCCACCAGCCGCAGCCGGCACTGAGGGAAGGCGCTCCGAATCCGGCAGAAGGCACGCAGAAGGCCTGCATGGTTCTTCTGGGGGGTAAAGCGGCCGATGTGCAGCAGGGTTGGGGGCTGGGAAAGGGCATAGTCTGTTTTTATCTCGCACCGGGACAGATCCACCCCGTTGTAAACCACAGGAATCCGGTTCTCCCCCATGTGGTAAAAATCCCGGATCGTCCGCTGGACCAAAGGGCTCAGGGCCACCGGAACAGACCAGCCCAGGGAAAAATAAAGGCCGTTGATGGCCTTCTGAACCGGCCCCTCCGCTTCCTTTTCCGCCACATTGTGCACCGTATGCACACAGTTTTTTATGCCGGCCAGCCTGGCCGCGGCAACGGCATATTTTATGGTATCCAGATGGGTATGCACCACGTCCGGTTTTTCTTCTCTGAACAGCGCCCGGAGCTTGGGTACCATGGAGACATCCATTCCCGGCTTTTTATTCAGGAAACGGATGACCACACCGGCCTCCTCCATTCTCCGGGAAATGGGTGTGGGCCGGTCATACAGGCTGACAACCACCACCGTATGGCCCAGATTCCTCAGGGCATAGGTGAGATTTTCGCACATGGTCTCCGCACCGCCAAAGCAGAAGTAGGGAATCACCTGAACAATCTTCATTCCTTCCCAACCCCCTGCCTGTAGCACTGGGCAATCACCGAACGGTATTTCGGTGCGTCGTTAATCTGGGCAAACCGGCGTTTTCCGTTCTCCGATAAAAACGCCCGGTGCTCCGGATCGGTGAGAATCTCCAGCAACCTCCGGGCCAGCTCCTCATCCTCCTGAGCCAGGTAGCCGTTGACGCCATTGGAAACCAGGTCCCGCATTCCGTCTGAGGGCGTACTCACAATGGGCGTGCCCAGAGCCATAGCCTCCAGGGCACACATGGGCGTTCCCTCCCACCGGGAGGTCAATACCATCGCCTTGCTGTCATGTTCCATTTTGATGGGATTGCCCTGGAACCCCAGGAAGCGGACATTGTCCTGCAGGTTCAGCTCCCGGCAAAGCGCCTTGGTCTCCTCCTCCAGTTCTCCGGTGCCCACAATGGCAGCCTTCAAATCCGGCTTCTGCTCCCGTATCCGGGCGCAAAGGCGCATCAGACGCTGGGGATCCTTCTGATAGGTGAGCCGCCCAACATAAACCAAATCGAAGTCATAGGTCTGGGTATCCTGCTCCAGCTTGGCAAAAATCTGCTCTGAATCAATGATGTTGTAGAGCACCCTGCTCTTTCCGGCAAAAGCCTTATGGAAGGCATAGCCCTGATAGGAGCTGTCGGACACCCACAGAATCTGCTTTGCCTTCCACCCCGCGTACAGGAAGGCAATGGATTTGGGGGAAATCCCCCGGGAATCGTAGGCATTGTTGTGGATGTGGCACAGCAGTGGGATATTTCCGCAGCACAGGGCGGAAACGAAGCTGGCCCGCATATCATGGGCATGAATCAGATCCGGTTTCACCCGGTTCACCACGATGCGCAGTTGTGCCGGTGTCAGGGAAGACACCGGCACATAAACAACGTCCTGCTCTGCCAGCATCTGGCGGACAATCTCACTGTCCGGACTGCAGTACACCATCTCCATCCCCTCCGTGTCCCGGAAGGACCGGATGATCTGACAGGCTACCTTCTCCGCTCCGGAATAAATACGGGAGTTCAAAACGTGCAGAACTTTCACGGTCTTTCTCCCTCCTCTTTCTGTATCGCTGTCTGTGCTGCCTCCGCCATGTTCCGGCTCTCCATGCCATAGCGGTCTCTCAGCTGGGCATAGTACCGGAACAGGTCCTCCAGCTGGGCCAAATGCTCCTGGGTGTGCACACCGATGTTGTGGGGGTGCCACCACAGGTGAAATGTCAGGCCATTCTCCGCCGCGTGGCGCATCTGCCGTTTGATGCGGCGCATCTTCAGTCCTTCCAGCCACCGAAGCCGCTGGAAAATCGGCTTGTACATCCGGGAACCGGTCAGATTCCAGATTCCGCTCTCGTATTTTGGTACATACCCCCCCTGCCCGGTGAGGGGAAGGTAAACATCCAGCAGACGCAGCGCCCGCAGCAGGGGACGGAACCGAATTTTCTCATGAATCCAGTCGTTTTCCTCATCCCGGTAGGCGGTAAACCCGGATTGGCGCAGAACCTGCGTGTATTCCGGCTCGCACTGGTTCCGGGGCAGAATCACAGAGGTCACCACATACCCATGGTCCCGGGCAATGGCCTTCGCCGCCTCCAGATCCGCCGCAAACTGCTCCGTGGTCTGTCCCGCTTCCCGGCAATAATAGTGGGAAAACGTGTGGCTGCCGATCTCCTGCCCTGGCGTCCGAGCAATCTGCCGCAGCAGAGTCGGCGCATAAAAGCAGGGGGCCGTTTCCTCATTTTCTCCAATCTTTTCAAACCAGGCATAGGGGTTCAGGGCCGGGTTGCGGTATCCGGGGCGAAGCTCCGCTTCCGGGAAGTATCTGCGCAGCTCCTCATAGCTCTCGGCAAACAGAAAGCCCACCGCAGCCCAGGTAGCGTGAATGTGATATGTTTCGAACAGTTCCAGCAGCTGGGGAATCGCTTTTCGTCCGCCCAGAACATGGTCCTGATAGGCTTCCAGGGTGCTGCAGTCCAGCATCCCCCAGAAGAGCTCAAAGTCCAGAGATACAATCAGTGTTCCAGCCATAATCCGTCCCTTACGCTTCCAAGCTCTGGTAGATTTCCCGCATACGGGCATGGACAGCCTTCTCGTCAAATCGCAGAACCTGCTCGGCCGCTGCTCGGCCGAGAGACTCCCGCAAATCCGGGTCCCCATACAGTCTGCGGATTGCCTCCGCCAGCGCCTTAGGGTTGTTTTCGGAGAAAATTCCGGAAACGCCGTCCTCAATCAGGTCGGTATTGCCCCGGATCTTCGTGCACACAATGGGCATCCGGCTGCTCATGGCTTCCATCAGGGCAACCGACAGTCCCTCCCGGAACGGCATAAAAACAAACAGGTCGCAGCACCGATACAGCGCCGGGGCATCGTCCCGATATCCCAGGAAATTCACATGATCCTCCAGCCCAAGCCGCCTGACTTCCGCCTCCAGCTTCTCCCGCATATCTCCCCGGCCGCAGATCAGATAGTGCATACTTTCAAAACCCGGGTCGTTTTTCAGCAGCGCCAGCGCCCGCAGAATGGTGGCGTGATTTTTATTCATGGTCATTTCCGCCACTGTCAGAAGCAGAAAATCCTGCTCTCCATATCCCAGCTCCAACCGTTTTCGGGGGCAGTCCACCGGTTCGCTCCGGAACTTATCCGTACAGATTCCCACACCGGGAACATATTCGATCCGCTTGGTGCGGATACACTTCTTTGCACGCCGGTAATCCTCCTGATTGATGGTCAGCAGCACATCCGTCATAGGCGCCAGCAGCCACTCCGCCGGGAAAAACAGCAGCCAGTTCCGAAGGGGTGCCCCTGTAAAGAAGTGGAAGCCGTGGGCTGTGTACATCACCTTGGTTCCCCGTTTCCGGGCCTTAGCAGCCGCCAGCCGGGCAAGCAGCGCGCCCACCGGGGTATGGCAGTGAATCAGGTCATAGCCGCCCTCATCGATGACTTTTTTCAGCATCCAGAAGGATTTTACATTGCCGAGCTTCCAAGGGGTCCGTTCAAAGGGAATATCGTAATAGGCATCGCAGTATGGAATCCGGCAATCCTCGGGGTTCTCGTAGTCGTTCCGTGCCGCAACAGCCGTCTCCCACCCCATCTCCTGGAGCATCTTCAGGTATGGAATATGAAATTGCATGATATGGGTCTTGACCACTGTGGCAACAAACAAGACTCTCTTCTTCCCCATAATCCGCTGTCCTCGTATCTCAATCTATGTACAAGCCCTTTATTTTGAAAAGGCCACAAATCCAACGGTATTATACATCATTTTCAGTTTGAATGCAACCCTAATCTGCTGCCCGGAACACAGCTTCAACTGGCTCCGGGCAGAATTTTCGCGGGTTATGTACATGTTTTCAGCAGGACCAAGGCCCCAGCCATCAGGCCCACCGGCAGCATCAGCAGAATGCCTCCCGTAAACAGCAGGCAGGCGATCAGCGCCGGGAACGCCAGCACAAACAAAATGGTGGCCAGGATTTTGGTCAGGCTCCAGGCCGCTTTCAGGCACAGCACAATGACCTTGAAAAACAGCCAGCAAAACAGAATCAGAATCAAAATATCCAGCATGTTCGTTCCCTCCTTCGGGGTCAATATTACCATATTCCGGAATCGGCAGACGATGCCAATTTCCTTCCGGCAAGTTCCATCTGCTCCTGGGTTGGCGTCCAGGAGAACTCAATGGTTGCCAGGATGTTATCATAGCACAAAAGGAATTCGTTTTCCAGTCCCCCGGCGTTATTCAGGCGCTGGAAAACTTCCTCCGCCCCCCAGGGAGCCGGGTCCGCCGGTACATAGGAATAAAGTATGTATTGTTCCATCAACACTCCTGTGTCCAGAAGATCCCGCTTGCAGACCTCGTAGAGGCTTGGCAAGAAGATGGAATACACCGTATAGCGAAGGCTGGGCAGTTCATCCTGGTCCTCTGCATCCAGACGGGGCTCTTGGGTAACGAAACATCGGCTCAGAAAAATGGTCTGATCCCCGGTTCGCCGGGTGGAATAAGAATCGGTCTGCTCTCCGATCAACTCCTCCAGACTCAGAGGCACGTCGTCGTGGTAGGCGGTATAGGATTCCCCCTGCACCGTATAGGTTTCCGCTCCCCGGATGGCCAGCTCCGCTGCGTTTGCTGCCGGTCTGAGGAACGTCACCCCAACGGCATATGCCAAGCTGCCTGTGATCCAAAACACAGCCACCAACGCCCGGTTGAGGCCCCGGGAAGCCCCCCGGCGGCACAGCCAGTCCCGTAACGCCTGCATTGCCTGACTCAGAAGCAGAATCAAGAGGCACCCGGGAATCGCCATCATCCAGAGGCTGGTCTGCTGGCCGGAAGCAATTCCACGAACAACTTCAACCAGGAGCAAAATCACCAGAAGGTAGGTTGCGCCCTTTTCCAGATAGCGGGTATCCACCGTCTGCGGGAGACTCCCCAGCGGCGCCATTTTTTCTGCTTTGCTGCTCCAGCGGGAATAGCAAACCAATTCTATGATGGTCAAAGCAGCGGCGATCAGAAAACACGTCAGTGCATAAATCAGCAGAGAATTGGACAGGAAATTGATGGGATTTCCCAGGTAAAGCATTGCAAACAGAAAGATCTGTAAAAGAGAAATCCCAAGAAGCAGGCTGTTGCCCAGCAGGAATCCCTTCCAGGCAGAGGCGCGGATGGACTCCAGCTCCAGCTCCGGGTCGGTTTCCAGGGGAGTGGGATTTTCTTCCTCATTCCAGAAAACGTGCGCCTGGGCGGCAGAGCAGGCCAGATGCCAGCCCCCATGGGTGCAGTAATCCAAAAATTCCTGCCGTTCTTCCAGATCGTCCGGGTCAAACATAGAAAGAGTCGCCAGATAGGAGATGGCAAAGTGAAGCTTCCGGGGCTCGGTTCTCCGGTAGGTCCACCACAGTGTGGACATCCGGGTGAGCATCCACCCTTTTGCTGCCATCTTTTCCAGATGGCGACAAATTCCCGTGGAATTGTAGAAGGCAAAGGGTTCAAAACGGCGTTTCGTCTGTTTCATTGGGATTCCTCCTTTCCCAGGTAACGGCGAAAATCCTCCAGCTGAGCTTCCATTCGGGCGGCCTCTCGTTGGAGGGCCTCCACCCCCTGAGGGGTCAGGATGTAGCACCGGCGGCGGCCTTCCCTTTTGGTTTCCCGGATCAGCCCATCGCTTAAGAACTGCTCCAGCAGCGTGTAGAGGGTGCCGGAACCAATGGCAACCCTCCGGTTGGTCATGGCCGGTACCCGATCCAGGATATCCAGGCCATAGCATTCCTCCTTCAGGCAAAGCAGGGTATAGAACATCTGCTCTGTCAGGGTCTGGTACTTCGCTCTTGGCATTGGCGTCCCTCCTCTCTATTCTCGATTATCGAGTATTCTACCTATATTATATCTCGAATATCGAGAATGTCAAGTCCTATCAAATCATTACCATCTCTATTGTCCTTTCGCTGAAGAAACCTGGCTGCAGCCTTTCTCCCCCCTGCCCGGGTCTTTATTTGCCAGACGGAGAGCAGCGGATTCACTCGCTATTCTGATTATGCCTATCTGATGGAAACCGGCACATTGGAATACTGCAAGATGCTCTGATTTACATTGAACAGCCCGGCACGCAGTCTTTTCTGCGCGCCGGGCTGTATGACTTTATTCCCGTCGAAGCTCCACCACCAGCAGCTCAGGTCGATTGTGAATCCGGGGCGGAAACAGGCCATTGGACAGGCCCCGGCTGAGGAACATGGTGGTTTTTCCCCGGGTGAACCGGCCTGCATCGTACTCCGGGAACAGCCCCTGACTGGGGACATATACGCCGCCCAGGTGAGGAATCCGAATCTGTCCCCCATGGGCATGTCCGCTGAATACCAGATCAATGGGGAATTTCGCGTAAAGGGGAAACAGTTCCGGACGGTGAATCAGCAGGATGGTATACGCCCGCTCCGGGACCGTCAGCCTGGACAGTGCGGCAGATACAGTGGATTCCTTCTCCCCCGACTGAAATCCCGGGTCTTCTATCCCTATCAGGCGAATGGTATCCCCGCCTCTGGTCAGGGTCGTCTTTTGGTTTTGCAGGACCGTAACACCGGCGCGCTTCAGGCCCTGCGTCAGCTGAAGATATTGTCCTCCCAGCCGGGCCTCATGGTTTCCCGGAACGTAGTAGGCAGGCGCAATTGCGGCGGCCTTCTGCGCAAAATCCAGGGATATTCCTAAGTCGGTATTCCGAGAATCCACAAAATCTCCGGTGATGAAAATACAATCCGGCGCCGCCTGCTTTATGGCCTCCAGGAGGAGATCATTTCCCCGCCCGAAGGTTTTGTTGTGCAGGTCGGAAACCTGCACAATCCGGCAGCCGGAAAATCCCGTCGGGATACAGGGACTGGAAAAGACAGACCGGGTCACCTCCAGCCTGGTGTTTCGCCAGGCCGCCCAGGAAACCAGTCCGGCGGACAGCGCCGCCGCATACACCCAGCTTCGGGGAAACCCTGTGCTTTTTTCAAACTTCTTATCCATCGGCATACCCATTCCTCCTGGCTCTCTTTCTGCATACTGGAAAACCACCGCCGGAATCCTTTGCCGCACATATACAGGGCGGCAGCATAGAATATAGGGAAAACCGTCCCATTTTGTTCGGTTCCCGCAGAAAGGAGTTATTTATGAAGCGATATCGTCCATCCGATACAGAGGATTGCCGGAGGGAATGCCCAGGGGAATGCTGCTGCGAGCCCGGCAGCTGCTGCCCGGTAAATCCCACCTGTCCCTGCCACAGATGCCCGTGTGTCGTCTGTCCGCCCGGTCCGGAAGGACCTCAGGGCCCCACCGGCCCCCAAGGCCCCGCTGGACCGCAAGGCGCCATCGGGCCCCAGGGGCCGCAAGGGGTTCAAGGGCCGGAAGGACCCCAGGGCCCCGCCGGTCCTCAGGGCGCACAGGGTCCGGAAGGGCCCCAGGGACCTGTTGGCCCCCAGGGGCCGGAAGGGGCCCAAGGACCGGAGGGAGCGCAAGGACCTGCCGGTCCCCAAGGCGCCACCGGCGCACAAGGGCCAGAGGGACCGCAAGGACCTACCGGCCCTCAAGGCGCCACCGGCGCACAAGGACCAGAGGGACCGCAAGGGCCTGCCGGGCCGCAAGGTGAAACCGGACCTCAAGGTCCGGAGGGGCCACAGGGTCCCGCTGGGCCCCAAGGCGCCACCGGCGCACAAGGTCCGGAGGGACCGCAAGGGCCTGCCGGGCCGCAAGGTGAAACCGGACCTCAAGGGCCGGAGGGACCGCAAGGGCCTGCCGGGCCTCAAGGCGAAACAGGACCCCAGGGCCCGGAGGGACCGCAAGGACCTGCCGGTCCTCAGGGCGAAACAGGACCCCAGGGCCCGGAGGGACCGCAAGGGCCCGCCGGAACACTCCCGGCGCTGAATCTGCTGTCCGCTTACTCGACCCCTTCTCAGGGTCTGGCCTCCAACAGTCCTATGGTGTTTGACCGCAATGGTCTCACCTACGGGAGCAGCATCACCCATACCCAGGGAAGCAGCACATTCACCATCACCCAGCCTGGGGTCTACCTGGTCAGCTTCCACGGGGTGGTTTCCGCAACCTCCCAGAACAAATTTCCCGTAAGCATGGCCACATCACTGATGGTCAACGGAAGCATTTTGCCCGGCGCTACAGTCCCCCATGTATTCCAGAGCGTCAACGACTCTTCCGAGCAGTCCTTTGTCGTACCCATCAGCGTCACCACCGTGCCGACCACCCTCCAGGTTGCCGCATCCGGCGGCAGCTATCTGGCGGATGCCATCTCCATGACCATTCTCCGGTTGGGAAATATCCCCTCCTGAAACAATCCATCTCCAGCCTGCCGCCGGAAAACCGGCGGCAGATTTGTATGTAACAATTATATCGCAGGTTTCCGGTTTCGTAAACACAACCTTTGCTCATCTGGGTGTAAAAATCTCCAGCGGTTCCCGAAAGCCTCTTGACATTTTCCCAAAATACGTCTATTTTGTTGGGGAACACATTAAGACAGGGAGGCGTTGGGCAAATGCCCGCAAGAAGAATGAACACCATTATTCAGAGTCTGTATGCGCGTAAGTCTGTCCGGGTTTTTGAGGATCGTCCCATTCCCGATGAAATGAAGCAAGCCATTTTGTGCGCAGCCGCACAGGCCCCCACTGCGGGGAATCAGCAATTGTACACCATTCTGGACATCGCCGATTCCGAATTGAAGCAGGCGCTTTCGGTAACCTGCGACAATCAGCCATTTATTGCCAAGGCGCCGATGGTTCTGGTTTTCTGTGCGGACTGCAAAAAATGGTACGACCTTTTTCTCTCTGTCGGATGCGGCCCAAGGCTGCCCGGGGTTGGAGATTTGATGCTGGCGGTAACCGATACGGCAATTGCCGCACAAAATGCAGTTGTGGCTGCGCAGAGTCTGGGAATTGGTTCCTGCTACATCGGGGATATTATGGAGCAGTGCGAGGCCCACAGGAAACTGCTGAAGCTTCCGCAGTACGTTTTCCCCGCAGCAATGCTGGTTTTTGGATGGCCTACGGAGCAGCAGAAGAACCGGCCCAAGCCCCAGCGCTGTCCCATGGATGCCATTGTTTTTGAAAACAGCTACCCTGTCCGGGAGCCTCAGCAGCTGCAGGAGATGTTCCGCGGGAAGGAGGGCGTCCAGAACTTTGATACCTGGTGCGCCGCATTCTGCGACCGGAAATACAATTCGGATTTTTCCCGGGAAATGACCCGGTCTGTCGGAAAGTACCTGGAGCAGTTTCAAACATCTTTCTGATTTTTCAAAGGAGTATTTACACACATGATGGACCATTCAGAATTGAACGCAAGAATAGACCGCTTTATTCAGGAAAATCAGGACACGCTCTTTGATGATCTCAGCGCCCTGATTGAAGTGAACAGCGTCCGCACAGAGCCCACCCAGGATGCCCCCTTTGGTCTTGGCGTTCGCAGGGCCATGGACACGGCCCTGGAAATTGCCAACCGGATGCAGCTGAAGACAAACGACTGCGGCGGATATCTGGTGTATGCCGATGTGCCGGGCGCCAGCGAGAAGCAGATTGCCGCCATTACCCACCTGGATGTGGTTCCGGCAGGCAATGGCTGGCACTGCGACCCCTTTGCCCTGACCCAGCGGGAGGGGTATGTTCTGGGCCGGGGCGTGGCGGATGATAAGGGGCCCGCTGTGGTAACTCTCTACATGGCGAAATTCTTCCGGGAGCTCTGCCAGGAAACCGGGACCACGCTTCCCCATACGCTGCGGATTCTCCTGGGCGGTGCGGAAGAAACCGGCATGGAGGACATCGACTACTATCTGGAGCACAATCCCATGCCCGCTTTCTGCTTCACTCCGGACGGCTCCTTCCCCGTGGGACATGGTGAAAAGGGCGGCTTCGGAGGCGTATTTGTCAGTCAGCCTCTGTCCGGCAGTCTGGTGGATTTCCGGGGGGGCGTTGCGGACAATGTGGTGCCGGATCTGGCCTACGCGCTGGTCCGTGGGGATATCTCCGGTCTGAAATCCACAGATAAGGTGGTGGTCACGGATGAGGGCAGCGGCATCATCCGCATTACCGGTCACGGCAAGGGCGGCCACGCCTCCACACCGGAGGGCACCGTCAATGCCATTGCCCTGGTTGCCAACTATCTTCTGGACAACCAGCTGTGCACCGACCAGGAAAATCAGTACCTTGCCATGCTGCGCACCCTGATGGCCTCCACTGACGGCTCTTCCTTCGGCATTGCTTCCCAGGACACCTACTTCACCCCTCTGACCTGCATCGGCGGCGTGATCACCATGGAGGACGGCGTACTCCGTCAGTCCATTGACATCCGCTTCCCCACCAGCATCACCCCTCCGGAATTGCAGAAAGCCTGCGAGGCACTGGCCTCCCAGGGAAGCGCCCGCTTCGCAGGGGAAAAGGCCCGGCTCCCCTTCTATATCCAGGCAGATTCCCCTGAAATTGAAGCCTGCATTGAAGCCTACCAGGCTGTGACCGGACGGGATGACAAACCCTTCACCATGGGCGGCGGCACCTACGCCCGGCATTTCCGGAATGCCGTCAGCTTCGGCATGGAGGAGCCTCAGGCCAGCTATCCGGATTTCGTAGGGCAAATGCACGGTGCAAACGAAGGCGCCCCCAAGTCCCTGTTCCTGAAAGCCTTGAAAATCTATATTCTGGCAGTCGCCCGGCTGATGGAACTGCCGCTGTAATCAAAACTACAAAATCGCCTGTCTCAAATGAGGCAGGCGGTTTCGTTATAAAGAGTCCCGGACAATGGCCTTCACCATCCCGGAAACGGAAATGTCATCCCCCAGCAGGAACGGGGCATCGGTGCGCCTTTCCAGCGCCTGGGCGGTTACGCTCCCGATGCACACGCAGCGAACACCCTCCGGAACGCCGCCGTATGTACCGAAGAACCGGTCCACACCACTGGCGCTGGAGAAGGTGAGATAGTTCAGCTCCGGCAGAGCCTGGGGCGTCCTGCTCTCCTCCAGGTCATACAGGGGGATTTCCCGTACGGCAAACCCGCGCTCCTTCAGCAGATCCGGAAGGGTTTTGGTTCCGATGGCGGAGCGGAGCAGCCAGATGGGTTCCCCCCGGCCCGCCTGCTGGGCGAGCGAAAGCGCCAACTCCCTGCCGGTGTAGACCCGGGGCACCAAGGATGCCCTCAGCCCATAGCGCTCCAGCATCCCCGCCGTAGCGGGGCCGATGGCCGCCAGATTCCAGCCGGAAAGCGTCCGGGGGGAGACATTCCCGCGCTTCATAGCCTCTCCAAAGATTCGGGCGCCGTTGGCACTGGTAAACACCAGCCAGCCGGCGGATTGTGCCGCTTCATCCCAGAACCAGGACAAATCCCGCTCTTTCACATTTGCTCGGGAAATCCAGTGGGTCTGCGCGCCCAGAGCCGCAAACGCCCGGCGCTGCTTGCGGGCAATTTCCTCCGTTCCCGTAATGCCAACCCGGATTCCGGCCAGCAATTGGCAATCTGCAGGTACAGCCTCCGGCACGGTTTGCCAGGGTACCCCTGCCTCTCGGAGCGGGTCTGCCGCCGCAGCGGGTACCGGTGTGCCGCCGTTACGCAGCCATACCACCCGCAGGCCGGACCGGGCCAGCTCCGCCAGCCGGTTCCCAATCGTTTGAGGGTCTTCTTCCGCATCCGGCTCCAGAGCTATCCGGTCCGCTGATTCCGGCGCTGCCTCCAGCAGCGCCGGGTCCACCGAGTCATCATACAGCACTGCCTGGCACCGCTGCACC
Organism: uncultured Oscillospiraceae bacterium; assembly: GCA_944387685.1. GTDB lineage: Bacteria > Bacillota > Clostridia > Oscillospirales > Oscillospiraceae > Faecousia. Next base: position 15,322 of record CALXFW010000078.1, read on the forward strand.
AGCTGCAGCCCCTCTACGGTGATGTTCCCTGCCCGTTTCCCCCCGGCATCCACGACGGACACGCTGCCTCCGGAGAAATCCTTCAGGCAGTTTTCCCGTTCCTCCCGGGTCAGCGGGCGGCCCCGTTCCAGGCACTCGTCAAACATCCGGCGGAATATCCCTGCCCGCCGGGCCTGCTCCGGCACCGTTCGCTTCAGGGTCAGCCGCTGCTCTTCCAGCCAGGACAGCAACTCGTCCAGGTTCTCCGGCAGCAGTCCCTGAAGTCGTTCCTTGAAATATATGGCAGCGGTGGGGCTGGCGCCGCCGGTGGAAATTCCCGCACAGAATTCCCCCTGATGCACCAGAGCCGGGAACAAAAAGGTGCAGGCGTCCGGGTCGTCCGCCACATTCACCGGAATCTCCCGCTCCCGGCACAGCCGGAAAACCCGGTGATTGACCTCCCGGTCGTCCGTGGCGGCAATCACCATGGCGGGCCTGGGCAGCAAATCCTCCGCCCGAAAGTCCCGCTGCGTCACCGCCACCTCCGAAAGCCGGGCCAAATCCGGGTCTATTCTGGGGGAAACAATCCGGATTTTCGGGCCAAAGGGCAGCAGCTTCAGCACCTTCCGGCGGGCAACGCTTCCCCCGCCCACCACCAGGACGGTTTCGTCCCGCAAATTCACAAACATGGGAAAATAGGGCATAGCCTTCTCCTTCTTCCTGCAGATTCCAGCTGCTTATTCTCCGAAAAACAGCCGGATTTTCTCCTGAATATCCGTATTGCGAAGCCAAACAATGTTGAATTCCCGGACAATGGCGTCCCCCCGGATGGAAAACTGTCCCAGCTCCGGGTCGCTGTCCGCCAGCACCTTGTAGACAAAGGAGACGCCGATTCCGCTCTTCACCGTCTCCAGAATCAGTTTGAAGCTGGAGATGCAAATGTTGCGCCGGAAGTGGAGGAAGGATTCGTTATAGCCCAGCAGCTTCTGCTCCAGGATGGCCCGGGTTCCGGAGCCCTTCTCCCGATGAATGATGGTCTCCTCCAGTAGCTGGTTCAGGGTGATTTCCTGTCCGGCAAACCGGTGGTCCTTATGGCAGATGCCCACAAAGGGCTCCCGGCGCAGGCACCGGCTGTTATAGTGATTTTTGTCAAAGTATCCCTCCACTATGGCAAAATCCAGCCGGTTTTCGTCCAAAAGGTGGAGCAGGCGCTCCGTATTGTCCACGATCATCGTCAGGGAATTGCCCTCCTTCTCCAGATATCGCTGGACCTGGGCATTGATGACAAAATCCCCGATGGTTTTGGTGGCGCCCACACGCAGCTCATACATCCGGTTGTTGCGAAGCTGCCGCCGGATATCCGTATCCTGACTGCGCATGGACAGGGCGTACTGCTCCAGCATCTGGGCGGCGGGGGTTTTCAGCAGGTTCCGGTTCTGGTAGGTAAACAGCTTGCACCCATACTCCCGCTCCAGGAACTGAATATGCTGGGTTACGGCAGGCTGGGATATGTGCAGCATTTCCGCCGCCTTGTGATAGCTCAGGGTCTCGCACAGGGCAAGAAAGGTATCCATCCGATAATCCAGCATAGGCGCCTCCCGTCAATAACCAACAAAAATTAAACGATAAGCAATGATAAATTGATTTTATCATGTCCCCATGCTATAATCAACACAGGTTTGAAAAAAACACAAAACTAAGGAGTGACACGCATGAAGTATATCGTGCTCGGCGGCGTGGCAGCCGGAACCAAAACCGCTGCCAAGATTAAGCGCCAGGATCGCAATGCCGAGGTCTGCATCTACACCAAGGGCCAGGACATCTCCTATGCCGGATGCGGCCTTCCCTACTATGTAGGCGGCAGCATTGAGACCCGGGAGGAACTGATTGTCAACACCCCGGCCAGCTTCTCCGGTCTGACCGGGGTTCAGGTGCGGACCGGGATGGAGGCTATCGGTCTGGATGTCAATGCCAAGGTGGTTTCCTTTGCCAACGGGGAGATCGTGGGCTACGACAAGCTGATTATCGCCACCGGCGCCGTTCCCTTCGTTCCCAATGTTCCCGGCACCCAGCTGTCCGGCGTGTTTACCATGCGGACTCCTGATGATGCCATTGCCCTGCGGGACTATGCGGACGAAACGCACTGCACCAGCGCCGTGGTGGTGGGCGCCGGCTTTATTGGCCTGGAAGTGGCGGAGAACCTGATGGCCAAGGGTCTGAAGGTCACCGTGGTGGATATGGCCGACCAGGTTATGCCCAATCTGTTTGACACGGAAATGGCCGACTATCTCCGCCGCCAGCTCCAGGCCCGGGGAATGCGGATCGTCACCGGCGCCGGTCTGGAGGAAGTGCTGGGCGAGGAAGCGGCCACCGGCGTGCGCACCAGCGTGGGTGTGTTCCAGGGCGAACTGGTGGTGCTTGCCATTGGCGTGCGTCCCGCTACCGCCTTCCTGAACGGCTCCGGACTGGAGATGAACCGGGGCACCATTGTGGTCAACGAGTACCAGCAGACCAATCTGCCCGATATCTACGCTGTGGGTGACTGCGCCCAGGTGTTCAACCGGATTACCGGGAAGGGCCAGTGGTCCGCCATGGGCTCCACCGCCAACATCACCGGCCGCTGCCTGGCCCTGAATCTCACCGGTGCTGCCGCCGCCTACGGCGGGTGCCTGGGCACCGGCGTGGTGAAGCTGGCTAAGGATCTGAACGCCGGTCGTACAGGCCTGACGGAGGCTCAGGCTAAGAATACCGGATTTGACCCCATCACTGTCACCTGCGTCACCGATGACAAGGCCCACTACTACCCCGGCGCCTCCACCTTCGTCACCAAGCTGATTGCGGACAAGGAAAGCGAAAAGCTTCTGGGCATTCAGGTTGTGGGCGCAGGAAGCGTGGACAAGATGGTGGACATCGCCGTCACCGGCATCAGTATGGGCGCCAAGGTAACGGATTTCGTTACCCTGGACTTTGCCTACGCGCCTCCCTTCTCCACCGCCATTCATCCCTTCGCTCAGGCCTGCGGCATTCTGGAGAACAAGCTGTCCGGTGCGCTGGAAACCTTCACCCCTGCCGAATACGCCGCCGGTGCAGCCAGGGGCTATACGGTTCTGGACGTGCAGCAGAAGGCCTCCATTGCCGGCGCCCAGTGGATCGACTTGTCCAAAGTCAACGGTCCCATTGACGGACTGGACCTGAACGCCAAACTTCTTCTGGTATGCACCAAGGGCAAGCGGGGCTACTTCCTCCAGAACCGGCTGAAGGCCTATGGCTACACCAATACCCGGGTTCTGGAAGGCGGTGTCACCGTGAATGTGGTAAAGGTACCCCGGGCAGAGGGCGGTAAGCTCAGCCCTGCGGAAATCAAGCGGGTCAAGGGCCTGGGCTGCCTGCAGGACAAGCGCTATGATGATGTATTCAACGTCCGGGTCATCACCCGCAACGGCTTCATCTCCACCGAGGAGCATCGGGCCATTGCGGAGGCTGCCGAGCGGTTCGGCTCCGGCGCCGTGACCATGACCACCCGGCTGACCCTGGAGATTCAGGGTGTTCCCTATGACAACATTGAGCCTCTGATCGCTTTCCTGGGCGAGCATGGACTGATAACCGGCGGCACCGGCAGCCTGGTACGGCCTGTGGTTTCCTGCAAGGGCACCACCTGCCAGTACGGTCTGATTGACACCTTCGACCTGAGCCAGAAAATTCACGAGAAATTCTATCTGGGCTATCACTCTGTCACCCTGCCCCACAAGTTCAAGATTGCTGTGGGCGGCTGTCCCAACAACTGCGTCAAGCCGGACCTGAACGACCTGGGCATCGTAGGCCAGCGGGTTCCCATGGTGAACTTCTCCAAGTGCCGCGGCTGTAAGAACTGCCAGGTGGAGAACAACTGCCCCATCAAGGTGGCCAAGGTTGTGGACGGAAAGATTCACATTGATCCCAATGTGTGCAACAACTGCGGACGCTGCAAGGGCAAGTGCCCCTTCGGCGCACTGGAAGAGTACCAGAACGGCTACAAGATTTACATCGGCGGCCGCTGGGGCAAGAAGGTTGCCCACGGTCAGCCGCTGACCCGTCTGCTGACTTCCGAGGAAGAAGTGATGGACGTGGTGGAAAAGGCCATCCTGCTGTTCCGGGATGAGGGCATCACCGGCGAGCGGTTTGCCGACACCGTCAACCGCCTGGGCTTTGACTACGTCAATGAGAAGCTGCTCAGCGGTTCCATCGATAAGGAAGCCATCCTGAACAAGGTTGTCAAGGGCGGCGCCTCCTGCTGATTTACAAAACCGGGTGCGGAATTGCCGCACCCGGTTTTCACTGTGTCAGGAATGGGTCTCTGGATACAAGGAGGCTGCCCCGGGACATCGTTCCGGGGCAGCCTCTTAATCCTTTTGCCGCAGAGAGAAAGTTCGTTTCCTGGAAAGCGCCTTACAGCAGAATCGCCACATATTGAATGGAGGTGACCACATCCTCCTCCAAGAGAATCAGCAGCTCCATGGCCTCCCCCGACAGGCGGTAGTCCCCGGAGTCCGTCCTGCCCTCGGCGCCATAGGCTGCCTCTACCTGGGAACGGCTGCTGCCAATGTGGATTCCCTCTTCCGTGGATACGTCCTCCCCCACCAGCCAGACCCGGTATACATAGTCCGTTTCCCCGTCGGGATAGGTGCTCAGGCAGAAGCTGCCATAGTCGTAATTCTTGTCCAGCCCTTCAAATGCACAGCTGGGTTCTTCCGTATATGCCTCCGGCTCCCCCAGCGCGGCAATCACTGAGGTAGCCTCCTGGTGAATCTGAATCTGGATATTCTGATAAGAAAAGGCATATTCCGGATTCTGAGCCACCTCCGATGGGGCACAGCCGGACATTCCAAGGACAAAACAAACCGCCAAAATGACAATCCACGATTTCATATTCCATTCTCCTTTTTCTGCTGTTCATAGCGGGCGGTTTTCTCCGCCCAGACTGCCGCCATGTCGGCATCCTTTCGTCTGTCCGGCAGACCAAACCGTTCCTGCAGCTGTCCGCCCAGCCAGGCCGCTGCCTTCTCCGCCCCGTACACGTTCAGGTGCAGTCCGGCATCGTAGGTATCCCGGGACCAGTCGATTCCGATTTCCGGAAGGCTGTCCAGCATATTGATGTATGTCAGTCCCGCTTCCCGGGCATAGGTCCGAATCTGGGTGTCCCACTGGTCCCACCAGATGGGTGACAGGGAGGGCGCTTTCAAAAGGACCAACTGGACACCCTTTTCCGCGCACAATTCCCGGATTTTCTCCAGATACGCCCAGGCATTCGGCCCAAAGCTATCGTCCACGGGCGGCGGCTGGATATAGGTATCGGTACAGGGCACAACCCCGGTCTGCATCAGATAACCATTGTGGGACACCCTGTCCCGACGGAACCAATAGGAAAAATCCTCCTGCGTCAGCTGGCTCCAGCGGGCATGGTAGCGCAGAATGGGAAACAGGTAGGTCATCTCCGCTTCCCAGGTTTTTTCCGACTCCGTCATGGAGGCGCGGATGGCTTTCCACTTCTGAGGTGACCAGGCCATGGTGTCCAGTGTCAGCCGGTTGTATGCCTCTCTCCGGCTCTCCGGACCGGTATCGGCAGGCGTATCATACTGCATGGCCAGCACATTGAACACCACCACCTGAGGCGTCTCATAAGTAAAAGTCTCCTCCAGAAGATAGTACGACTGCCAGATGGTCTGCTGGGGGCTGCCCCGGATGTAGGACGGGATGCCGTATTCCTGCCAGAGGGTAATGGGAGAAACGTTTTCATACACCTCACAGTCCCCGATGAAAATCACATCGTGGCCCCCGGCTTCGGCGTAATATTCTCCAATCAAGGCCCCCTCCGGCGCATAGGTCATGTACTTGGGCACCAGCAGCTGCTGCAAAAGCCACAGAAGCAGGCCGCAGCTCAGGAAGAAACACGCTTTTTTCATGCTGCCTCCTAAAATTGGTTATAGATAAAGTTCTCCGGGTCATATCCCACCCCGTATACCCCCATGAGCAGGACGCAGAGGAACAGAAGGAAGGTTGTCAGATATCGCAGACCGGGCCTGTTCCACAGCCATTGCCGGACGCTGCCTGTTTTCTCCTGAAAATGCCCAACCGCCGCCATCAGCAGAATGCCCGCCGCCAGAATCCCCCAGTCCACGGAGGAGAGCCCCAGTTTCTCCCAGGCAATGGACTGAAACCGGGCTATGGTTCCCAGCCTGTGCACATACACCCCCACATTCGGGAACAGGTCCGCCGCCCGGATGAGATTCATCAGGAAAAACGTCCGGGCGCACTCCCAGCAGCCATACCACGGCCTGTTTTTCCAGGAAACCCTGCGGTGGAACGCCCGGTACAGCGGTGTCAGTTCCTCGGAAATCAGCAGGACCGCCCAGTTCAGCATTCCCCACAGCAGGAAGTTTGGGGTGATGCCGTGCCAGATGCCCGTACAGAGCCAGGTAACGGCGGAGGCCGCATATACCGGGACCCGCTTTCCCAGCCAACCCTGCTTTTTCCGCAATGCCTGGTTCAGCCTGCGCAGAGGGGTGCTGACGGATACCGGGTAAAAAACATAATCCTTCATCCACTGGCCCAGGGTGATATGCCAGCGTCGCCAATACTCCGCCACGCTTCGGGAGCCAAAGGGCCGGATAAAATTTTCCGGCAGAAGGATACCCAACGCCTGGGACATTCCCAGGGCAATGTCCATGCCCCCGGTAAAATCTCCGTATATCTGAATTCCGTAGCATACACTCAGCAGCAGAAACCCGGTTCCCTCCCAGCCTTCCCCCCGCAGAACCTGCACTGCCGGGGCAATCCGGTCGGCAATGACCAGCTTCTTGAAATATCCCCAGAGCATTCGCTGCAAGCCCAGAGATACCTGCCTGGCGTCATAGGCATGGGGGGCAAGCAGCTGGGGAGCAAGCTGGCCGTATCGGCTGATCGGTCCCTGAATCAGCTGGGGAAAATAGGCAAGAAACAGCAGCAGCTTCAGTGGGTTTTGCGCTTCTTGCCCCTGTCCCCGGTGAAGGTCCAGCAGATATCCCAGAGACTGGAATGTATAATAGGAAATCCCCAGAGGAAGCAGCAGATTTTCCCAGGCAAA
>CALXFW010000079.1 GCA_944387685.1 uncultured Oscillospiraceae bacterium
CGACGAGCAGACCGTCCGGGCCCAGATTCGGGACTTCGTGGACCGGTTTGGCGCCAAGGGCCGGTGTATGCCCTTCATCATGGCCGGTCCGCCCCAGGACGCCTGGGCGAGGGACGAGCTGTACAGCTACTCCCTGCAGTATTACAATAGGCTGTATAACCGCTGAGCCGCTGCCGGACTGCAAGTCCAAGGGGCAAAAAGAGGCCCCGCCTTCTTTGGAAGGCGGGGCAATTTGCCGTCTTATGATTTCCTTTGGAGAACGGGGAACCGGGCTTAGTACAGGAAGCTGCCTTGATAGACAATCTCCGCTCCGCCGGTGAGCAGCACCCGCTCCGGGGTATAGTTCACGGTGAGCACGCCCCCGGGCAGGCTCACGGCGATGTCCGTTCCGGCGTCGCACAGACCCTTCTCCACGGCGGCAGCCACTGCGGCGCAGGCGCCGGTGCCGCAGGCCAGGGTCTCTCCGTTGCCCCGCTCCCACACCCGGATGCGCAGGGCGGTGCGGCTGACCACCCGGACAAATTCCGTGTTCACGCCCTCCGGGAACAGGGAATGGTGCTCAAACCGGGGGCCGATGGCAGACAGGTCCAGACCGTCAATGGAATCCCGGAACACCACGCAGTGGGGATTGCCCACGCTGACGCCCCAGATGGGGTAGGTTGTCCCGTCCACTTCCAGGGGATATTCCCGCAGCTGGGGAACCTCCACGGCGGCGGGGAGGGCGGCGGCATCCAGGGTGGCCCGGCCCATATCCACGCAGACGGAGCCCACCTGATCATCCCGGAGGAACAGCTTCAGGTGCTTCACGCCGCTGTCCGTCTCTACGGTGATGTGCTCGCTGCGCAGATAGCCCTGGTCATAGAGGTACTTGCCCACACAGCGGATGTTGTTGCCCGCCAGCTTGCCCAGACTGCCGTCTTTGTTGAAGCTGCGCATTTTCACATCGGCGATGGAGGAGTGCTCCATGAGCACAATGCCGTCGCCGCCGATGCCGTAGTGGGGGCGGCACAGGCTGACGCACAGGGACTCCGGAGAGGAGATGCTGCCGTCAAAGTTCTCGATGAAAATATAGTCGTTGCCGGTGCCGTGCATCTTGGTGAAGGGCACCTTCCGCCGCCACAGCCGCATGGCGTTGATGTCTACCAGCTCGGTGTTGGTCTGGTTGTAGCGGCTGAAGGCCACATCCGCCAGGGCCTCGGCGGTGTCCAGGGAGGTCAGGCAGGGGATGCCCAGCTGCATGGCCTTCCGGTGCAGGGCGATGTAGTCGCCCATGGTAGCATCCTTCACCGCTCCGGTATAGACGATGTAGCACAGCTGGCCGGACTCCATCAGGGTGTGAATCCGGTCGCTTTCCGTGGCGTTGGGTACGGCGGTCACCGGAACCCCCAGGGCGGCGATGGCCTGGGCGGTGCCTTCCGTGGCGTAGAGGGTCAGACCCAAATCGTAGAACCGCTTGGCCAGGGGCACCACCTCGGGGTAGTCTCCCGTTTCCACGCTGAGCAGCACCCCGGCGGGCTTCCCGGAATACAGGTCCGGTACGGTAAAGCCCGCCGCAGTGAGACCCTTGAACATGGCCTCTCCCAGGGTGCGTCCGATGCCCAGTACTTCGCCGGTGGACTTCATCTGGGGCCCCAGAATGGAGTTGGCGTCGTTGAGCTTTTCAAAGGAGAACACCGGCACCTTCACGGCGTAGTAGGGGGGTGTGCGGTACAGCCCGTCGCCATAGCCCAGCTCCGGCAGCTTGGCTCCCAGCATGATCCGGGAGGCCAGGTCCACCATGGGCACCCCGGTGACCTTGCTGATATAGGGCACGGTCCGGGAAGCCCGGGGGTTGACCTCGATGACGTACAGCTCGTCCTGGTAGATCAGATATTGGATGTTCACCAGACCCTTGGTGCCCATGGCCAGGGCCAGTTTCCGGGAGCACTGGCAGATCCGGTGAAGGAATTTGTCGCTGAGATTGTAGGGAGGATACACGGCGATGGAGTCGCCGCTGTGAACGCCCGCCCGCTCGATGTGCTCCATGATGCCGGGAATCAGGACGTTCTCTCCGTCAGAGATCACATCCACCTCCAGCTCGGTGCCGGGCATATATTTGTCGATGAGCACGGGGTTTTCAATGCCTCCGGCCAGAATGCCCTGCATATACCGCTCCGTTTCCTCCGGCGTCCGGGAGATGGTCATGTTCTGCCCGCCGATGACGTAGGAGGGCCGCAGCAGCACCGGGTAGCCCAGCTCTCCGGCGGCTTCCAAAGCCTCGGGCAGGGTGTTGACCCCCCGGCCCCGGGGACGGCGGATGCCGAAGTGCTCCAGCAGGTTGTCAAACCGGGCCCGGTCCTCCGCCAGGTCGATGCTGTCGGCGCTGGTGCCCAGAATGGTTACCCCCTGGCTGTCCAGATAGTTGGTGAGCTTGATGGCGGTCTGACCGCCGAAGGCCACCACCACTCCCACAGGCTGCTCCACCTTCAGAATGTTCATCACATCCTCCCGGCACAGAGGCTCAAAGTACAGCCGGTGGGCGGTGTCGTAGTCGGTGGAGACGGTCTCCGGGTTGTTGTTGATGATGACCACGTCGTAGCCCATCTCCCGGAGGGCCCAGACGCAGTGGACGCAGCTGTAATCGAACTCAATGCCCTGGCCGATGCGGATGGGGCCGGAGCCCAGCACCACAATCACCGGCTTGCCGCTGCGGGGCATGGCCCGGGCTTCGCAGTGATCGTCGAAGCCGGAGTAGAAGTAGGGGGTCTGGGCGTCGAATTCTGTGGCGCAGGTGTCCACCATCTTGTAGGTCATGTCCTGGTGGGGCAGTTCCCGGCAGCCGCTGAGCCGGGCCAGAGCCTCGTCGGGATAACCCAGAAGCTTGCCCTGCCGGTACAGTTCCTCTGTCATGGGATTTCCGGAAATTGCCCTTTCATAGCCCGCCAGATTCTGGAGTTTATGGAGGAACCACCGGTCAATTTTGGTAAGGTTGTGGATTTCATCAATGGAAATCCCGGCCTTCAGGGCCTCAAATACGGTAAACAGCCGATGGTCATCCTGCTGGTTCAGCCGCTTCATCAGGGGCGCATCGCTCAAGGGAGGGGCGTTCAGGGTGTCCAGGGAGATCTCCGCTCCCCGGACGGCCTTCATCAGGGCCATCTCAAAGGTGGCGGCGATGGCCATCACCTCGCCGGTGGCCTTCATCTGGGTGCCCAGCTTCCGGCTGGACCCGGCGAACTTGTCGAAGGGCCACTTGGGCACCTTCACCACCACATAGTCCAGGGCGGGCTCAAAGCAGGCGCAGGTCTTGCCGGTGATGTCGTTGGGAATCTCGTCCAGGGTGTAGCCCAGGGCAATCCGGGTGCTGACCTTGGCGATGGGGTAGCCCGTGGCCTTGGAGGCCAGAGCCGAGGACCGGGAGACCCGGGGGTTGACCTCGATGACTGCGTACTCAAAGCTGTCCGGGTTCAGAGCAAACTGACAGTTGCAGCCGCCTACAATGCCGATTTCCGAAATGATGTCCAGAGCGGCGCTGCGGAGCATCTGGTACTCCTTGTCCGCCAGGGTCAGGGCCGGGGCCACCACGATGGAGTCGCCGGTGTGGATGCCCACAGGGTCGAAATTCTCCATGGAACACACGGCAATTACATTCCCGGCGGCGTCCCGGATGGTTTCAAATTCGATTTCCTTCCAGCCGGAGATGCACCGCTCCACCAGAATCTGGTGGATGGGGGAGAGGGTCAGGCCGTTGTGGGCGATGAGGGCCAGCTCCTCCGGAGTGGAGGCAATGCCGCCGCCGCTGCCGCCCAGGGTGTAGGCCGGACGGACGATGACCGGATAACCGATTTCCTCTGCAATCCGGAAGGCTTCTTCCTCGGTTTCGGCGGTGGCGGAGGGAATCACCGGCTGGCCCATGGCCGCCAGGGTCTCCCGGAACTGCTCCCGGTCCTCGGCCTTCTCAATGGCCTCAATGGGGGAGCCCAGGAGACGGACGCCGTATTTTTCCAGGGTGCCGTCCCGGCTCAGCTGCATGGCGATGGTCAGACCGGTCTGGCCTCCGAAGCCTGCCAGCAGGCCGTCGGGCCGCTCCTTGCGGATGATCCGGCGGACGGTTTCCGCCGTCAGGGGCTCCAAGTAGATTTCATCCGCCAGGTGCTTGTCCGTCATGATGGTGGCGGGGTTGGAGTTGAGCAGCACCGTGTTGATGCCCTCCTGCCGGAGCACCCGGCAGGCTTGGGCGCCGGCGTAGTCGAACTCAGCCGCCTGGCCGATGACAATGGGGCCGGAGCCGATGAGCAGCACCTTGTGAATGCTTTTATCCTTGGGCATGGCGGGCACCTCCCATCATCTGCAGGAATCGGTCGAAAAGGAAGCCGGTGTCCCGG
>CALXFW010000080.1 GCA_944387685.1 uncultured Oscillospiraceae bacterium
CGTGAAAGAAAATTGCTTTTTGTACCGGAAGAGCAAGGATCTAATTTCCTGAATTTCAATGGAAAGAGTACACGCTCCGATCTTTTCATTTTCCAGAGTCAGAATCTCTGCATCACCGGAAATTATCTGACTGGTAGTATACGGAAAGAACATAAGCAGCAACACAATAATTCCTGCAATCAAAGCAGCCACTTTATATTTCTTCATGCTAACCCTTCTTTCGGGATTTTCTACTTTTTCCGCATCAGCCATTTTGTTCTCCCCTCCCTTGTTCTGATTTACTTTATTTTACCAAAGATTCTGTTTTCTTTCAAGAAAAGTGGGAAAGAAAGTGCCTGTCTATCATCGCCCATTTCTGGCTCCCTGCAGCACGTCCTTCCCTACCAGCCAGATGCCATCAATAGGATTTTTCACAATCAACCGGCACAGCGGCAGCTTTCGGAGGTTGGTTTGTTCCACACCTTCCTCCAGTTGGCTGCCAAGTGCAGATTCGTCCGGGAATTGCCCCCACGCCTCCAAAATCGGCACTGGTTCGGCTCCACCAGACTTACTCGAGTTCAAGCGTTCTTGGACTCGGGTTTCTTTTTGTCCCTTCCTTCGGGGTTTTGATTTCTTTTGTACTTTTCTATGTAGTTTTGCCAGGCAGTCTTTCCCAAAGGCAGTCAAAAAAAGAAGGCTACGACGAGATCGTCCGCCGTAGCCCCTGATGATTTTTAACTTTGAAAAACATCTACATCCGTTTCGGGTTCGTGTAAACTTCACAGCCTTAACAGCAGGGCCTGCCTCCGCTTCAAAATCGTCACACCTATTTTTTGCCCATTCCATTTTTTGCAGGTATGATACTTTGTGAACACCATCAGCAAGTTTTCGTCTTATTATCTGACCATTCGCCAAATCGTATATGGAGGCATTCTTCTGCTCCAGCAAAATACGGCTTGTTTGCAGGTGGAAGGGAAAGCCGCCAGTCCGGGATGAAACCGGACTGGCGGCTTGGTAAAATTTACATCTGCAAGTGGTTGGTTATCTCAGCAAAAGAAAGCGGGAAATTCTTATGTACTTCAGTCCTCCGGGAACAGCTGGTCGTAGCAATACTTGATAATGGCCTTCCGGGTGATGATGCCGATGAATGCACCGTAGTCATCCACCACGGGGATGAAGTTCTGCTGGGACGCCCGCTGGATCAGGTCATGCATGGATGCGGTGACCCGCACCGGCAGATTGTCCTTCCGCCGGGAAATCTCCATGATCCGCCTGGCCTCCGCCTGGCGCATATCCATGTAGCACATATTCTTCATGGCCCACAGCAGGTCTCCCTCCGTCAGGGTTCCCCGGTATTCGCCCCGCCGGTTCAGGATGGGAATGGCCGTGTAACCAGCCGACTCCATTTTCTCCAGCGCCTGGCGGATGGTATAATCGTCGTACAGATACGCACACATGGCCTTCGGTGTCAGAAAAAACAAAATACTGTTCATTGGATACTCCTTTTCCTTACCGTGCCGGTGTTTCCACCGGCCGCTACTGGTATTATACCATATGGGAGCAGGAAAAGTATGAATTTTTTTCGGTATTTTGTCCGTCAGACGCCAAATATCCCCTGCTGTATTTTGTGCAAAACGTCAAACTCATTCTGTGAACGTAAATTCCGTGCAGTCAAAGGTGGCAAAGTAATCCCTGGGCGTTTCCGCCCGGCGGATCAGCTGGAAACTGCCATCGGGTTTCAGCAGCACCTCCGCAGAGCGCAGCTTGCCATTGTAATTATAGCCCATGGAATACCCGTGGGCGCCGGTGTCATGGATGGCTACAATGTCCCCCACCTCAATCTCCGGCAGACTGCGTTCAATGGCGAACTTGTCATTGTTCTCGCACAGTCCCCCAGTCACATCGTACACATGGTCCAGAATGGCATCCTCCTTGCCCAGAACCGTAATATGATGGTACGCGCCATACATGGCCGGGCGCATCAGGTCTGCTGCGCAGGCATCCAGGCCCACATATTCCCGGTAGATGTGCTTCTGATGCAGCACAGTAGCAATCAGATGCCCGTAGGGCGCCAGCATGAACCGGCCCAGCTCCGTGAAAATCGCCACATCGTCCATCCCCTGGGGGGTGAGAATCTGCTCATACCTTGCCCGTACCCCGGCGCCGATGACCGCAATATCGCTGGCCGGCTGTTCCGGGCGGTAGTCCACGCCGATACCGCCGGACAGGTTGATAAACGCAATGTGCGCCCCCGTGGCATTGCGCAGACGCACCGCCAGCCGGAACAACTGGCTGGCCAGCTCCGGGTAATATTCATTGGTTGTGGTGTTGGAAGCCAGGAAGGCATGAATGCCAAAATGCTTGGTGCCCAGCTTCTGCAGCCGGTTGATGGCCCCCGCCATCTGGTCCTCGGTCATTCCGTACTTGGCGTCCCGGGGCATATCCATAATCGTGTTGCCCAGGGAGAAAGAGCCGCCGGGATTGTAGCGCAGGCAGACCGTTTCGGGCACCTTGCCGTCGCAGATCCGTGCCAGGAATTCTACATGGGTAGAATCATCCAAGTTGATATACGCCCCCATTTCATAGGCCTTGCGCATATCCTTCTCCGGGGTCACATTGGAGGAGAACATCACATCGTGACCGGTGATTCCCACCGCCTGGGCCAGCATCAGCTCCGTATAGCTGGCGCAGTCGCAGCCGCAGCCCTCCTCCTTGAGAATCCGCAGAATATAGGGATTGGGCGTTGCCTTCACAGCGAAATATTCCCGGAACCCCTTGTTCCAGGAGAACGCCGCCTTCAGCGCCCGGGCATTGGCCCGGATTCCGGCTTCGTCGTACAGATGGAACGGAGTCGAAATTTCCCTTTTGATTTCCATCGACTTTTCCAGGGTAATAAACGGTGTCTTTTTCATGCCGCGCATCCTCTTTTCCTTGAATATAAAAAATCCCTATGCCGACGGCACAGGGAAAACACTCTGGTTTGTCCCGGCAGCACTCCATCCGTTGATGACAGTTCTGTGCATCTTCTGCACAGCCCCAGGAATCGCCCGTCTGGCTCCGGACAAAACCTTCGGCGGAAGCTCCTTTCCCTCCCCGGCAATTGCCAAACCGCAGGGGTACTGATAGATTCCGCGACCTCAGCCGTGATACACGGTCATTCTATGTCAAATCCACCGGTTTGTCAACCCCCATTCCCCTTCTACCCCGGGTAGAACCGGCCATTCTCCCCCTGGGAGAGGATTTTTTCAGATTGTAGGAGTATTTTTCCCGGATTTGTGCTATAGTGTTTATGACACAACCAAGAAAAGGAGAACCCTATGAAACGAACCAGATTGTCTGACCGGCAGCTTCCGGATTACACCCGGGGCGAAGAGATCATGAATATGGTCACCCATATCGTAGGCGGCGTCCAGGGCATTGTGGCACTGACACTGTGTGTTATCCAGGCCGCGCTGAACGGAAACGTATACGGCGTGGTGGCCTCCGCCATCTATGGCTCCACCATGATTGTCACCTTCACTATCTCCAGCGTATATCACGGGCTGAAGCCCAACATGGGCAAGAAGGTCATGCAGGTCATTGACCACTGCACCATTTATTTCCTGATCGCCGGCACCTACACTGCCGTGGTGCTTTCTGCGGTCCGTCCGGTCTACCCTGCCCTGGGCTGGAGCCTGTTTGGATTTGAGTGGGGCGCTGCCATTCTCGCCACTGTGCTCACTGCCATTGATCTGAAGAAATACAATGTCTTCTCCATGATCTGCTACATCGGCATGGGATGGGCCGTCATTCCCTTTGCCCGTCAGACGCTGGAAGTTCTGACGCTGCCCGGTTTCATTCTGCTCCTGGCAGGCGGCATTTCCTATACCATTGGCTCCATTCTCTACGGGCTGGGAAAGAAGCGGAAATGGATGCACTCGGTATTTCACATTTTTGTGAATCTGGGAGCGCTGCTTCAGTTCTTTGCTGTTTTGTTCTATGCGCTGTAACGGAAATGGGCTCCGGGGTTTCCCCGGAGCCACTATTTTCCCGATTTCCCCCCGCCTGTCCTTGACAGATTCCCGGAAATGAAGTAGAATGTTGTGGCGTGCTTGTGACTGCACTGAACGGGGGCATCGCGCTCCTGGAAATTCGTTTGCTCCTGTGCCGACGCACTTCTCTTCTGTATATGCCCTAGTAGCTCAGTTGTATAGAGCGGTCGCCTCCTAACAATCGAACCGTTCGAATCCCGGAGCCGTGTATAACTGAATAATTTCTGTATATGCCCCCGTACCTCACCAGGATAGAGGGTCCGCCTCCTAAAAATCGAATCGTTCGAATCCTGGAGCCCTGTAAAATTGAATATTTTCTGTATAAGCCCCCGTAGCTCAGTTGGATAGAGCGGTCGCCTCCTAAGCGACAGGCCACTGGTTCGAACCCAGCCGGGGGTGCCAAAAATGACCGCTTTAAGCCGTTTTTTGATGGTTTACAGCGGTTTTTGTTATCATTTCATTGGAGCGTTTTTG
>CALXFW010000081.1 GCA_944387685.1 uncultured Oscillospiraceae bacterium
CCGGCGCTTCCAAGCTGGGCGTTATCAAGGTTGTCCGTGCCGCTACCGGCCTGGGCCTGAAGGACGCCAAGGATCTGGTGGACAACTGCCCCAAGACCCTGAAGGAAGCCATCTCCAAGGAAGATGCCGAGAAGCTGGTTGCCGAGCTGAAGGAAGCCGGCGCCGAGGCCGAGATCAAGTAATTGATTTTACTCCCGTAGGCAGTGCCGCCGCCAGAAATGGCGGCGGCATTTCTTCCCATGAAAGGATTTCCCCATGGATTTAGAAACCTTCCTCCCCACTACGCTGCCGACCATGCCGGAAAATCTGAACACCGTCATTGCCGGGGCCGTGAACTATTTCCCGCCGGAGCTGCGGCAGATGATCCGAAATACCTCCGACTATCTGCCCACAGAAATCGACTTTGTTGCCTCTGCCCAATTTCTGCTATATTTTGCGGCGGCATCCCTGATTATGGGTGTTCTGAGCCGGGTGGTGCTGGGAAAGCGGTCCAGTCTGAATCATTCCCTCTCCTCCGTTATCGGCATTTTGTTCATCTATGCAGTAACTGTTACGGTGTACACATTCCGGCCCTGGAATCTGGATGATTTTCTCTCTCCCCTGCCCTTTGTAGCTTTTTCCGGGGATCATCTGATTGTGTACCCTTTGGGTGATTTGGATTTTCTTCCCCTGTGCAGTGAGGTGCTTTCCCTGATTATTCTGGCCTTTCTGGTCAACCTGCTGGACAGCTTCATTCCCAAGGGAAAAACAGCTGTCGGATGGTACCTGTACCGGCTGCTTTCGGTGGCAGCTTCCATGCTCCTGCATCTGGTTGTACGGTATCTGTTCCGCACCTATATGCCCCAGCTGCTGGTTTCCTACGCGCCCACGGTGCTGCTGATTGTTCTGGTGATTACCCTGTTGTCCGGCATTATCAGTCTTGTTCTGGGATTTGTGATTGCCATTGCCAATCCGTTCCTCGGCGCCATGTACACCTTCTTTTTCTCCAACTTCGTGGGAAAGCAGCTGAGCAAGGCCGTGTTTACCAGTGCAATTTTGTGCTGCATTGTGTATCTGATGGGACACTTCGGTTATACTGTGATCTGCATCAGTGTGGCGGCTCTTACCGCTTATATTCCCATGGCAATCGTGCTGCTGCTTCTTTGGTATTTAATTGGACATACGCTGTAACAGGCTATACCGCCCTCCGGCATACCGGAGGGCGGTTTCCATTCATTGACATTCCCTCTCCCCTGTGATAAGATACCCGGGAGGTGATGATATGCGGTTTTTCGCCATTTTTCTCTGTGTTGTCCTGCTGGCAGGCTGTGCCGCACCCGCCCCATCGGAACCCTCCACCGCGCCTGAGAGCATTCCGCCGGAAACCACGGAAGCCGAAGCCGTGGTGGCCACGGAACCGGTTCCAACAGAAGCGCCGGACCCTGTTCGACTTCTGTTGAATCAGATGTCTCTGGAAGAGCGCATCGGGCAGCTGTTTTTTGCCCGCTGCAATGCAGACACCGCCATAGCGGACCTGCAGACCTATCATTTGGGTGGGTTCGTGCTGTTTGCAGCGGATTTTGAGAATGAAACACCCCAGTCTTTTGCAGAAAAGGCAGCCTCCTATCAGGATTCCGCCGCCATCCCCCTTCTGCTGGCAGTGGATGAAGAGGGCGGCACCGTTACCCGGATCAGCCGTTATCCGGCTTTCCGCGCATCCCCCTTCCTCTCCCCCCGCTCCTGCTATGCCCAGGGGGGAATGGAGCAGGTTTTGGCCACGGAAACGGAAAAATGCCAGCTGCTGCGTAACTTGGGAATTAACGTGAATCTCGCGCCGGTGTGCGACATTTCTCAGGACCCGGATGCGTTCATGTACCAGCGCTCCCTGGGTCAGGATGCTGATATTACCGCCCAGTTTGTGTCGGAAATGGTAGCCGTTATGTCGGCGGAGGGAATTGGCAGCGTTCTGAAGCACTTCCCCGGTTATGGCAACAACAGCGATACCCACACCGGAATCGCCGTGGACAGCCGGTCTCTGGAAGAGTTGGCTTCCTGGGATTTGGTTCCCTTCTCTGCCGGCATTCAGGCGGGCTGCGGAGCCATTTTGGTAAGCCATACCATTGTGGAAGCTCTGGATGAATCCATGCCCGCCTCCCTCTCCCCTGACGTCCATCGGTATCTCCGGGAAGAAATGGGGTTTGACGGCGTGATTCTCACCGATGACCTGGTGATGCAGGCCATTACCGACCAATACGGCGCCGGAGAAGCCGCTGTTTTGGCTGTACTGGCAGGAAATGATATGCTCTGCTCCACGGATTACGCTGAGCAATATCAGGCTGTCTGGGAGGCGGTGATGTCCGGGCGAATTGACCTGGACACTCTGAATGCTGCCGCAAGCCGGGTCCTGCGCTGGAAACTGGATCTGGGTTTGTTGGACGAGCAGGCTGTTCTGTCTCAGGAATAGAGAAAAACACACAATCTTCCGCTGGGTGAAGATTGTGTGTTTTTTGTTACGCATTTTCGATGGCAGATACCGCGTCCTTCAGCGCATCGGTGTTCACAGTCTCCATCAGGCCGCTGTCATAGGCTTCCGCCACGGCGGGGTCAATAGGAAGCCTTGCCAAAACCGGAAGCTGGAACTGAGAGGCAATCTGCTCCAGGTGGGACTTGCCGAACACCTGAATCTCTCTGCCGCAGTCCGGGCAGCGCAGGTAGGCGTAATTCTCCACCAGGCCCAGCACCGGGATGTGCATCATATTGGCCATTTTCACAGCCTTGGATACAATCATGGACACCAGATCCTGGGGGCTGGTGACAATCACTATCCCATTCACCGGCAGGCTCTGGAACACGGTCAGGGGCACGTCGCCCGTTCCGGGAGGCATATCCACAAACATATAGTCCACGTCTTCCCAGATCACATCGGTCCAGAACTGCTTCACAGCACCGGCAATCACCGGGCCCCGCCACACCACAGGATCAGCGGGATTGTCCAGCAGCAGATTGATAGACATCACCTGGATACCGCTGCGGGTCAATGCGGGATACAGACCGTCCTCATTGGCACCCTGGCACTCGGTAACGCCGAACGCCGTGGGCGCAGAGGGGCCGGTGATATCCGCATCCAGAACAGCCACCCGCTTGCCCTGCCGGGCCATAGCCACTGCCAGCATAGCCGTCACAGTGGACTTGCCTACGCCGCCCTTACCGGATACCACCGCAATGACCTTTTTCACCGTGGATTTGGGGTTCAGCGTCTCCAGCAGGCTCTCCGCTTTCCGGTCGCCGCAGGAGGTGCTGCCGCAGCTGGAACAGTTTCCGTTACAAGAACTCATGCAATTTCGCTCCTTCATGTCGGATTGACCAACTTTGTTTTCTAAATACCTCAGACCATTATAGGCACTTCCTGCCCCACTGTCAAGCCTGGGAACCGGAGTCCCGCGCCTGCTTTGCCGCTTCCTTCCGGGCCCGCTCTTCTTCCTGGGCCTGCTGGAAGGCCATCAGCTCATTGCGAAGCCGCACACGGAGCATAACCGCGCTGAGGATGCAGAAGGTGCCGAACACATTCAGCATCCACCACTCCCCCAGTTCTCCGGTAATCAGCCGCTTGCCAAGCGCAACCGCATAAAAGGCCAATCCGCCGGCAATCTGCCAATAGGAATTGCGCTTGTGCATTCTCACCGTTGCATCCAACCGGTCCTGCATGGTGGTATCGGATTTAATCCACTTGCCATCGATTTGGATATAGGGGACACCATTTTCCAGCTGGAAGGGCGTGGGCTTGCCATAGACCGTGGTGGTGGTATCGATCTGAAGCACCTTCTGCTTGCGCAGGGGATTCATAATCTTCAGATGCTTTTTCTCCACATCCCCTTCAAAGGTCACGCATTCCGTTTCCTTGACCAGGCATTTCCAGATTTTCTCCTCTCCGTCCAGCTCCAGTGTCCAGACAAATTCCTTGGGAGGGTAAGTTTTCTTCTTGCTCATAGTATGCTCCTTCTATTCCTGGGCAGCTTCCCACTGCTCCATCAGTTCCATCAGTACCGCTTCCGCCGCTTCCTTCTCCTCCAGCACCTGAGTCAGCTGCTGATAGTCTGCGGCAGAAGCCTCAATTCTGGCATCAAGCTGGGCTATCAGGCCCTCCTGCTTCTCAATCTCCCGCTCCAGCCGGCGAACCAGCTTTTCCGTCTCCTTGGTGCCTCCCTTGGGCTTTTCCTTCTTCGGTTTCGGTGCAGGAGCAGCCGCGGGCTTTGCCGCCGCCTCATGGGCCAGAATGGAGCGATACTTGGCATATCCGCAGGGAAAATCCCGGATGGTGCCGTCCTCCAGCAGCCAGATTCGTTCGGCAAATTTTTCAATAAAGTACCGGTCATGGGATACAAACAGCAGAACGCCTTCAAATTCCTCTATGGCCGCCTCCACCCACTCCCGGGAAGCAATGTCCAGATGGTTGGTGGGTTCGTCCAGAATCAGCAGGTTGATTTTCTCATCCATCAGCATACACAGTCTCAGCCGGGACTGCTCGCCGCCGGAGAGATTCTGCACCTGCTTGAATACATCCTCACCCTGGAACAGAAATGCGCCCAGGCGGTCACGGGCGGCCTGTGGGGTACAGTTTTTCTCATAGAGCATAGTGTCGTAAAGGCTGCGCTCCGGGTGGTCGAAATGAATGATCTGAGGAAGATATCCCCATTTGACCGTAGGTCCGAACTGGATTTTTCCGGTGCAGTCCTCCTCCCCCAGCAGGCATTTGATAAAGGTGGATTTTCCGGTGCCGTTATCCCCCAGCAGGGCAATCCGCTCCCCTGCCTCCACATTCAGGTTCACATCGGAAAACAGCACCCGGTCTCCAAAGGATTTGGAGACCCCTTTCATTTTGAATACCACATCTCCGGAAAAATCTTTTTCTCCAAAGGACGCTTTCATGGTCCGTTCTTTCTGGGGTTTTTCTGTCTTTCGGATCCGTTCCATCCGGTGCTGGATGGACATGGCCCGGCGGTAGAGTGTCCGGTTGTTGATGCCCCAGCCCTTCATCCGTTCCACAGTGTAGCCCAGCTGCTTCAGCTTGGCCTGCTCCTGCTGATACTGCTTCATTTGCAGGTCGAACCGCGCCTGCTTTTCATCCATATAGAAGGAGTAATTGCCGGAATAGAACTCCGCATGGCCCTGGGAAATTTCAATGACTCGCTGGGCAATCTGGTCAATGAAATACCGGTCGTGGGAGATGGCCAAAACCGTGCCCTTGAATCCCCGAATATATTGCTCCAGCCACTCCACGCTGTTCAGGTCCAGGTGGTTGGTAGGCTCGTCCAGCAGAAGAATATCCGTCTTTTCCAACAGCAGGCGGGCCAGGTTCACCCGGGTCTTTTCCCCTCCGGAGAGGCTGGAAAAGGTCTGTTCACGCTGCTCCTGGGAGATTCCCAGGCCGTTGCAGATCTTATCCACCTCCACATCCATCTCATAGCCGCCGCCGGACTGGAACCGGTTGGACAGGCGGTCATACTCCCGCAGCTGCTCCTCCGTCGCGCCGGATGCCATCTGCTTTTCCAGCTGCTCCATCTTTCTTCGGTCCGACAGAAGTTCCGCATAAGCGGAGCGGAGCACATCCTCCACCGTATAGCCCTCGGGAAAGTGGGGAATCTGGGAAATCAGGCCCAGGCGCTTGTTGGGGTTGACGTACACCTCTCCCCCGTCATAGTCCATTTGTCCCGTGAGAATGTTGAACAGGGTGGTTTTGCCGCAGCCGTTTCGGCCCAGTATCGCCACCCGCTCCCCCTCCTGAATCTCAAAGCTCAGGCCGTCCAGAAGATATTCTCCGATGACAAAGAATTTTGTTAAGTTCGTTACCTGTATATCAACCATATCTGTTCTCCCGTTCTACAGCCCGGCCAGGATTTCCTCCAGCTCCTCCCGGGTGTAGAGCAAATTCAAGGCCTGGAGCATGGCGTTTGCGCTCATGTGCTCCGGCAGACGGCAGGCCTTCAGCAGGCTGGCCCGCAGCAGGCTGGCATTCTCCCCGCCGGAAAGCCCCAGCTCCATCAGGTCCTGCTTGGTAATGCCCTTGGGGGAACTGCCGTCCCCTTCCTCCATGGTCGCACCCGCCCGGCGCAGCGCCTCCAGAAGGATTTCCCGGGACATACCCTCCACACCCAGCTTGCCTTCTTTCCCAGGAGCGGATTTCCGTTTCTCCTTTCCGGGAATATCCGGGATATAGGCGTGTTTCAGCTGAGAGGCGGGGATGGCGCTTTTGATCCGGTTTCGGATGACAAATCCCGCCCCATCGGAGTCCGTCAGCACAATCAGCCCCCGCTCCCGGGCCACCCGGCGCAGCAGGTCCATCTGTTCCCGGTTCTGAAATATCCCGAAGCCGGCAGTCTCCAGAATGGGCGCATCCACAATTTGAGCCAGGGTGTTTTTGTCGTAGCGGCCCTCCACCACGATGGCCTCCTTGATTTTAACCATACTTTGCCTCCTGCGCCAGTCGTAGAATCAGCAGTTCCAGGAGGCGTTCGCTGTCGTCAAAGGAGGTTTTCATCCGGTAGTCCGTTTCCACGATCCAGTCTGCCGCCTTGGCGCAGAAGGACGGGGAAAAGCGTCGGGCAGCCTCCATAGTCTTCCGGGCGGGATAGTCCGGGATTGCGCAGAGTCTCTGCAGCTCTGCGGCAGTTTTTCCCCGGTCCAGCAGGGTCCGGGCTGTGCCGAGCCGGCGAAAGTGCGCTCCCACCGCTCCCAGAATGGCCAGGGGCTCCTGCTGCATTTTCAGCAGCTGCTGCAGCTTCAGCAGGGCCTGGTCATACCGTCCCGCACTGAGCAGGTCCGTCATCTGGAACACCACCGCATCCAGCACCGGCTCCGTCACTGCGTCAATGTCGGATTTATGAATTTCCTCCGTGCCGGAGTAGGCGCAGATTTTGTCAATCTCGCCGCTGAGGGCGGTCATGGTCCCGCCGGTAATGTCAATCAGGTAGGCGCACAAATCGTTGGAAATCCGCTTTTTCCGGGCAGCAAAGTGCCGGGATATCCAGGCAATCAAATCCCGCTGATTCTGCTTGGCAAATTCCACCACCTGCCCGTTTCGCTCCAGCGCCTCCCACAGCTTCTTCAGCCGCTTGTCCGGCTTCCAGGGAGCGGCGGTGTAGGTGAAGATCACCGTGCAGTAGTCCGGAATATCCTCCAGAATCTGGGTCATTTTGTTCCGGTCGGACTCATGGAATTTGAAAAAATCCACCTCATCCACCACAATCAGGGTCTTGTCTGCCATCATGGGCAGGTTCTCCACCGCATCGGCAAAGGTCTGCAGGTCAAAGGTCTCGTTGTTCAGCTGATGGAAGTTGAATGACTCCGTCAGTTCATCCAGCAGCAGCTTCTTGATCTGCCCCAGATAGTGGTACAACAGGAAGGTCTCCTCCCCATGGAACACATACAGCCGCCCCACCTGTTTGGATTTCAGCGCCTGCTTCAATTCCTGAAGTGCGGTTCCGGTATCGGTTTTTTTTGCCATGGGTTCACCTCCTGTAAAGAATATCGCCGTGCACATCCGTCCGATAGACCTGACAGCCGAACGCTTCCAGCCGCTGGAGCAGCTCCGGAGCCGGATGTCCATAGGGGTTATCCCGGCCAACACTGATGCACACAAGCTTCGGGCGCACTGCCTGGAGCAATTCCTCGCAGGTTGCATTCTTCGACCCGTGGTGGCCGGCAATGAGTATGTCCACCTGGGGAATCTGGGCGTTGCGCAGCAGGGACCGCTCCCCGAATCCGTCCCGGTCTCCGGTAATGAGTATATCACAGTTTTCCGAATCAAACAAGACGCATAAACTGGTTTCGTTGCCGTCACCCGGGTACAGGGGCGGATAAATGGTGATCGTCCCTCCGGGCAGGGACAGGGAAAGCTCCTGAGAGGCGAACAGCACTTGGGTATCCTCCCTGTCTGCCAGCCCCGACTCCACCGCCGGGAGAATCAACAAATCCGTCCGAACCCGGCTGAGCAGATTGTCCACCCCTCCGGCGTGGTCCCGGTCGAAATGGGTCAGAATCAGGCCGTCCAGACGGGAAATCCCCTGGCTGAGCAGAGCCGAGGCAGCGGCATCTGCGGCGCCGTCATCCGTATCTCCGCCGCAGTCCACCATAAACGTCCTGCCATGGCTTTGCAGCAGAATACACTGCCCCTGTCCCACATCCAGGACCGTCAGACGAGTCCCGTCCATCAGAGGTTCCGCCCAGGAAGCCAGCAGTGCGCAGCACAGTCCCACGACGGCGCAGCCAGACATCACCCCTGGCCTTCGGTTCCGGCTCAGAAGAAATACAGCCAGCAAAAGGTATGCAAAGAGCAGCCACCCCACAACATAGGGACTTCTGGTATACACAGCTGCCAGGGGAAATCCGCTGAGGGTTTTGGCCGCCCAAAAAATCAGGCGGATCGCCGGATTCAGCGCCCAGGAAAGGGCCAGCGCGGCAGTCTGCCAGAAGATTCCGACCAGGCACAGGAGCACCAGGCCGTAGAAAATCAGGGAGACAAACCAGAGGGTGAGCAAATTGGTAAGCGGGCCAATCAGGCTGACCATGCCGAAATACCCGGCGCACAGGGGTGCGGTCATCACCGTCGCTCCCAGGGAAACGGACACCGATCCGGCAAGCCAGCCCGCCGCCCGCTTTTCCCAAGCCTTCTTCTGCCGCAGGTGGCTGAGCAGCCACCCGCGAATCCGGGGAGAAATCAGAAAGATTCCCGCCACACTTGATACAGACAGCTGGAATCCCACCGAGGTAATCACCAGAGGATTTGCCAGCAGCATCAGAAGGCAGGCAGCACTGAGCGCCGTTGGGCCGTCGTATTCCCGGTTTCCCAGTTGAGCCAGCAGCATCAAAGCAGACATGATACATGCCCGGGTAACAGAAGGCGTAAAGCCTGCCGCCGCTGCGAATATCGCCAGCACGGGCAGTCCCACCAGTGTCAGAAGGTACCGCTTTCGGAAAGTCACCATGGTGAGCAGGCCCACCAGGATGGAGACGTGCAGGCCGGATACCGCCGCCACATGGCGGATGCCGCTGACCTTCAGCGCGGTGTCCACACCGTAGTTCAGGTCATCCGTATCCCCCAGCAGCAGCGCCTTGGCAAAAGGAAGGGTATCCGGGTCCAGACTTC
>CALXFW010000082.1 GCA_944387685.1 uncultured Oscillospiraceae bacterium
ACGCCAAGGTAGAGGACATCACCGTGGGTATGCAGCAGCGTACCGAAATTCTGAAGATGCTCTACCGGGACAACGAAATTCTGATCTTTGACGAACCCACCGCAGTGCTGACCCCTCAGGAGATTGACGAACTGATGGAGATTATGCGGGGCTTCGCCAAGGAGGGCAAGTCCATTCTGTTCATCACCCACAAGCTCAACGAGATCATGGCGGTGGCGGACCGGTGTACCGTTCTGCGCAAAGGCCGTCTGGTGGGTACCGTGGACATCAAGGACACCAACCAGCAGGAGCTGTCCAATATGATGGTGGGCCGTCCGGTGCAGCTGCAGGTGGAAAAGGACGAGGCCAAGCCCGGCGACGTGATTCTGGACGTGCAGGGCATGACGGTCCGCGCCAAAAACAGCAAGAAGAACGCCGTCCACGACGTGTCCTTCCAGGTACGGGCCGGGGAGATTGTCTGCATCGCGGGCATCGACGGCAACGGCCAGACGGAGCTGGTCTACGGCTTGACCGGCCTGGAGAAAACTTCCGCCGGAACCATTACCCTGTGCGGTCAGGACATTTCCAAGGCCAGCGTCCACAAGCGCAGCCAGGCGGGTCTGAGCCATATTCCCGAGGACCGGCACAAGCACGGCCTGGTGCTGGACGATACGCTGGAGAACAACATTGTGCTTCAGACCTTCCGGGAGCCCCGGTTCCAGAAGCTGGGCTTCATCAAGGGAGATGCGGTGCGAGGCTACGCCCAGAAAATCATCGATCAGTATGACGTCCGCAGCGGACAGGGGCCGGTGACGCTGGCCCGGAGTATGTCCGGCGGCAACCAGCAAAAGGCCATCATCGGCCGGGAAATCGACCGGGGCTGTCCCCTGCTGGTGGCGGTCCAGCCCACCCGGGGCCTGGACGTGGGCGCCATTGAGTATATCCATGCCCAGCTGGTGGCCCAGCGGGATGCAGGGAAAGCGGTGCTGCTGGTGTCCCTGGAGCTGGACGAGGTGATGAACGTGTCCGACCGGATCCTGGTGATGTATGAGGGCGAGATCGTGGGCGAACTGGACCCCAAGACCACCACGGTGCAGGAGCTGGGACTGTATATGGCAGGCGCCAAGCGCAGCGGGAAAGGAGGGACCCGGCAATGAAAAACACCCTGTTGACCATCTATGAAAAAGAGGCCACCAAGAAGGTGCTGGCCTCCCTGATTTCCATTCTGGTGGGCCTGCTGGTTGGCATTGTCATTGTGGTGATTGTAGGCCTGAGCAAGGACACCATCACCGGAAAGGGCATTTGGGACGGCGTGCGGCTGATTTTCGCCGGCATTTTCTCCACCGGGCGGGACGCCGCGGGCAATCTGTCCTGGGGCTATAACCCCCAGTCCTGGGGCAATATGCTCTTCCGGGCTACGCCCCTGGTGATGACGGGTCTTTCCGTGGCCGTGGCCTACAAGACGGGCCTGTTCAACATCGGCGCGCCGGGTCAGTATCTGATGGGCACTCTGGCCTCCCTGGTGATTGCCCTGGGCATTCCCTCGGAGACGGTTCCTGCGGGGCTGATCTGGGTGCTGGCGTTCCTGGGCGGCTGCCTGGCGGGCGCCCTGTGGGGGTGCATTCCCGGATTGCTGAAGGCCTTCCTGAACATCAACGAAGTGCTGGCCTGCATCATGACCAACTGGCTGGCGGCCAACCTGGTCACCTGGGCCTTTGACGTGAGCAATTTCAAAAATGTGGTGGAGAACACCAAGTCCGGATATATCTACAAGACCTCCTTCAACGGTGTGGCGACGGCCAAGCTGGGACTGGATAAAATCTTCCCCGGCTCCCAGGTCAACGGCGGAATCCTCGTCGCCATCCTGATTGCCGTTGCCATGTATATCCTCATCAACAAGACCACCCTGGGCTATGAGCTCAAGGCCTGCGGCTCCAACCGCCATGCCGCCCGGTACGCGGGCATCAACGACAAGCGCAATATCGTGCTGTCCATGGCCATTGCCGGCGCTCTGTCCGCAGGCGGCGCAGCTCTGTACTGGCTCTCCGGCAATACGGAGTTCTACTGGTCCACCTACCAGTCCCTGCCCGCCACCGGCTTCAACGGCATCCCCGTGGCTCTGCTGGCGGTGAACAATCCCATCGGCGTTGTGTTTACTGCAATCTTCATGGCCATGCTGGATATTGTGGGTCAGCAGCTCACCGGCTACACCGCCTACAACGAATACATCACCGACGTGATCATCGCGGTGATTGTGTACCTGAGCGCCTTCTCCCTGGTAATCCGGATGCTGCTCACCCGCAAGCAGAAGGTGGGCGCTGAGAATGTAAATGCCGAACCCAAACCGGAGGACAAACCCACCCAAGGGGATGCCGAAAAGAAAGGAGGGGAGCAGGCATGACGTTTCTGATTCAGCAGACCATGCTCTACGCGGTTCCCTTGATGATCGTGGCCCTTGCCGGCGTGTTCGCCGAGCGCAGCGGCATCATCAACCTGGCCCTGGAAGGCATTATGATTTTCGGAGCCTTCATCGGCGTGTATTTCGTCCACGCCATGCAGGGATTTGACGTCTTTACCAGCGCCGCCCGCTCCGGTGACTGGCTGACCCTCCAGGGGCTGGAGCTGATGGCCATGGCCGCTTCGGCTCTGATGGGCGCCATTTTCTCCCTGCTGCTGAGCTTCGCCTCCATTAATCTGCGGGCGGACCAGACCATCGGCGGCACCGCTCTGAACCTGATGGCCCCGGCGCTGGTGCTGTTCCTGATCCGGGTGCTGGTGAACCAGAATACCCTGATGATGTCCACCGGCGACGCCGCCTCCTGGTTCATGCTGAAGAAATCCACCTTCGGCATCGACAAGTCCACGGATATCGGCTTCCTGGGAGAGACCTTCCTGAACAAGGTGTATCTGGCCACCTATATCTGCATCCTGATCTTCATTGTGCTGTCGGTCATCCTCTACAAGACCCGCTTTGGCCTGCGGCTGCGCTCCTGCGGCGAGAATCCTCAGGCAGCGGACAGCCTGGGCATCAACGTCTATAAGATGCGCTACGCCGGCACCACCATTTCCGGCGCCCTGGCGGGCATGGGCGGCTTTGTCTACGCCCTGACCACCGCCAACTGCACCGCCAACGGCGATGTGGCAGGCTTCGGCTTCCTGGCCCTGGCGGTTATGATCTTCGGCAACTGGAAGCCTCTGAACATTGCCGGCGCTTCCCTGCTGTTCGGCCTGTTCAAGTGCATTGCCGCCGCCTACAGCTCCCTGGATATCAACGGGGACGGGGTGTATCTGCTGGCGGAGCTGGGCATCAGCTCCCACCTGTACCGGATGCTTCCCTATCTGGTTACCCTGGCGGTGCTGGCCTTCACGTCCAAGAAGTCCCGGGCCCCCAAGGCCGAGGGCATTCCCTACGACAAGGGCAGCCGCTGATTCCACTTTCCACCCCCCACCGCCTGCAGCGGTGGGGGGTTCGCATATCTGCGCTGCCCGGGGCATACACTGT
>CALXFW010000083.1 GCA_944387685.1 uncultured Oscillospiraceae bacterium
ACCAGTTCCAGTTCCAGGGTAGCGCCGATCACCACCGCCGCCACAAACAGAATCTGGTACACCACCACATACCGGGTTCCCGCCAGGAACTCAAAGCACCGGGAACCATACAGGGACCAGGACAAAATGGTGGACAGGGCAAACAGACCGATGCCGATGGCGATAATCAGCGCCCCCAGCTGCGGCCCGAATACCGTGGAGAAGCTGGCGCTGATCAGCTCCG
Organism: uncultured Oscillospiraceae bacterium; assembly: GCA_944387685.1. Taxonomy (GTDB): domain Bacteria; phylum Bacillota; class Clostridia; order Oscillospirales; family Oscillospiraceae; genus Faecousia. Next base: position 224 of record CALXFW010000083.1, read on the forward strand.
CCCCGGCGCTCTCTCCCCAGGTGACCGCCACACCGCTCTCCACGCCGCACAGCAAAGTCAGCGCCGTCAGGGTGCAGATCACGATGGTGTCCATGAACACTTCAAAGATTCCGTACAGGCCCTGCTTCACCGGGTCTATCTCCGAGCTGGCGGCATGAGCCATGGGAGCGGAGCCCAGGCCGGCCTCGTTGGAGAACACCCCCCGGCCCACGCCCTTCTGGATGGTGGTCATCAGGGTAATGCCAAAGGCCCCGCCCAGAGCCGCCTGGGCATTGAAGGCCCCCTGAAAAATCATAGAGAAGACTTTTCCCACGCTGCTCAGATTGGCAAGGAGCACACACAGTGCGCAGACAATATAGACCGCCGCCATAAAGGGCACCAGCTTTTCCGTCACGGAGCCGATGCGCTTGATGCCCCCGAAGAGCACCATGGCCACAATCACCGCCACCAGCATTCCCACCACCAGGCTGGACACCGGCACCGTCTGGCCGAACATCTGCAGCGTGGCTCCGGCGGTATTTCCTCCGAAGGCGTCAATGGTGGTGTTGATGGAGCTGGCAATGGTGTTGACCTGGGTCATGTTGCCGATGCCGAAGGCCGCCACGGCGCCCAGCAGGCTGAAAATCACTGCCAATGGATACCACTTCTGCCCCAGGCCGTTTTTGATGTAGTACATGGGGCCGCCCACATAGTCGCCCTTGTCGTTGCGCTCCCGGTAACGAACCGCCAGCACCACCTCGGCATACTTGGTCACCATGCCAAACAGGGCGGAAATCCACATCCAGAACACCGCCCCCGGTCCGCCCACGGTGATAGCCCCGGTGACGCCGGCGATGTTGCCGGTACCCACCGTGGCTGCCAGAGCCGTGGTTACCGCCTGGAAGGGGGTCACCTCTCCCTTGCCCGCCTCCTGTTTGTGGAACACCTTGCCGATGGTATTCTTCATGGCATAGCCGAACTTGTGGAACTGAATAAAGCCCACCCGGGCACTGAGGTAAACACCGGTGCCCACCAGCAGCAGGAGCATCCAGGGTCCCCAGGCAATGTCATTGAGAAATTTTACGATTTCGGTCAGGGTCATAAAATCCGCCTCTCTTTCTGCCTAGATGCTCCTTATCATACTAAACCGGGGAAGAAAATGCAAGGGCAACTTCATCATCATGCAAAAAAGTTCCGGCAGGGCGCGCACGTGCGGCCCTGCCGGTGTTTCAGAAGAAGCTGACCTGGCTGGTATCGGGAAGCTCGCCGAAGGCCCCCGCTTCCTTCAGCATCTGCATGTGGGTTTTGGAAACCTTGGGGCAGGCCGCCGCCACCTCCTCCACGGAGAGGAAGGTCTTGTCCTTGCGCCCTTCCATCAGGTCCCAGGCAGCGCTCTCTCCCAGTCCGGAGATGGCTACGAAGGGGGGCAGCAGCTTGCCGTCCTTGATGACGAATCTGGTGGCGTGGCTGTCATAAATGCTGATGGGCAGGAACTCAAAGCCCCGGAGGTAGTACTCGTAGGCCACTTCTAGGGTGGTGAGCAGGTCCTCGTCCTTGGCGGTGGCGTCCTCGTTTTTCTCAATGGCGTTGATGTTGGCTACCACCGTATCGATGCCGTGGGTCATGAGCACTGCGTCGAAGCCGCCCTTCTGGCTGCGGCGGTAGAAATAGGCGGCGTAGAATGGCAGGGGGTGATGCACCTTGAACCAGGCAATCCGGAAGGCCATCATAACATAGGCCACGGCGTGGGCCTTGGGGAAGAGGTACTTGATTTTCTTGCAGGAGCCGATGTACCAGTCCGGTACCCCGGCTGCAATCATCTCCTCCTCCGCCCCTTCCGGCAGGCCTCTGCCCTTTCGGACGGACTCCATAATCTTGAAGGACCGTTTTTCCGGCATTCCGCAGGAGATGAGGTACACCATGATGTCGTCCCGGCAGCCGATGGTGCCGTCAACGGTGGCGGTTTTGGAGGTAATCAGGTCCTTGGCGTTGCCCAGCCACACATCGGTGCCGTGGGAGAATCCGGACAGCCGCACCAGGGTATCGAACCGGGTGGGCATGGTGTCCAGCAGCATCCCCCGGGTGAACCGGGTGTTGAACTCCGGAATGGCCACCGCCCCGGTGGGCCCGAGAATCTTGTCGTCCTCATAGCCCAGGACCTTGGAGGAGGTGAAAATGGACATGGTGTCCTTGTCATCCAGGGGGATGGTCTTGGCGTCCACCCCGGTCATGTCCTCCATCATCCGGATCATGGTGGGGTCATCGTGGCCCAGCATATCCAGCTTCAGCAGGTTCTCCTCCATGGAGTGGTATTCAAAATGGGTGGTGATCTGGTCGGAATTGGGGTCGTCCGCCGGGTGCTGCACCGGGCAGAAATCCCAGATTTCATTCTCCTGGGGAATGACCACCAGGCCGCCGGGGTGCTGTCCGGTGGTCCGGCGCACTCCCACGCAGCCGGCAGCCAGCCGGGCTTCCTCTGCCCGGCTGGCGGTCTTGCCCCGCTCGGACAGATACTTCTTGACATAGCCGAAGGCGGTTTTTTCCGCCACGGTTCCCACGGTGCCCGCCCGGAACACATGGGATTTTCCGAACATTTCGATGCAGTAGGCGTGGGCTTTCGCCTGATATTCGCCGGAGAAGTTCAGGTCGATATCCGGCACCTTGTCGCCGCCGAAGCCCAGGAAGGTTTCAAAGGGGATGTTGAAGCCGTCCTTCTCCATTTTCGTGCCGCACTTGGGGCACACCGCATCTGGCAGGTCCGCGCCGCAGTTGTAGCCCTTGGGCACGTCCAGCACCGTATGCTTGCATTCGGGGTTGGGGCAGCGGTAATGGGGCGGGAAGGAGTTGACCTCCGTGATGCCGGACATATAGGCCACGATGGAAGAGCCTACGGAGCCACGGGAGCCCACCAGATAGCCGTGCTCCAGGGAGTTCTGCACCAGCTTCTGGGCGGACATATA
>CALXFW010000084.1 GCA_944387685.1 uncultured Oscillospiraceae bacterium
GCTCATTTTACCACGCTCAGTTCCGTTTGTCAAGAACTTTTTTCAAGTTTTTTCAAATTTCTCTGAGGGGTTTCGCTGCCCTCGCGGACAGCTTGCATATACTACCACACCCCACTGGCTTTGTCAAGCCCCTTTTTCCCGGTTTCGACAGATTATTTTTGATTGGTGGAATCCTCCGGATGAAGCCTGGGGTCTCGGCGCTTCTGATGCTTCAGCCGTCTGCGCAGCAGCCCCCGTCCACCGGGATACGGTGTCAGGAACCGGACCCCCAGACATTTCAGGGTGGCAAGATGCAGCAGCAGCACGGCCAGACCGATTCCCATTCCCCAGATTCCAAAGAAGGATGCAATCACTCCCAGGGCAAACCGCCACACCCGGATTCCCTCCGCCAGGTCCCGGTTGGGCAGCACGAAGCCGCAGACCCCCGCCACACTGACCACAATCAGGACCATGGGAGACAGCAGTCCCGCCTCAACCGCCGCAGTGCCCACCAAAATACCGCCGATTGTCGATACCGACTGGCCGATTGCCTGGGGCAGATGGATACCGGACTCCTGGAGCAGCTCATAGGCCACCAGCAGACCCAGCACCTCCGCCGCCGTGGTAAACGGCACCCCCTGTTTGCTGTTCAGGATGATTTCCAGCAGCTGGGGCGGTATCCAGTTCTGATGGAACTTCACCATAGCGATATACAGGCCCGGCAGAATCAGCCCTGTCAGCAGTGCGCCGTAGCGGAGCACCCGGATGCAGGATGCCGTAATAAAATCCCGGCTTCTGTCCTCAGAGCTTTCCATCAAATATCCCAAATCCGCCGGGGCCAGGTACGCCAGCGGAAGGCCGTCCACAATCAGCCCCACCCGGCCGTCCAGCAGTCCCTGCGCGAATCGGTCCGGACGTTCCGTGTATTGCAGCAGGGGAAAGGCGGTCAGCCGGGAGCCGGTAATGTATTCTTCCACCGCCGCCGGGGACACCAGGCCGTCAATATCAATGGAATTCAGCCGGCGCTGCATTCGCTCCACCAGCTGACGGTTGGTAATGCCCTCAATCCAGACCACGGCCACATTGGTCAGGCTTCTTCTGCCCACGGTGGTGCCCCAGATGCGCAGGTCCGGTGTACGCAGGTGCCGCCGCAGCAGACTGGTGTTCACCCGGATGGTCTCCACGAAGGCATCCTTGGGGCCCTTGATGGTATTCTCTACCTCCGGTGCGGAGGGTCCCCGGCTGACACCGGTTTTCACCTCAAATGCAATCGCCCCCGCTTCCGGAAACAGCACCACACAGAACCCGTTCACCAGCTTGGATACCACCGTATCCACGTCGGCGCAGACATCGGCCACGCTGTTGTAAACCTGCCCGTTCCGTGCCGCCTGATACAGGGTCTGCACTGTATCTCCTGTCAGATTCCGGGCGATGGGCTGGAGCACAAACTCCGACATATCCGCCCCGGATACCAGCCCATCTATGGCGTAGGCATACAGCGTAATTCCCCGGCAGTTCAGCTCCCGGGCAATAAAATCTCCGGCTCCCTGGAACCGGCTGCGAATTTCTTGGTCCGTCATGTATGTCACCTCCCGGGAAGTATCCCCGGTTATTGCTTTTTTTATCCCAAACTGCTATAATGCAGTATTATTATTGTATAGGAGGCAGCTATGTACAGAATCCAGGAAATTCAGCAGCAGACGGACAACCGTTTTCTGAACCTCTATGAATTTCAGGCTGTCCGCCGCAGCGGGCGGGTAGGCCCCTACTATGTGGCGTCCCGGGCCAAGGGGATCGACCAGCTAAAGGCTGTCAGCCGAGAATACAAGCCGGACGGCGTGATTCTCTACGGCGTCTACGGAGCGCAGAAGGACCACATTGTCCTAATCCGGCAGTTCCGCTATCCCCTGGGAGACTATGTCTACGAATTCCCTGCCGGACTGGTGGAGGAAGGGGAGGATATGCTGGCAGCGGGGATTCGGGAAATGTATGAGGAAACCGGGCTGACCTTCACCCCAAAAGAGGGCGGCAGCTATTCCCGCCCCTTTTACACCACCGTGGGCATGACCGACGAGAGCTGCGCCACGGTCTATGGCTACTGCTCCGGAGATGCCACCACCCTGCATCAGGAGGAGTCGGAGGACATCCAGGTTGTCATTGCCGACCGGGCGGAATGCCGCCGGATTCTGCGGGAGGAGCACGTGGCCATCATGTGCGCCTATATGCTGATGCACTTCATCGCCTGCGAAGGCGACCCCCTGGCGTTTCTGGACGCATAAGCGGGACATTTTTTCATCTGTCAGATAAGGAGTCTTTTCATGTCTCATACCATTGCGGCAGTTTCCACCGGCAGTCAGATCAGCGCCATCGGCATTATCCGTCTGTCCGGGGATGACTGCATCACCGTCGCCGACCGGGTATTTACCGCCCAGAGCGGGAAGTCCCTCCTGGATATTCCGGATCGAAAGCTGGTGCTGGGTGTTCTGCGGGACAGGCAGGAACGGGTGATTGACCAGTGCATGGCGGTGGTCAGCCGGAATCCCCACAGCTACACCGGAGAGGACACGGTGGAATTTCACTGCCACGGCTCCCCCGCCGTGCTGGCCGCCGGGCTGGATGCCCTGTACCGGGCCGGAGCCCTGCCCGCCAAGCGGGGAGAATACACCAAGCGGGCGTTCCTCAACGGAAAATTGGACCTGACCCAGGCGGAAGCGGTCATCGACCTGATCGAGGCAGATACCGCAGATGCCGCTGCCAACGCCGCCGGTCAGGTGGGCGGTGTGCTGCAGAAAAAGCTGGCCCCCATTTACGACGACCTGACCAATCTGTGCAGCCATTTCCATGCGGTTCTGGATTATCCCGACGAGGATATTGAGGATTTCGCCCTGGATTCCTATGCCTCCATGCTCCGCAGCCACGCCAAGGCCCTGTATGCCCTGCTGCAAACCTACGGCCAGGGGCGGATTCTCCGGCAGGGCGTAGCCGCCGCCATTGTGGGCAAGCCCAACGTTGGAAAATCCAGCCTACTCAACGCCCTGGCGGGCTATGACCGGGTCATCGTCACCGATATCCCCGGCACCACCCGGGACACCGTGGAGGAGAGCGTTATGCTGGGCGCCACCCGGCTGCGGCTCATTGATACTGCGGGCATCCGGGAAACCGCCGATACCGTGGAGGCCATGGGTGTGCAGCGCTCTCGGGAGGCCATGGAAAACGCCGACCTGGTGCTCTTCGTCTGCGACGGCTCCCAGCCCCTGACCCAGGAGGATCAGGACATCATCGACCTGTGCCTGAACCATGAAAACGCCATCGCCCTGGTGAACAAATCCGACCTGGGCGCCCGGGTGGACCCCAGCGACCTGCCCTTTATGGCGGTAATTTCCATCTGCGCCAAAACCGGGCAGGGACTGGACCAACTGGCGGATATGGTGGAGGCGATGTTTGCGGGGCAGGCCCCCTGTGACGGCTCCATTCTCACCAACGCCCGGCAATATGACGCCTGCCGACGGTCCTATGAGGCACTGCTGCGGTGCCTCCGGGGACTTCAGCTGGGGCAAACCCCCGATGCGGTTCTCACCGATGTGGAAGAGGCCATGGAAGCCATGGGCGAGGTCACCGGAGCTACCGTTCGGGAGGACATCACCGCCCGGATTTTTGAGCGGTTCTGTGTCGGAAAGTAACCACTGTAATATAAAGAAGGAAGATCATGATTTATTTAGACAATTCCGCCACCACCCAGCCCTGCCCCCAGGCGGTAGAGGCCGTGACCAACGCCATGACCCGCTGCTGGGGCAACCCCAGCGCCCTATATGCCTTCGGCATTGATGCCGCCCACGCCCTGCGTACCGCCCGCACCCAGGTCGCCGCCGCCCTGGGCGCAGAGCCGGACCGGGTGTTCTTCACCTCCGGGGGAACCGAGGCGGACAACTGGGCCGTCTTCGGCACCGTCAAGCGTCTGGGCAAGCGAGGCAGGCACATCATCACCACGGCTGTGGAGCACCATGCCATTCTCCACTGCATGAAGGATCTGGAAGCGCAGGGCTTCACCGTCACCTACCTTCCGCCGGACCCGGACGGGAGGATTTCCCTGGATGCCCTGAAGGCAGCCCTTCGCAAGGACACCATTCTGGTCTCCATTATGATGGTGAACAATGAGGTAGGCTCCGTGATGCCCATCAGCGCCATGGCCAAGCTGACCCACAAGGTCTGCCCCGATGCTATTTTTCACACCGATGCCGTCCAGGGTTTCCTGAAGGTGCCCTTCTCCGCCAAGACCCTGGGAGCGGACCTGATTACCGTCTCCTCCCACAAGGTGCATGGACCCAAGGGTGCGGGGGCGCTGTATATCAGCCCCCGGCTGAAATCCTTCCCACCCCTGATGCTGGGGGGCAGGCAGGAAAGCGGTCTGCGCAGCGGCACGGAAGGAACGCCTGCAATCTTCGGCTTCGCCGCCGCCTGCGCCGCCATAGCCTCCACCTTCCGGGAGGATGCCGCCCGGGAAAAAGAGCTGCTGGAAGGCCTCTGCGCAAAGCTGGAGACTGTGAAGGGTGTGGAAATCAACGGCTGCCATGACGCTCCCCACATTCTCAGCATCAGCATCCCCGGGGTTCCCACCCAGAACAGCATCAACATTCTCCAGGACGCAGGAATCTGCGTCAGCGCAGGCAGCGCCTGCGCCCGGGGGCATCGCAGTCATGTTCTCACCGCCATGGGCCTGTCCCCGGAGCGGATTGACGGCTCCTTCCGGATTTCCCTGTGCCGGGATACCACGCCCCAGGAGCTGGAGGTGCTGGCAGAAGTGGTGCAAAAGGAGATTTTACCCCGGGCCAGATGAAATTTCCACAATTCCGTCTTTCGTTATCCCAACGCCGATTGTGAAAATCGGCGTTTTTTCTTTGTTTTTGCAACTGGCAAAGAAAAAAATTGCATTTCCCTCTTGTAATTCTCTCCCAGTTCTGGTAGAATCGTACACATCCCACACTAACAAGCAACGGAGGATCGATATGAGCTATGTAGACGAGGCCCTCGCACGGGTCAAGAAGCAGAATCCCGACCAGCCCGAATTCAACCAGGCTGTTTATGAAGTCCTGGAATCCCTGCGGGTGGTGATTGAAAAGAATGAGGACGCCTACCGGCGCAACGCCCTGCTGGAGCGGCTGACCACCCCCGAGCGGGCCGTGATGTTCCGGGTACCCTGGGTGGACAACAAGGGCCAGATTCAGGTGAACACCGGCTACCGGGTGCAGTTCAACAGCGCCATCGGTCCTTATAAGGGCGGCCTGCGGTTCCATCCCAGCGTCAACCTGAGCGTCATCAAGTTCCTGGGTTTTGAGCAGGTGTTCAAGAACTCCCTCACCGGCCTGCCCATCGGCGGCGGCAAGGGTGGCAGCGACTTCGACCCCAAGGGCAAGTCCGACCGGGAAGTGATGGCCTTCTGCCAGAGCTTCATGACCGAGCTGTATAAGTACATCGGCGCCGACACCGACGTACCCGCCGGCGATATCGGTGTGGGCGGCCGGGAGATCGGCTACCTGTTCGGACAATACAAGCGCATCCGCAACCTATACGAGGGCGTGCTCACCGGCAAGGGTCTGACCTACGGCGGCTCCCTGGCCAGAACCCAGGCCACCGGCTACGGCCTGCTGTACCTGACCGAGGAAATGCTCAAGTGCAACGGCAAGTCCCTGGAGGGGAAGACCGTGGTTGTCTCCGGCGCCGGCAACGTAGCCACCTACGCCATTGAAAAGGCCTGGCAGCTGGGCGCCAAGCCCGTGACCTGCTCCGACTCCACCGGCTGGATTTACGATCCCGACGGCATCGACGTGGCGGTGCTGAAGGACGTGAAGGAAGTAAGGCGCGCCCGGCTCACCGAGTACGCCAAGGCCCGTCCCAATGCCGTCTACCACGAGGGCAAGGGCGTATGGAGCGTGAAGTGTGACGTGGCTCTGCCCTGCGCCACCCAGAACGAGCTGCTGCTGGAGGACGCCAAGACCCTGGTGGCCAACGGCTGCTTCGCCGTAGCGGAAGGCGCCAATATGCCCACCTCTCTGGACGCCACTGCCTACCTGCAGGAGCACGGCGTGCTGTTCTGCCCCGGCAAGGCTTCCAACGCCGGCGGTGTAGCCACCTCCGCCCTGGAAATGAGCCAGAACTCCCAGCGTCTGAGCTGGACCTTCGAGGAAGTGGACGCCAAGCTGAAGGACATCATGGTCAACATCTTCCATAACCTGGATGCCGCTGCCAAGGAGTACGGCATGGAGGGCAACTATGTGGCCGGCGCCAACATTGCCGGTTTCCTGAAGGTTGCCAACGCCATGGATGCCCAGGGCATTGTGTAATTTCCTTCTCAACCCAAAATTGCCTGGAACTGTTTGTCAGTTCCAGGCAATTTTTTATCCGAATACCTCAAAGGCCGCCACGGTGCGCAGCTTCTCCGGCTCCACCTTGTCCCGGCCGTAAACGTCCAGGAAGCGGTCATAGTAAGCGTTGGTTTTCAGGTTATAAAACAGCGTCCACACGCCCCAGAACAGGTCGATGTGCCGGTCTCCCACTCCCGCGCAGTCCAGGTCCACAAATCCGGAAAACCGCCAGTTGTCCAGGATGATATTGGGCAGGCAGTAATCCCCATGGAGCAGTACCTCCGGGCGAAGGATATCGCCCCCGGTTTCCACCTGATGCCAGGCCGCCTCCCGGGAGGGGAAGCCCCATTCTCCGGGGAACAAATCCGCATCGTATTTCCCGGCCCGGTAGTTCCGCCAGGCGGTTTCCCGGTAGGAAGAGAGCCGATCCGGTACCGGGCAGCCGGAAGCCTCCGTCTCATGCAGCTGCCGCAGCAGCGCCGCCAGGGTATCGCACAGCCGCCGGGGATTTTCCAGGTACTGGGAGAAAACACAGTCCTCCCCCGGGACCCGCCGGGTCACCAGCCAGTCCCGCTCCCCCGGACAGTAGGCCAGCACCTCCGGAGCCAGTCCCTTGCCGTGGAAAAACCGGGTCATCTCCGCCTCATTTTTCAGCGTTCCTCCCGGAGCCACCTTCAGGAAACAGTCCTCCCGGCCTTGGAGCAGATACACCCGGGCCGTCTGAGAGCAGCTGCTGTCCAGCACCTGAGCGCCCTCTGCGAAAACCCGCAGTTCTTCCGGGAGTTCTTCCAGGGAGAGGGACGCCGGTGTCCGTCTCATCCCTCCACCTCCTGGGGCAGGGTCACCATCCTGGGCTTGTGCCCCATGGCGGGAATCACCTTCTCCATCAAATCGGCAACGGAAAAACGCAGGCTGGAGGTGTTGATGCAGGGATGACAGCCAAAGAATTCCTCCTTCAGCACATCCGTATCCACCAGCAGCTGGACATGGTTTTCCTTGTCGTTCATCAGGCCCAGCACACTGACGGAGCCGGGGGTGATGTCCAGGAAGCGCTCCATATACTCCGCGTTGGCAAAGCTCAGGCGGGAGGTCCCGATCAGCTTGGAGAGGACGCTGGTCTGGAAGTGCTTCTCCCCCGGCAGGAGCAGCAGATAGAAGGCCGTCTGCTGCCGGTTGCACAGCAGCAGATTCTTGCAGATCACCGCACCCAGCGCCTTGTCGATTTCCAGGCAGTCCTCCATGGTCATGGCAGCGGGGTGGTCTACCCGCTGGTAGGAAACCCCAAGACTGTCCAGCAGATCATAGCATCGAATCTCTTTTTCCAGCCGTCCGGTACAGTCGGCAGGACGTCCGTTATACAATTCCATTCTCTTTCCCTCTTTCTTCTGTTACAGGCATTTGCGCATCAAAACCGAGTCCGCCATGGTTCCATCCGGCTGGCGGTATGCCTGGGGAATCCGGGCAATTTCCCGAAAGCCCAGACTTTCGTACAATCCCTTTGCCCGGGCATTGCCGTCAATATAATCCAGTTCCAGATATTGCAGGCCCAGATTCCGGGCAAGCGCAACGGCCTCGGTGAGCATGGCCCTGCCGATTCCCAGGTGCCAATAAGCCTTTCGGACTCCCAGAGAAACTTCTCCCCGGTGCCGGAGCTTCCGAAAGTCATTTCCCCGGAGAGAGGTATTTCCCGCCACGCTGCCGTCGATGACACAGGCAAGCATGATTTTGTTGTCCGATTGGCAGATTCCCTCCAGGAACTGAACTTCTTCCGAAATACCCATGATGTTTTCCTCAGGATAGCGAAGCAGAAAATCACTTTCCCGGGAGGTTTCCCGCAAAAACTCCAGCATTTTCTCTGCGTCCGTGGGCTGCAGCTGCCGCAGCAGCGCCTGCTGTCCATTTTTCAATACAAAGGTCTTTTCTTCAAATTTCATGCTCCACGCCTACTCTTTCCGCAGCTGCCAGAAGGCCACAGCGCTGGCCGCCGCCACGTTCAAAGAATCTACCCCATGATACATGGGAATTTTTACCGTATAGTCACAGGCTGCAATGGTGGTGTCGGTCAGGCCGTCTCCTTCGCTGCCCAATACCACCGCCAGCTTCTCCTCCGCCATAAGGCCGGGGTTGTCAACGGACACTGAGTCCTCCCGCAGGGCCAGGGCAGCGGTTTTGAAGCCCATCCGGCCCAGGGTCTGCATTCCCTCCTCCGGCCAGGCAGGAAGAAAGGTCCAGGGAATCTGGAACACCGTGCCCATGCTCACCCGGGCGCTTCGCCGGTAAAGCGGGTTGCTGCACCCCGGGGTCAGCAGGATGCCGTCCATGCCCAGGGCCGCCGCAGAGCGGAAAATGGCCCCCACATTGGTGGGATTCATAATATTCTCCAGCACCACAATCCGCTGGGCGCCCCGGCAGATTTCTTCCACCGTGGGATTCCGGGGGCGCCGCATGGCGCACAGCACCCCCCGGGTCAGATGATACCCGGTGAGATTGCACAGCAGCTCCTCATCGGCGGTATACACCGGAATGTCCGGACAGCGCTCCAGAATCTCCCGGGCAGCGCCGGTGATGTCCTTTCGCTCCATCAGCATGGACACCGGAACGCAGCCTCCATCCAGGGCCCGGTGAATCACCTTGGGGCTCTCCGCAATGAACAGCCCCTTGGCAGGCTCAAACCGGTTCAGCAGCTGGGCCTCGGTCAGCCTTGCGTAGACATCCAGCTCCGGTGCGGAGAAATCCGTTATTTCGATTACCATGCAGCTGCCCCTCCTGAACGATGGAATATTTTGTTATCATAGCAGAAACCGGAGGAAATGTCAAAAATTTTCCCGCCTTCCTGGGAAGGCGGGAATGGGCGCAGGGCGCCCCTCTCACGTCTGCGGCAGCAGCATCCGGTCCATGTTCCAGACCAGGAAGCCCGTTTCCATGCCGCCTGCCTGGAAGAATACCTCCGGACTCTCCGCTTTCAGCTGATCCGTCTGCTCCTGGGGGACGGTGCTCACCACCTGATAAAAGCCGTTGCGGAAATTGGCAAGCATACTCTCGGGGCTGTCCGACAGGTAAATCCGCAGCTCCTGCATGGTCACGGTATCGCTGTCATGGAAGGTATCGTTTTTGCTCAGCCGGATGAGGGCGTTGTGCTCCCAGCCGGTGAGGACATAGCTTCCGTTGGAGACCCAGGCGGCGGGGTTGGCCGTCCAGCCCGGAGCGGATACCACATCCTCCCGCACCGGGAAATAAGCGGGCATGGCCAGCAGCTGATTCCAGTAGGGCACCTGGGCCGTCAGCGTCACCTCCAGGGTGTCCGTACCCACTGCCCGCACTGCCAGCGCCGTCCCCTCGTCGTACCCCTTCACCATCTCCCACAGCTCCCCCCTGCCTTCGGCACGGGCGATATCCGCCGCCCGGTTCCAGGCAAAGACAAAGTCCTGGGCCTTCAGGGGCTGGCCGTCAGACCATTTCGCTTCCGGTTTCAGAATGTAGGTATAGGTAACTGTGCCGTCCCCGTTCACAACGCCCTCCGGCAGTGACCGGGCACAGTCCGGAACCACCGCCAGTCTGCCCTCCCGGTCCTGTTCCCACCGGGCAAGGCCGGAAAACAGATGGCTGACCAGGGTATCCCCGTCCCCGCCTGCGCTTTGCGCCGGGTCCAGCGTATCCACAGGCGCCTGCAGGCACACCGACAGGCTCCGCCCTCCGCCGTTCACCCCGGCGCCCCGGAAGGAGAACACCCCCCCAGGCGTCCGGAACACGCCTTCCACATCTTCGTTTATCAGATATCCCTGGGCACGGAAGCACAGCGGCGTTACCGCCCCGGAAGCCATCAAAAGATCCTCCGCCCTGTGCATCAGGGCATAGCGGATTTCCGGGTCCCCGCAGGATAAGATGGTATTCAGGAGTACATCATAGGTCTGGGCCCAAGTGCCCCGGACCACCGAGACGTCATACCCGGATTCCGTCAGGTCCAGGTCGAATATGGCTGCCGAAGCGTGGGCTCCCTGCCCCAGCCGGGCCAGATTCTCCGGAGAACGGGAGGTCCATTGGGTCAGGAACGCCAGGGGATCATCGTACAAAGCCGTCCGTGTGCACAGGGCCATATGATAGTCCCCCGCCTCCAGGGCGGCATCATAGTCCTGAGCGGGAACCAGGTTCAGCTGAACCGGGATTCCCACCACCCCCAGCGCGGAGCAGAGATAGTCTCCCAGTTCCCCCGCCTCCTCCGGGCACAGGCACACCAGCTCCGGGAAGTCGGAGAACAGCCCGGTTTTGTCCGGGGCAAAATACCGGCTGAGGATGCCATAAGCCTGGGCATAATTTATCTCAAAATCCAGCTTGGATACCGAAAAATATCCTCCGTTTCCGGCGTTTTCCCAAAAACGGGAGCCATCCCAGTCGGAAATTCCCGCCGCCACCAGGGATGGAGCAGGCGTCCAGCCCCCCTGGAGCAGATCCTCCCCAATGTAGCTGCGCTCCAGCAGCAGCCCCAGCGCCCGGCGGATGTCCGCCTCCGCCGGAGCGTTGTCCTGGACAATGCCCATGGTTTCTTCGGTGGTTTCCGGTGTCTGGGGAGCCCTTTCGCAGCCTGTCAGAGACAGGAGCACTGCCGCCGCCAGCAGCCAGACAAGACAGGTTCGCATAATCCATCTCCTTTCGGAATCGGGTTTTCTGATTTCGTCCATTATAGCATAAATTTTCCCGACGTAAACAATGAAAGAATCCCAACACGGTTGACCAGACCGCATTGGGATTCTTTCAGAGAAAAGAGAGGTAAGAAAATGAAAAAGAACGATTCAAAAATCTTTGCTGCTTATGGCTATATTATACCCGGCCGATATTAAGAAATAAGGCTTAAAATATTAAGATTGTTTTAAGCAAAGAAAAGATAATAGGATAAATTTGTGGAGAATATCCAGTTGTGAACAATTTGTAGCTTTTTCGTCCCGGGCCTTGACTTTTTCTTAAAATGGGATATAGTGAAAGCAAAAGAATTAGCACTCTCAATCGAAGAGTGCTAAACGCCAAGGAAAGGAAGGATAGCTATGAATTTCAACCGCTATACCCAGAAATCTCTGGAAGCTGTCCAGAGCGCACAGAATTTGGCTGTGCAGAATTCTCACCAGCAGCTGGAGCAGGTGCATCTGCTGCTGGCCCTGCTGCGGCAGGACGGGGGACTGATTCCCCAGCTGCTGCGGAAAATGGAAGTCACCGTGGAAAGTCTGGACGCTGCCGCTTCCGCCCAGCTGCGGAAAATTCCCGGCGTCAAGGCCAGCCGGGAGGCGGACCGGTTCTATATCAGCGCTGACCTGGACGCCACCTTCACCGCCGCAGAGGCCCAGGCAGAGTCCATGAAGGATGAATTTGTCTCCGTGGAGCACCTGTTCCTGGCGCTGCTGGAAACCGCCCGGGGAGACGTAAAGTCCCTGTTTGAAACCTACCGGATTACCAAGGAGAACGCCCTGAAGGCCCTCCAGGCCGTCCGGGGCAACCAGCGGGTCACCTCCGACAGCCCGGAGGGCACCTACGACGCCCTGGAGAAATACGGCACCGATCTGGTGAAACGGGCCCGGGAGCAGAAGATGGACCCGGTGATCGGCCGGGACGAAGAAATCCGGAACGTGGTCCGGATTCTGTCCCGGAAAACCAAGAATAACCCGGTGCTCATCGGCGAGCCCGGCGTGGGCAAAACCGCCATTGCCGAAGGTCTGGCCCAGCGGATTGTGAAGAAGGATGTGCCCAAGTCCCTCCAGGACAAGACCATCTTCTCCCTGGACATGGGCGCCCTGATTGCCGGCGCCAAATACCGGGGCGAGTTTGAGGAGCGTCTGAAGGCCGTTCTGAACGAAGTCAAGCAGTCCGAGGGGCAGATCATCCTGTTTATCGACGAGCTGCATACCATTGTGGGCGCGGGCAAAACCGAGGGCAGCATGGATGCAGGCAACCTGCTCAAACCCATGCTGGCCCGGGGCGAGCTGCACTGTATCGGCGCCACCACCCTGGACGAGTACCGCCAGTATATTGAGAAGGACGCCGCTCTGGAGCGCCGGTTCCAGCCTGTCATGGTGGATGAGCCCACGGTGGAGGACACCATTGCCATCCTCCGGGGCCTGAAGGAGCGCTATGAGGTGTTCCACGGCGTGAAGATTGCGGACTCCGCCATTATCGCCGCCGCCACCCTCTCCCACCGGTATATCACCGACCGGTTCCTGCCGGACAAGGCCATTGACCTGGTGGACGAGGCCTGCGCCCAGATCCGTACCGAGATGGACTCCATGCCCACGGAGCTGGATGCGGTCTCCCGGAAGATCATCCAGATGGAGATTGAGGAAGCGGCGCTGAAGAAGGAAGAGGACGAACTGTCCAAGGGCCGTCTTGCCGAGCTGCAGAAGGAGCTGGCAGAGGAGCGGGACAAGTTCAACGCCATGAAAGCCCAGTGGGAGAACGAGAAGAACGCCATCGGCAAGGTCCAGCAGCTGCGGGAGACCATCGAGGATCTGAACCGGCAGATTGAGGCTGCCGAGCAGCGCTACGACCTGGAAAAGGCTGCCGAGCTGAAATACGGACGTCTCCCTGAAGCCCAGCGGCAGCTGGAGGAAGAGGAGCGCCGGGCCCAGTCCGCCAAGGAAAGCAACATTCTTCGGGACCGGGTCACCGAGGAGGAGATTGCCCGGATTGTGGAGCGGTGGACCGGCATTCCCGTGTCCCGGCTGGTTCAGGGAGAGCGGGAGAAGCTGCTGCACCTGGACGAAACCCTGCACCAGCGGGTGGTGGGCCAGGATGAGGCGGTTCAGGCCGTCACCGAGGCCATCCAGCGCAGCCGGGCCGGCATCCAGGACCCCAACCGTCCCATCGGTTCGTTCCTGTTCCTGGGCCCCACCGGCGTGGGCAAAACCGAGCTGGCGAAAACCCTGGCTCAGGCCCTGTTCGACGACGAAAACAACCTGGTGCGGATTGATATGTCCGAATACATGGAGAAATTCTCCGTATCCCGTTTGATTGGCGCGCCTCCCGGATATGTGGGCTATGAAGAAGGCGGTCAGCTGACCGAGGCTGTGCGGCGCAAGCCCTACAGCGTGGTTCTGTTCGACGAGGTGGAGAAGGCCCACCCGGATGTATTCAACGTGCTGCTGCAGGTGCTGGACGACGGCCGGATCACCGACTCCCAGGGCCGGACGGTGGACTTCAAGAACACCATCCTGATTCTGACCTCCAACCTGGGTTCCGAGTTCCTGCTCAACGGTGTCCATGACGACGGCACCATCGATCCCCAGGCCAAAGCCCAGGTGGAGAGCCTGCTGCGCCGGTCCTTCCGTCCCGAGTTCCTGAACCGTCTGGACGAGATTGTGTTCTACAAGCCCCTGACCAAGGAGAATGTGACCAAGATCATCGACCTGCAGATCGACAAGCTGAACAGCCGTCTGGAAAACCAGCAGATTCGCTGCGAGCTGACCCCCGCCGCCAAGTCCGCCATTGTGGACGCGGCTTACGACCCCCAGTACGGCGCCCGTCCCCTGCGCCGGTATGTCCAGCACACCGTGGAGACCATGCTGAGCAAGCGTCTGCTCCAGGGGGACATTGCCCCCGGACAGACCGTCACCGTGGATGCGGAAAACGGCGAACTGGTTCTGAAATAATCCCTTCCCCCCAAGGCAGCCGGAAACCCCGGCTGCCTTTTGTCATTTCCGGCTTAAGGATTATTTAATCCTCCGTTTTGCCCGGTGATTTCTTGATTTTCAGGGAATGCTGTGCTATAGTAACCATGATTACGCGTTATCGGAGGCCCTTCCTGCATGATACCCTGTTTTCAAAAAACTGCCCTGTTTGGCGGCCTGCTGGCCGCCGTGTTGATTCTATCCGGCTGCGGCGGCAGCCCCGCACCGGCCCCGACTTCCCAGCCCACCCTGCCCCCGGAAACCCAGGCACAGACGGAGCCCACCACAAAGGAGTCCGTGGAGCATTATGCGGGGGTGATGAAGGCCGGGGAGCTGTACCTTCTGGATACCTATCCCAACCTGAAATCCGTGGACCTGTCCGGAAGCGACTGCTACAGCACCATCCTGGACTATATGGAAAAGCACCCGGATATTGACGTGACCTACACCGTGGACTTCGGCGGCGGTGTCATCCCCAACGACGCCACCAGCGCTATCCTGGAGGCCGGGACCTATGAATTTGATCTGCTGCTGGAGAACTTGCAGTATCTGCCCAGTCTGGAGGTTCTCTCCCTGCCGGGAATCACCCTGCACACCGAGCAGATGGATGCCCTGGTAGAGGCTTATCCGGAGCTTTCCTTTGACTATGCGGTAACCATTCTGGGCCAGACCTACACCCAGGACGTGACGGCGCTGGATTTGACGGGGCTGGAATCCAGCCAGGTATCGGAGGTGGCCCCCAGGCTGGGCCTGCTGACCCACCTGACGGACGTGGAGCTGAGCAGCGCCCTGAGCATTGAGAATGTGGCCACCCTACAGGATGCCGCTCCCCGGATCACTTTCCACTATACCTTTACCCTGTTCGGGAAAACCATCTCCACCACCGATGAAACCGTGGAGTTCAAAAACCAGTCCATCGGCAACGAGGGAGAGGCGGATATCCGCCGGGTCCTGCCCATTCTGGACAACTGCACCCGGTTTGTGCTGGACAACTGCGGCATTGACAGCGAGGTTCTGGCAGGCATCCGGGAGGACTTCCGGGATGGCCCCAAGGTGGTCTGGCGGGTGTATTTCGGCGTGGACGGACGGTACAACGCCCTGACGGACACCGATACCATCCGGGCGGTATACAATGTCACCGACTCCACCTGCGGTCCCATGAAATACTGTGAGGATGTCAAGTATATGGACATCGGGCACAACGAAACCCTGACCGACCTGAGCTTCGTAAGCTATATGCCCAACATCGAGGTGCTGATTGCCTCTGGATGCGCCGTGAAAACCCTGGACGGGTTTGAAAACTGCAAAAAGCTGACCTGGCTGGAGCTTGCCTACTGCTACAAGATGGAGAGCGTGGAACCTCTGGCGGAGTGTGAAAGCCTGACCTACCTGAATATCAGCTATTCCAAGGTGACGGACTATATGCCCCTGGAAACCCTGCCCCTGAAGCGGTTCATGTGTCTGAGTCCCAAGGCTTCCACGGAAGAGCAGAATCTGTTTGTGGAAATTCACCCCAAGCCCGACTGCATCACCGTATTCTATGGCTACTCCAATCCCTACGGCTACGGCTGGCGGTATGACGATAACGGCGTAACCTTCAACGAGTATTACAAGACCGTGGTTCGCGAAGCCTTCAACTATGACTATCTGGAGCAGTTCCTGCCCGATGAATGAGCCTTTCCGCCCGTTCCCCAAGGGGGGAGCGGGCGGCTTTTTCTGTTCTGCCTCTTGCTATTTTTCTTTTCCATTCTTATAATGGTTCTATCTTGACAGAGACAAAGGAGACTGCGCCATGAAGTACGATTTTACCTCCATTCTGGAACGCCGGGGCAAGGACGCCATCGCCGTAGAGGCTGTGGGCGCCCCCGGTTCCGCCTATCCCGCTCCCCGGGAAGGCTTTGACGTGATTCCCATGTGGGTAGCGGACATGAATTTCCCGGTGGTCCCCACCATCCAGCAGGCCATGATTCAGCGGGCCCAGCATCCCACCTTCGGCTACTTCCGCCCCAGGGAGGAATATCTGGATTCCATTATCCGCTGGCAGAAAACCCACAACGGCATGACCGTATCCCCGGAGAACATCGGCTACGAAAACGGCGTGCTGGGCGGCGTGGTCACCGCTCTGAACGTGTTCTGCTCCCGGGGCGACAAGGTATTGGTTCACTCCCCCACCTATGTGGGCTTCACCGGCTGCCTGACCAACAACGGCTATGACATTGTCCACTCCCCTCTGAAGCAGGACGAGCAGGGCGTCTGGCGAATGGATTTTGAAGACATGGAGAAGAAGCTGGCAGAGGAGAAAATTCACGCCGCTATCTTCTGCTCCCCCCACAATCCCTGCGGCCGGGTCTGGGAGGCCTGGGAAGTGGAGCAGGCCATGGCCCTGTACAAAAAGTATGACGTGATGGTGGTCTCCGACGAAATCTGGAGCGACATTCTTCTGTCCGGGCACAAGCACATCCCCACCCAGTCCGTCAGCGAGGATGCCAAAATGCGGACCGTGGCCCTGTACGCCCCCTCCAAAACCTTCAACCTGGCGGGCCTGGTAGGCAGCTATCACATTATCTACAACAAGGCCATCAAGGACCGCTGTGACAAAGAGTCCTCCCTGAGCCACTACAATTCTATGAACGTGCTGTCCATGCACGCCCTCATCGGCGCCTATCAGCCCGAGGGCGAGGAATGGGTTCAGGAGCTGCGGCAGGTCATCACGGGAAATGTGGATTTCGCCTGCCGGTACATTGCCGATCATTTTGAGGGCGTCACCGTCAGCAAGCCCCAGGGCACCTATATGCTGTTCCTGGACTGCGGAGGCTGGCTGGAGGCTCACGGAAAAACCATGGACGAGCTTCTGAAAGCCGGCTGGGACGTGGGCGTGGTCTGGCAGGACGGCCGGGCATTCCACGGGCAGACCCATATCCGGATGAATCTGGCCCTGCCCCTGAGCCGGGTGGAGGAGGCCTTCCGGCGGCTGGACAAGTACGTATTCAACGCATAATTTCTCTTTTGGGGCGGAGCCGGCGGCTTCGCCCCAAGTCTTTACAGGGATTTTACAAAACTCCGCTTGTTTTTCTTACGGGAATCCGGTACTATCAAGGGTGAAATGGTATCTGGTTTACAATGGGAGGCAGTGTATGATTTATTGCGTAGAGGATGACGAGAGCATCCGGGAGCTGATGCTCTATACCCTGCGGGCGTCGGGATTTGAGGCGGAGGGATTTTCCTGCGGCACCGGGCTGTTTGAGGCTCTGGGGCAGGCAACGCCCCAGCTGATTCTGCTGGACATTATGCTGCCCGGCATGGATGGCATCGAAATCCTGAAGCAGCTGCGCGGCCACACCGCAACCGCCCGGATTCCCGTGATTATGGCCTCCGCCAAGAGCACGGAGTATGACAAGGTGGTGGGGCTGGATCTGGGGGCGGATGACTACCTGGCCAAGCCCTTCGGCATGATGGAAATGGTGTCCCGGATTCGGGCGGTGCTCCGCCGCGCCGGGGAGTCCGCCCCTCGGGACAGCATCCGCATGGGACAGCTGGAGATGGACCCCCTGTCCCACACCGTCCAGGCCCAGGGCGTCCGGGTGGAACTGACCCTGAAGGAATTTGAGCTTCTGAAGCTCTTCCTGGAGCATCCCGGCCGGGTGTTCAGCCGGGACCAGCTGCTGGAGCGGATCTGGAGTACGGACTATCTGGGCGAGACCCGGACGGTGGATGTGCACATCGGCACCCTGCGCACGAAGCTGGGCCCCTGCGGAGAATACATCCGCACCGTCCGGGGGGTTGGCTATCGGATGGAGGCGCCCCAATGACCAAGCGGCTGTTTCGGGCCATGTTCGCCGTGGCGCTGGCGGTGCTGCTGTGCTCCGTGCTGTGCGTCATGGGAGCGGTGAACGCTTACTTTACCCGGGTGCAGGCCCAACAGCTCCAGGTGGAGATTGCTCTGGCCGCTCAGGCCGTCTCTCAGGAGGGGGCGGATTTTTTCCGGGAGCTGGACGGTACGCTGGACTGCCGGATCACCTGGATTTCCCCGGAGGGAAAGGTGCTCTATGACAGCATGGGCGATGCGGGAGCCATGGAAAACCACCTGCAGCGGGAAGAGGTGCAGCAGGCCCTGTCCCAGGGCTTCGGCCAGAGCGCCCGGTACTCCGGAACGCTGATGGAGCGCTCCCTCTATGTGGCCCGGAGGCTGGAGGACGGAAGCGTGCTCCGGCTCTCCATCACCCAGAATTCTCCCCTGCGGCTGATTCTGCAGATGGGAGAAAGCCTGGTTCTGATTGTAGGAGGCATCCTGCTGCTCTCCTTCTTCCTGTCCCGTCGGCTGTCCCGACAGGTGGTCAAGCCCCTGAACGAGCTGGATCTGGATAATCCCCTGTCCAACGGAGAATACGCGGAAATCCAGCCGCTGCTGCGCCGTCTGGATTCTCAGCAGCGGCAGCTGCGGGCCCAGAGCACTCAGCTGAACCATCGGCAGAAGGAATTCAACACCGTCACCCGGTCCCTGAACGAGGGCCTGGTGCTGCTGAATACCACGGGTACCATCCTGAGCATTAACCCGGCGGCGGCCTCCCTGCTGGAGGTCACGCCCAACTGCCTGGGAGCGGATTTCTCCATCGCAAACCGGAATCCGGAGATCCAGGCTCTGGTGGACCATGCCCTCAGCGGCCAGAAGGGGGAGAAAACCCTGTCCCTGGCGGGAGGACAATACCAGGCGGCAGCCAATCCCGTCCGCTCCGACGGAGAAATTTTCGGCGTGGTGCTGCTGCTGTTCGACGTCACCCAGAAGCACCAGGCCGAGCAGCTGCGCCGGGAGTTCACCGCCAATGTCTCCCATGAGCTGAAAACACCCCTGCATGCCATCTCCGGCTATGCGGAGCTGATGCAGTCCGGGATGGTGCCCCAGGAGGATATGCTCCGCTTCTCCCGGAAGATTTATGCGGAAGCCCAGCGGCTGATCCGGCTGGTGGAGGACATTCTCCGGCTGTCCCGCTTGGACGAGGGGGCGGCGGATATGCAGTGGGAGACGGTGGATCTGTATGCTGCCGCCCGGGAAAAGGTGACGGAGCTGACTGCGGCAGCGGAACTTTCCCAGGTGAAGCTGACCCTGGAGGGCAGCGCGGAAAAAATCCAGGCTGTCCCCCAGCTGGTCAGCGCCATTGTGTTCAATCTGGTGGACAACGCCATCAAGTATAACCATCCCGGAGGCACTGTCACCATCCGGGTGACCCCGGAGAAAGAGTCCGTAACCCTGGAGGTCCGGGACACCGGCATCGGCATTCCCGAAGCCCATCAGGAGCGGGTCTTTGAACGGTTCTACCGGGTGGACAAGAGCCACTCCAAGGCGGTGGGAGGCACCGGGCTGGGCCTGAGCATCGTCAAGCACGCAGTGCGGATTCTGGGAGCGCAGCTGCGCC
>CALXFW010000085.1 GCA_944387685.1 uncultured Oscillospiraceae bacterium
GAAAGAGGCCCCAGGAAGAGCACAAGCTTTCTGGCGGGAACCGAACGATGCACCAAGATGGGGTGCCGGATGGTCAGCAGGAGCAGAGCGGGGACGCTGAACAGCATACCCGCCGGAACAATCCCGATGAACAGAGCATCCCACTGAAGCACACTGAATACAAAACCCAGGAGGAAAATTGCTGCCAGCTTACCGTCCGTCAGTCGGAAACGGGTGAGAATCCTCTGCTGATACTGCCGCAGAAACAGTCCGGCACCGAACATGGGCGGGCCGAACAGCCAGCCGTTTCGGGTTGGGATGGAAGAATCTCCTCCGCCGGAAGCGGGAAGCAGAATGTCCAGAGCAAAAAAGAGGACAAAGACGGACAGGCACAAACTGTAAAATGGCCTGTAGTCAGTAGGAGAGGACTCCTGGAACTGAACAAAGGCCCAGAAAATCAAATAGCAGGAGAATATACCCAGCAGATACCAGAAAATACCGGTGTAAGGGGGGACATGGAGCAAAAGCAATTTCAGAATTTCCGTTAAGTCGGGGATGGCGGAGCGCAGATGCGCGATGGTACTTCCGTTGTTTAGCTCGATGCAGATACATTGGCATACCTGGCGGAAGCAGGCTCCGATGAGGAAGAGCAGCAAAATATGCCGGGCCCTGCGCAGAATTTTCCCAGGCGAGGCCTGATAGTTAAAATAGCCGGTAATCATAAAGAACATAGGCACTGCGAACCGGGCCAGACAATCAACAAAGCTGCCCAGTCTGCCGGGAAAGCGTGCGTGGATGCACACCACAAACAGGGACGCAATGAATTTGCATAGTTCCATGGTTTGGTTGCGGGGGGTGGGGAGATGAGAGATGGTAGGGGAAGAATCGGCTCCCATAGTGCAATACGCATCCAATGACACAATTTAGATTTAGGTATCTGGCTCCAGTATACAGGTTGTTTTTCCAAAATACAAGAAAAAAGTAGCCGCAGACGGTATTTTATGGCACCGTCTGCGGCTATTCTACAAAAGGTCAATATATTCCCAGCCAGCGGCCGGAGGTGGTCTCCACTGCCCGGCCTGCGGCCAGACTTTTGGGCACGTCCAGAATCCGCTGATTGGTGCTGCCCCGGAAGGGAATCTCCAGGCTCTTCTTCTCCAGCAGGAAGGGACCGTCGATGAGAATATCGATGGCCTCCAGCAGCTGCCGCTGCTCCGGAGTACCCTTCAGAAGGGCTTCAAAGGTGTAGCCGGTGTAGGAAGCTACCTCAAACCCGGCCTCCTTCAGAAGACCCGCCAGACGGGCGAAGGCTGCCGCCTGGGCGAAGGGCTCCCCGCCGGAGAAGGTAACTCCCCGGCACAGGGGATTGGACCGGGCGATTTCCACCACGGTTTCCTCCCCCATCGGGGTGCCGCAGCCGAAGGCCCAGGTTTCCGGATTGTGGCAGCCGGGACAGTGGTGGGGGCAGCCCTGGCTGAAGACACACAGCCGGATGCCCGGACCATCCACAATGCTGTCTTCTACGATGCCGCTTAAATCAAGCATGGCCGTTCATGCTGTGCTTGACCCGGTCCCGCTCCTCGGCCCGCTTGGCGTCGTTCCACTTGTCCATGGTGCCTACCAGATAGCCGGTGATCCGGCGAATGCGCTCAAATCCAACGCCCTGGCCCAGCTTCTCGCTTCTGCTCTTGACTGTCATATGTGTTTCCTCCTGTCAATGAGATATTTGGTGATATTGGTTTGTGGAATTACTGGATGCCCTGGAAAGCAGGCATCTCAGGATACATCTTCCGCAGCTCGTCCACCCGCTCCGGAGGGATTTCCTCCCCCTCCCGGCGGCCGCAGCGGGGGCACACGTCGCCGATGATGCCCACATAGCCGCAGATGGGGTCCCGGTCCACCGGGTGGTTGATGCTGCCGTAGCCGATGCCGAAGTCGTGCATACACCGGACTACGGATTCAAAGGCCTCCACATTCCGGGCGGTGTCGCCGTCCAGCTCCACATAGCTGATGTGGCCCGCGTTGCACAGGGCATGGTAGGGGGCTTCCAGCCGGATCTTGTCGTAGACGGAGATGGGGAACCACACGGGGATATGGAAGGAGTTGGTATAGTATTCCCGGTCGGTGATGCCGGGAATCTTGCCGTAGCGCTTCTGGTCCATCCGGATGAACCGACCGGACAGGCCCTCGGCGGGGGTGGCCAGCAGGGTGAAGTTCATCTTCATCTCCTGGGATTTCTTGTCGCAGAAGTCCCGCATGAAGCCGATGATCTCCAGGCCCTTCTTTTCGTACTCCTCACCTTCGCCGTGATGGTGGCCGTACAGGGCCGTCAGGGTCTCCGCCAGACCGATGAAGCCGATGGACAGGGTGCCGTGCTTCAGCACCTCCCGCAGGTCGTCCTGAAGGCTCAGCTTGTCCGAATCCAGCCAGACGCCCTGGCCCATCAGGAAGGGGAAGTTGTAGGTGTGCTTGCTGGCCTGAATCTCAAACCGATCCAGCATCTGCTGGGCCACCAGCTCCAGCATGGCCTGCAGGTCCTGATAGAACTTCTTCTCGTCCCCGTGGCTTTCAATGGCAATCCGGGGCAGGTTGATGGAGGTGAAGGACAGGTTGCCCCGGGAGTAGGCAATCTGCCGGGTGGGATCGTAGACATTGCCCATGACCCGGGTCCGGCAGCCCATGGTGGCAACCTCCGTCTCCGGACGTCCGGGGACGTAATACTGCAGATTGAAGGGGGAGTCCAGGAAGGTGTAGTTGGGGAACAGCCGCTTGGCGCTGACCTTGCAGCTGAGCCGGAACAGGTCATAGTTGGGGTCGCCCTCGTTGTAGTTGACCCCTTCCTTCACCTTGAAAACGTGGATGGGGAAGATGCAGGTCTCGCCGTGACCCAGACCGGCATTCAGGGCCAGCAGAATGTTGCGGATCACCATCCGGCCCTCGGGGCTGGTGTCGGTGCCGTAGTTGATGGAGGAGAAGGGGGTCTGGGCGCCGGCCCGGGAGTGCATGGTGTTCAGGTTATGAACAAAGCCCTCCATGGACTGCTGGGTATCCCGGTCGGTTTTGGCATAGGCCCGGGCAGAGGCCCGGGAGATCAGCTTGGCAGCCTTTTCCTGACTCAGACCATAGGTTTCACACAGCAGCCGGTTCACCGCCTCCAGATAGGCAGGAGCGCTCTCCAACCGGGCGGTTTCCCCGGTGGCTTCCTCAGCCTTGGCAATCAGATCCCGGATGGCGGCATCCTCGTCATTCAGATCCAGATAGTCCTCCACTGCCTCCTTCAGCCGGCGGGTGAAGGCCTTGCGGTAGGTCTTGGCCACGCCCTCGGCCATGCCGTAGTCGAAGTTGGGGATGGACTGGCCGCCGTGCTGGTCATTCTGGTTGCTCTGAATGGCGATGGCGGCCAGAGCGGCGTAGCTCTGGATGCTGTTGGGCTCCCGCAGGTAGCCGTGGCCGGTGGAGAAACCGCCGTGGAACAGCTTGAGAATGTCAATCTGGCAGCAGGTGGTGGTCAGGGAATAGAAGTCAAAGTCGTGGATGTGGATGTCGCCCTCCCGGTAGGCCTTGGCGTGCTCCGGACGGAGCAGGTACATCTCGTTGTAGGCCTTGGCGCCGGCGGCGCCGATCTGGAGCATGGCGCCCATGGCGGTGTTGCCGTCGATGTTGGCGTTGTCCCGCTTCATATCGCTGATGCGGGCATCGATGTTGGTGATCTCGTCGATGGTTTTCATCAGGGAGGTGTTGGCCTCCCGGGCCCGGGTGCGGTTTGCCCGGTAGAGGATATATGCCTTGGCGGCGGCATTGAAGCCGTGGTTCATCAGCTGGCGTTCCACGCTGTCCTGAATGGCTTCGATGTTGGGAGACTGGCTGTGGAAGCGGCCCTCCAGCTCCCGCTGGACATCGTTGGCCACCCGGGCGGCGTCGGCGGCATTGCCGTCCTGGCTGGCTTCCATGGACCGCAGAATGGCGGCGGCGATTTTGTTCTGGTCATACAAGACCACCCGGCCATCCCGTTTGATAATGCTCTGAATCATAGGCAAAGTCCTGACTTTCTTTGGGAATTAAGGCAAAAGAGAATGCGCAAAGATGACATAACACTATATCTTGTGTCTGCCATCGAAAACCTCCACAATATATTGCCACAAGCGAGCCGTTTTGTCAAGGGGCAAAGTCAGGGGGCTGACAGCGCCGGCCGGACGGAGGGAAGAAAAACGCGGGAGAAACCCGGTACATTGTGTCGAATCGGGGAGGCTTTTCCAAGGTTCCGGTCAAAATCCCGGGCAGGACTTTCCAAAAAATATTTTTGAAAACAGAAGCATCCGCGCAGGGGGTCAGCCCTGCGCGGATGCGGATTCGAGGGTCTTCAGCAAAAACTGCCGTGCCTCCCGGCGGCTGTGAAGCACAATGGACCGGGCGTGGCGGGCTTTCGCCAGCCACATATAGTTCCGGGCCCGGTTCTCCCGGTTATAGTTCCAGATCCACCGGATGAACTTCCAGTCGAACCGCTCCGGACAGCCGGCACTCATATCCGGCCGAACCTTTCCATAGCTGCCCAGCACCCGCTGGAGCATTCCCCACAGGCAGGTCCAGCGGCTGAAATCCAGGTACACAACGGTGTCGCAGCGTTCCAGCCGCTGCTCCATGGTCCGGCTGTAGTTGCCGTCGATGATCCAGCGGTCCCGGACAAGCACCGCTGCAAGCTTGGCGTCAAAATCGTCCACGCTGACATTCTGCCAGCCTTCCCGCCACCACAGCTGATCAAGGTGCACCACCGGCAGTTCCAGCTTTTTGCCCAGAGCCCGGGCCAGGGTGGATTTTCCGCTGCCGGAGCAGCCAATGATCAAAATTCGTTCCATACAACCTCCATGGGACAAAAATGCCGCAGGCCCGCCGAAAGGCAAGCCTGCGGCTTGTGCATAGGGCTTAGTACGCCACGCCCCAGTAAATCATCTTGCTGGCGGGCTTGCCGCAGCAGGGGCAGGTATCTCCCAGGTGCTCCTGGGCAAAAGGAATGCAGCGGGAGGACATCCCGGCTACTTCCTTCATCTTCAGTTCGCAGGCCTCATCGCCGCACCACATGGTCTTGACGAAGCCGCCGTGGGTCTCCTGAATTTCCTTGGCCTCTTCCAGGGAGTGAGCCTCGTAGATGTGCTCGTCCAGATTCTGCTTGGCCCGCTGATACATTCCCTGATGCACCAGCTCCAGCTGCTGGGCAACGGCAGACTCCAGCTCTTCCAGCTTGACCACGGTTTTTTCACCGTCGTTCCGGCGGACCAGAATGACCTGACCGTTTTCCAGGTCCCGGGGGCCGCACTCCACCCGCAGGGGCACGCCCTTCATTTCGTACTCGGCGCACTTCCAGCCCATGGAGTTGTCGGAGTCGTCCATCTTCACCCGGTAGCCCGCCTGAATCAGACGGTCCCGCAGGGCGCTGGCGCCTTCCAGAACGCCGGGCTTGTGCTGGGCGATGGGCAGCACCACCACCTGGATGGGAGCCACCTTGGGGGGCAGCACCAGGCCGTTGTTGTCGCCGTGGGTCATGATAATGCCGCCGATGAGCCGGGTGGACACACCCCAGGAGGTCTCGAAGGGGGTGACCTTCTGGTTGTTCTTGTCGGTGTAGGCGATGTCAAAGGCCCGGGCAAAGCCGTCACCGAAATAGTGGGAGGTGCCGGCCTGGAGGGCCTTCCGGTCGTGCATCATGCACTCGATGGTATAGGTGGCCTCGGCGCCGTTGAACTTCTCCTTGTCGGTCTTCTGGCCCCGGGTGACGGGCATGGCCAGCACGTTTTCACAGAAGTCGGCGTAGATGTTCAGCATCTGCCGGGTGAAGTCCTGGGCTTCCTCCGCAGTGGCGTGCATGGTGTGGCCTTCCTGCCACAGGAACTCCCGGTGACGCAGGAAGGGCCGGGAGGTCTTCTCCCAGCGCAGCACGCTGCACCACTGGTTGTACTTCAGGGGCAGATCCCGGTGGGACTGGATGATCTGGGCGAAGTGATCGCAGAACAGGGTCTCCGAGGTGGGACGGATGCAGTAGCGCTCCTCCAGCTCTTCACTGCCGCCCATGGTGACCCAGGCGCACTCCGGAGCAAAACCCTCAATGTGGTCCTTCTCCTTCTGCAGCAGGCTTTCCGGAATCAGCAGGGGCATATAGACGTTCTCCACGCCCACTTTCTTGAATTCCTTGTCCAGGATGTTCTGGATATTTTCCCAGATGGCGTAGCCATAGGGCCGGTAGATGAACACGCCCTTGATGGACGAATAGTCAATCAGCTGGGCTTTTTTGCATACATCAGTGAACCACTGAGCAAAATCCACCTCCATATCGGTGATCTGCTCGACCTTCTTTTCTTTTGCCATACCTGATAAAACCTCTCTTGGTGGAAAATTGAAAAAATTTCCGGAAATAAGGTGCCTTCCCCGGGAAAACCAGGACGGAGGGCACGTTTCGTGCTCCCTATTATAGCACACCTGTCAAGCATTTACAATTTCCGGGGAAGAAAAAGATACCGCTTTTTTCCGAAAAAAAGAAAAAGATCTTGACATTCAACCTGCTTTA
>CALXFW010000086.1 GCA_944387685.1 uncultured Oscillospiraceae bacterium
ATGGCTGCCCTGCTGAAGGACGCCCTGAAGCCCAACCTGGTTCAGACCCTGGAGCACACCCCGGCGTTTGTCCACGGCGGCCCCTTCGCCAACATCGCCCACGGCTGTAACTCCGTCACCGCCACCAAGATCGCTCTGAAGCTGTCCGACTACACCATCACCGAGGCTGGCTTCGGCGCCGACTTGGGCGCTGAGAAGTTCCTGGACATCAAGTGCCGCATGGCCGGTCTGACCCCCTCCTGCGTGGTTCTGGTTGCCACTGCCCGGGCGCTGAAGTACAACGGCGGCGTGCCCAAGGCAGAAACCGGCAAGGAGAATCTGGAGGCTCTGGAGAAGGGCCTGCCCAACCTGCTGCAGCACGTGGAGAACATCACCCAGGTGTACAAGCTGCCCTGCGTGGTCGCCATCAACCGCTTCCCCACCGACACCGTTGCCGAGCTGGAGCTCATCGAGCGCAAGTGCAAGGAGCTGGGCGTCAACGTGGCCCTGTCCGAGGTTTGGGGCAAGGGCGGCGACGGCGGCATCGAGCTGGCCAAGGAAGTTGTCCGTCTGTGCGAAGAGCCCAACGACTTCACCTTCGCCTATGAGCTGGATCTGCCCATCAAGGACAAGATCGAGGCCATTGTCAAGAAGATCTACCACGGCGACGGCGTGAACTTCACCGCCAACGCTGAGAAGCAGATCAAGACCCTGACCGAGCTGGGCTATGATAAGATGCCCATCTGCATGGCCAAGACCCAGTATTCCTTCTCTGACGACCAGACCAAGCTGGGCGCTCCCCGGGGCTTTGTTGTCACCGTCCGGAACGTGAAGGTTTCCGCCGGTGCCGGCTTCCTGGTAGCCCTGACCGGTGAAATCATGACCATGCCCGGACTGCCCAAGGTGCCCGCCGCCGAGCGCATCGACGTGGACGAGACCGGCAAGATCTCCGGCCTGTTCTAATCAACCATACCGTAAAAGCACAGGCGGCCCCCGCCTGTGCTTTTTCACAATCATGAGATAAGGAGAAACCGTTTATGGATATGACATTGGAATCCTGCCGCACGTTCGTAGAAGTGCTGGCCTCCAACGCCCCGGCTCCCGGCGGCGGCGGCGCTGCCGCCCTAGTGGGCGCCATCGGCACCGCCCTGGGCAACATGGTGGGCTCTCTCACCGTGGGCAAGAAGAAGTACGCCGACGTGGAGGCGGAGATCATCGCCCTGAAGGCCAAGTGCGACGCCCTGCAGACCGAACTGCTGGACCAGGTGGAGGCCGACGACAAGGGCTTCGTCCCTCTGGCCAAGGCCTACGGCATCCCCAAGGACGATCCCGACCGGGACCGGATTCTGGAAGAGGCCACCATCACCGCCTGCGCCGTACCCATGCACATCATGGAGCTGTGCTGCCAGGCCATTGACTGCGTGACGGTATTCGCCGCCAAGGGCAGCCGTCTGGCGGTGTCCGACGCAGGCTGCGCTGCGGTGTGCTGCAAGGCAGCCCTGCAGGCAGCTTCTCTAAACGTATTCATCAACACCAAGACCCTGAAAAACCGGGACGTGGCCGAGGAGATGAACCGGCAGGCCAACGTGATGCTGAACAAGTACGGTCAGATGGCGGACGAGATTTTTGAGGACGTGAAGGCCGGTTTCGGCCAGTAATCCCAATCTGCATATCATATTCTTAGGAGGTAATTCCCATGGCCAAACTGCTGCTGGGCAAGGAAGTCACCGATGCCCTGAATGCCAATCTGCAAAATCGTACCGCCGCTCTGCGGGAAAAGGGTGTGATTCCTACCCTGGGCATCATCCGGGTGGGCGCGGACCCCTCCGACCTGAGCTATGAGAAGGGCGCCACCAAGCGGGCCGAGCTGGTGGGCGTGGAAGTAAAAAAGTTTGAGCTGCCTGCCGACGCCGCCAAGGAGCAGGTTCTGGCGGTCATCGACCAGGTGAACGCCGACAATACCATTCACGGCGTACTGATGTTCCGTCCCCTGCCCAAGCACCTGAAGGCGGACCAGAATGAAATCTGCAACCGGCTGGACCCCAGGAAGGACGTGGACTGCATGACCCACCTGTCCAACGCCGGTGTGTTTGAAGGACTGAACGATCTGGGCTATGCCCCCTGCACCCCCGCCGCCTGCATGGAGATCCTGGACTTCTACGGCATCGACTGCAAGGGCAAGAACGCCGTGGTCATCGGTCGGTCCCTGGTGGTGGGCAAGCCTGCGGGCATGATGCTCATGGGCAAGAATGCCACCGTCACCACCTGCCACACCAAGACGGTAAACACCGCCGAAATCTGTCGGAATGCGGACATCATTGTCTCCGCCGCCGGTGTGCTGAACAGCCTGACCAAGGATTTTGTCCGGCCCGGCCAGGTGGTCATCGACGTATCCATCAACTGGGACGAGAACAAGATCAACGCCAAGGGCGGTAAGGGCGGCATCGCCGGCGACGCCAAGTTCGACGAGGTGGAGCCGATTGTGGACGCCATCACCCCGGTTCCCGGCGGCGTTGGCTCCGTGACCACCTCCGTGCTGATGAAGCACGTGGTGGAAGCTGCCGAAAAGGCATAATCTATCCGAAAATACACCCACCGAAAACCAATCGGTGGGTGTATTTTTATGCCCTTTCCACGGATTTTGTGGCCACCAGGTCCACGCCCGTGCCCAGGATGTCCGGCACAACCACCTGTCCCGGCGCCATCGGGGCAGGAATCTCCACATCCTTCAGCGCAGCCGCGCAGGCCAGCAGCTTCCCCTTGGGAATATCTCCGGCGGTTTTCACCGAAACCACCGGCAGTGTTCCGCCCCGGACCCGCACCGTGGTGGTAAGGATTCGGGTGGGATTGGTCAGTTCCTTCCGGGCGTACCGCTCCCCGTTGGGGCAGGTGTTGCCGGTGACTTCCCGGACTTCTCCCCCTTCCACCTGAGCTGTCAGCTCGCAGCCCAGGGGGCATCCGATGCAAATGAGTTTCCGCTCCATATCACCCCTCCTCCAGCAGCACCCGCAGTTCCCGGATTCCCACCGGCAGAGGCTTTCGGGACAGGCGGATGGTCTCCATTTCCCCCGGGGCCAGAGCCCGGCGCTTTTTGCTGGAAACCGGTGCGTCCCCCGCCAGCACCGTCAGCCGCCGGTTCCGGTACACCCCGTCCACCCGCAGCCGCAGAGTCACATCCTCATCCCGGCTTTCCAGGCGAATTTTCTGCGGCACCGTGTAGCGGATGCCGGGGCCGCAGGTCACCGGAATCTCCGGCCCTGTCTGAGTCTGGGCCTCCAGGATGTACCGGGCGGCGTTCTCTCCTGCCGCTGCCGCCTCCTGGGAAACATAGTCCACCAGATCATGGACATGGAGCACATTTCCCGCCGCAAACACCCCGGGAACGCTGGTCTCCAGGCGGTCATTTACCACCGGGCCGTTGGTCACCAGGCTCAGCTCCACCCCTGCGCCCCGGCTCAGCTCATTCTCCGGAATCAGGCCGCAGCTGAGCAGCAGAGTGTCGCAGGCATAATATTCCTCCGTCCCGGGCACCGGCAGCCCCTGCTCCACCCGGGCAATGGTCACTCCGGTGAGCCGTTCCTTGCCATGGATGTTCACCACCGTATGGCTCAGCTTCAGAGGAATGTCAAAATCCTCCAGACATTGGACGATGTTCCGTTTCAGTCCGCCGGAGTAGGGCATCAGCTCCGCCACCACTTTCACCTTGGCTCCTTCCAGGGTCATCCGCCGGGCCATAATCAGCCCGATATCCCCGGAACCCAGAATCACGCACTCCCGGCCGGGGAGCTTTCCCTCTATGTTCACCAGATGCTGGGCGGTTCCGGCGGTGTAGATTCCCGCCGGGCGGAAGCCGGGGATGTTCAGTGCGCCCCGGGGCCGCTCCCGGCAGCCCATGGCCAGAATCACCGCTTTGGGATGCAGGGTGAAAATTCCCCGCTCCGGGTGAATTACGGTCAGCGTCCTGTCCGCCGCCAGATCCAGCACCATGGCGTCGCACAGGCAGGCAATTCCCAAGCCCTTCACCTGGGAAACGAAACGGGCGGCATACTCTGGTCCGGTAAGCTCCTGCTGAAAGGTGTGCAGGCCAAAGCCGCTGTGGATGCACTGGTTGAGAATGCCCCCCAGGCGGCTGTCCCGCTCCAGAACCAGGATGTTTTCCACCCCTGCCTGCCGGGCGGCGACAGCAGCGGCCAGGCCCGCCGGACCTCCGCCGATGATAACCAGATCACAGGCCTCCATGGTCTGCCTCCTCTCCCCAGAATTTCTTGGTTTCTCCTACCAATAGCCGGGAACCGCCCCCGGATTTGGTCACCGCTTCCAGCGGCAGGTCCAGCTCCCGGGCCAGAATTTCCATCACCTTTGGAGTGCAGAAGCCCCCCTGGCACCTTCCCATTCCCGCCCGGACCCGGCGCTTCACCCCGTCCAGGCTCCTGGCTCCGGGCGTCCGGTGAATGGCCTCCAGGATTTCCCCCTCCGTCACCGTCTCGCACCGGCAGACCAGTCTGCCATAGGCGGGATTCCGGCGAATCAGCGCCTGCCGTTCCTCCGGCGGCAGGGAGAAGGGGCTCTGGATTCCCCGCCGGATGGGAGTAAATTCGGGATTCTCCTCCAGCTTCAGCAGATTCGCCGCCATGTCTGCCACCATCTCTCCGATGGCGGGAGCGGCGGACAGCCCCGGGGATTCTATCCCGGCGCAGTCAATCAGCCCCGGCGCAGCTTCCCGAATGGAGAAGTCATGCTCCGGCCGATGGGCCCGCAGCCCGGAAAAGCTGGTAATCGTCAGATTCAGGGGCAGATTCTTCACCGCCATGGAGGATTTGCTCCGGACCTCCGCCAATCCCTCCCGGGTGGTGGCAACGTTGTCTTTCTCCTCCACATCCGCCGCGTTGGGTCCCACCAGCAAGTTGCCATGGATGGTGGGCGTTACCAGGACCCCCTTCCCCAATGCACCCGGAAGCTGAAAAACGGTGTGGGAAACGTAGCTGCCCGCCTGCTTATCCAGCAGGAAATACTCCCCCCGCCGGGGGACAATGGTCATTTTCTCCGGACAGGCCAGATTGTGAATCTCATCCGCCCGGACCCCGGCGGCATTTACCACCACCCGGGTGTCCACGCTGCCCGCCTCCGTCTCCACCCGCCAGCCCCCGGGAATGGGAGCCAGATTGGTCACGCCTGCGTCGAATTGGAATTCCACCCCGTTCCGGGCTGCGTTCTCCGCCAGAGCGATGGTCAGGGTAAAGGGGCAGACAATCCCCCCGGTGGGGGCGTACAGGGCCGCCACCGCCTGGTCGGAAAGATTGGGCTCCATCGCCAGCAATGCGTCCCGCTCCAGGATTTTCAGGCCCGGTACTCCATTCGCAAGTCCGTTTTCATACAGTGCCTGGAGCCGGGGCCGGTCCTGTGGGTTCCCCATCACCACCAGGGAGCCATTCTGCCGGAAAGGGATGTCCAGTTCCCGGCTGAGCTGAGGCATTTTCCGGCTGCCCAGGCAATTGAGCTTTGCCATCAGGGTTCCATGTTTCGCGTCAAAGCCGGCGTGGACAATGCCGGAATTGGCCTTGGAGGTGCCGCAGCACACATCCTCTTCTTTTTCCACCACCAGGAACTGCCCTTTTCTCCGGGACAGCTCCCGGGCAATGGCGCAGCCGCAGACGCCCCCGCCAATGATTACTGCGTCCAGCATATACACACCCTCCATTCTTTTTATTCATTATACAAAAGGCAGGAGAAAATCGCAACAAGAATTGGCAATTTTGTACACGCAGCGCGTCAAAAAATTCCCCGGAAGCCGAAGCTTCCAGGGAGTCTTCTTCCAGAAACAATATTCCGATACAATCTGTTCCGCCGGCTTCTCTCAGGCTGCGGCGGGAAGGGTTGTCTCCTCGGTAATGGGAGTGGTCTCCGCAGCGGCGGTTTCCGCGGTTTCATACTTCTCCGGGTTCTGAACCAGGTCCAGATAGTAGGCCTCCCGCTCCGTCTTTGCCTGCTCCAGCCAGGTCTGGCATTCTGTCAGGCCCTCGCCCACAATGTCCATGGTCCGGTCATAGGACTTCACGGCAGCGTTGTAATTATTCTGGGTCAGGTTGAACAGCTCCGTCCACTCCTCCTGCCGGTCCTTCACCAGAGGCAGGATGTTGTATTCCTTGGAGCCGTTGTTGCTGTGCATATTCACCCAGGTGGGTATCACATCCGCCCCGGCCAGGTAAACCTTGCCGTCGGAATACTTTTCAAAGGTCACCGTAAACAGGGCGCCATCCTCGGTGTGGGCCGTACTGATCGAGGAAAGCTTTCCCTGCCGCTGGTTGGACACGGCGTTGCCCATGGAGTAGAGAATCACGCTCTTGTGATTGGGGTCAACCGTGCTTTCCAGCAGGTCCATCGGCTCCACCACATGGGGATGGCCGCCGATGATCACATCCACACCCAGGTCGCACAGCTTCTGGGCGATGGTCCGCTGGGTCTGATTTTCCTCCAGCAGGTACTCCACACCCCAGTGGATATACAAAATGGTGGCCTCGGCGCCGTCGTTTTTCATTTCCTCCAGCCGCTGCTCCACGTCGGCATAGAACTGGTCCAGGTTGTTCTCCAGGAAGTAGTTCACAATGCCCGCCTGACCCAAAGCAGCGTTGCCGTTCAGAGAGGGGCGGCCGTCGGAGGTGACGCCGGTGGCATAGGTGTAGGCGACCATGCCGATTTTGATGCCGTTGACATCCACCACCTCATATTTCTTTTCCTCGGCGTTGAGCTGGGTGCCCAGGGTGGCCAGGCCTACGCTGCGCACCTGCTCCAGGGTCCGCAGCACGCCGGAGGCGGTGGTATCGCCGCAGTGGTTGTTGGCGGTGAGGAGCATATCATACCCGGCGGCCAGCACCGCATCCGCCAGGGAATCCGGGCAGTTGAACAGGGGATTTCCCTGGATGGGGTAGTCCGGCCCGCCGAAGGTGGTTTCCAGATTCACCGCCGCATAGTCGTAGCCGGAGATGGTGTCCTTCACATACTGGAAAATGGAGTCAAAATTATAGCTGCCGTCGCTCTGCTGGCAGGTGGTAATCACCGGCAGGTGCATCAGCAGGTCCCCCATGGAGGCGATGGTAGCGGTGGCAACTACTTTCTCCGGCTCCGGTTCCGGCTCCGGCTCAGTCGTAGGCGGCTGGGTCTCAGGGGGCTGGGTGACGGCGGCAGTGGGCAGCCGCACCACGCTCTCCTGGGTGGAGGGATTCTCCGGCTGGCGGTTGGTCATATCGATGCACAGCCAGATGACAAAGGCAGTGGCGGCAATCATCAGCAGAATCAGCAAAGTCAGCAGGACAGTGGTGCCGGCTCCTCCGCGCTTGGGGTTTCGGGACATGAAGTTCCTCCTTTTTGTCAGGTATCCAACAGGTAATGTACAGAATGAACGGTTTTTCCGCCGCTGGTGTAGATTCTCGGCACCCGGCGGCTGATGCCGCAGACAAATTCGTAGTTAAAGCTGTCCGCCTGTGCGGCGATCTGCTCCATGGCGATTTCTTCGTCTCCATCCCGGCCAATGAGGGTTACCTTGTCTCCCGGATTGACGCCGGAGATACCGGTGACGTCCACCATCATCTGGTCCATGCAGATTCTGCCCAGAATCGGAGCCTTCTGTCCGTGAATCAAAACGTGGAATTTTCCGGACAGACTTCTGCGGTAGCCGTCGGCGTAGCCCACGGGGATGGTGGCCACCACCGTATCTCCCTGGGTCACATAGGTGCCGCCGTAGCTGATTTCCCGCCCGGCGGGCAGGGTCTTCACATGGGTCACCCGGCTGAACCACTGCAGAGCGGGCCGCAGCGGCAGCTGGTCCGGAGAAACCTCGTCGCTGGGATACATCCCGTAGGTAACGATTCCGGAGCGAACCATCTCATAGTGCCGGTCAAAGTTCATAAGGCCCGCAGAATTGTCCAGGTGCCGGATGGGAATCTCCACACCGCGCTGCCGGAGCATGGCATCGAAATCGTCAAACCTCCGGCGCTGGGCCTCCGCCCGGGTCAGGTCAGCGCAATCCGCCGTGGC
This sequence comes from uncultured Oscillospiraceae bacterium, assembly GCA_944387685.1. Taxonomy (GTDB): domain Bacteria; phylum Bacillota; class Clostridia; order Oscillospirales; family Oscillospiraceae; genus Faecousia. The sequence continues at coordinate 8,011 of CALXFW010000086.1, forward strand.
GAAGTGGCTGAACAGGCCCTCGGCCTCCAGCCCGGGCAGCCGGGCAATCCGGGCACAGACCTCCGCCTCCTCCGGCTCCGCCTGGAATCCAATGCGGCTCATGCCGGTATCCACAGCGAAATGGAACCGGGCGGTTTTTCCCAGCTTTTCCGCTGCCTGAGAAAGCGCCTGGGCGTCCTCCCAGGAGAAGATGGCAGGCCGGATTCCCTGCTCAATGGCTTTGGGAAACGCCTTGGTGGGGGTATGTCCCAGGATCAGAATGGGGGTATCCAGTCCCGCCTGACGCAGTTCCATGGCTTCCAGCACGGAACTGACGCCGAAGAAAGCGCACCGGTCCTTCAGCAGCCGGGCCACCTGAATGGCGCCGTGTCCGTAGGCATCGGCTTTGATTACCGCCATCACCGGCACACCGGCCTTGGCCCGGACGGCCTCAAAATTCTCCCGGATGGCATCCAGGTCGATTTTGACCAGGGTTGTATCGAAATTCAAACAAATCAACTCGCTTACCACATAATTGCATCCATTCTAGCATAGAATCGCCAAAATGTAAACCTATAACCTGTTAAGGTTTTCTTGTGTTTTCCGTCGAACTGTGCTACCATGGTAAAAAACAGGTTTCCCCACAGGGAGGAGTTTCCGATGAAGCACACCGACAATTATCTGCTCCAGGCCCAGCAGGCCAAGGCCCACTTCCTGACCTATGATCAGGACGCCCTGATTCAAAAGCTGAACCTTGCCCACGATGAACGCTGCCTCTATCCGGTTATGCTGGGCCAGACCTACCGGCTGGACCGGAAAACCGGGGACCTGGAGCGCCGGAAGGGTGCGGACTGGATTTCCGCCAATACCTTTGCCCAGGTGCTGACCCTGCTGGACCTGGTCTGCGACAGCCGGGAGGACCGGCATCCCGCCGGAACCTGGAAAAATATGACATCCTTTGGCCTGATGTTTCACCAGAATCTGCTGGAAGGCACCCGGGACCCCTGGGCGGAGCTGTTTGAAGCCCGGCCCGACGATTTCCGCAGAGCCTGTGAATCCCTGGGCGGCCGTGCGCTGGACACCACGGCGGACATTGCCTACGCCATAGAGCTGTTCGACGGGCTGGAAATTGCCCTCCAGCTTTGGTTCGGGGACGAGGATTTTCCCGCCAATCTGCGGACTTTCTGGGATGAAAACGCCCTGATGTACCTCCGCTATGAGACCATGCACTATGCCCGGGGGCTGCTGCTGGACTTTTTGAAGGACGCTATGGACAACTGAAAAACCGGGCTGCCAGAGAGCAGCCCGGTTTTTGTCTGAAATCAGCACAGCTTTGCGCCGGCGGGGATGGCATCATCAAGCATAATCAGATTCAGCTTTTCCTCCCCCTTCTCGGTGTGGGCGGCGCTGAGGAGCATACCGCAGCTCTCCCGGCCCATCATCTTCCGGGGCGGCAGGTTCACAATGGCCACCAGGGTCTTGCCCACCAGGTCCTCGGGCTTGTAGTACTTGGCAATACCGGAGAGAATCTGCCGGTCAGTGCCGGTGCCGTCGTCCAGGGTGAACTGGAGCAGCTTGTCGCTCTTCTTCACGGGGACGCAGGCCTTCACCTTCACCGCCCGGAAATCATTCTTGCAGAAGGTATCAAAGTCCACATTCTCCTGGGCATAGGGCGCAATCTCCAGGGCAGGCTGGGCCTCCTTCAGGGCCTCCTGATGCAGTTTCTCCAGCTCCGCCAGTTCCTTCTCCACGTCAATCCGGGGGAACAGGGCGGGACCGGCCACCGTGGCCACGTCGGCGGGCAGCTTGCCAAACACCGCCAGGCTGTCCCAATCCATAGCCGCGCCGCCCAGCCGCTTGGCAATTTCCTCGGCGGTCTGGGGCATGAAGGGACTCAGCAGGCCACCGCAGATCCGGACGGTCTCCAGCAGATTATACAGCACCCGGGCCAGACGGGGATAATTTTCCTCGCTCTTGGCCAGCACCCAGGGGGCGTTCTCGTCGATATACTTGTTGGCCCGGGAGATGACCTTGAATACCTCTGCCAGGGCATTCTGGAAGGCGTACTTCTCCATCTGTTCCTCATACTTGCTTCGCAGGCTGCCCGCCATGGCCAGCAGCTCAGCGTCCTTCTCCTCGTCCCCCTGCTGCACCTGGGGCAGGGAAGCGCCGAAGTATTTCTGAGCCATGGCAACGGTGCGGGACACCAGGTTGCCCAGGTCGTTGGCCAGGTCCACGTTGATGGTGTTGATCAGCAGCTCATTGGAGAAGTTGCCGTCGGAGCCGAAGGGGAAGGTCCGCAGCAGGAAGAACCGCAGGGCATCCACTCCGAACCGCTGGGACAGCACGTAAGGGTCCACCACATTGCCCTTGGACTTGCTCATCTTGCCGCCGTCCAGCAGCAGCCAGCCGTGCCCGTAGACCTTCTTGGGCAGAGGCAGATTCAGGCTCATGAGCATGGCGGGCCAGATGATAGAGTGGAATCGGACAATCTCCTTGCCGATGAAGTGAACATCCGCAGGCCAGAACTTCTCCAGGTCATCATACTTGTCATTTTCAAAGCCCAGGGCGGTCATATAGTTGAACAGGGCATCAATCCACACATATACCACATGACCCGGGTCAAAGTCCACCGGCACGCCCCAGGTGAAGCTGGTCCGGGAGACACACAGGTCCTCCAGGCCGGGCTTGATGAAATTGTTCACCATTTCGCTGACCCGGCTCCGGGGCTCCAGGAAGTCGGTATTCTCCAGCAGGTCCTGCACCCGGTCGGCGTACTTGCTCAGCCGGAAGAAGTAGGCTTCCTCCTCCGCGTCCACGCACTCCCGGCCACAGTCGGGGCATTTGCCATCCACCAGCTGGCTCTCGGTCCAGAAGGACTCGCAGGGCTTGCAGTACTTGCCCACATACTTGCCCTTGTAGATATCCCCGTTGTCATACATCTTCTTGAAAATCTTCTGGATGGCGGCCACATGGTAGTCATCGGTGGTGCGGATGAACCGGTCATAGGAGATGTTCATCAGCTTCCACAAGTCCAGCACGCCCTTTTCTCCGGTGACAATGTCATCCACAAACTGCTGGGGGGTGACCCCGGCTTCCTTGGCCTTGTCCTCGATCTTCTGTCCATGCTCATCGGTTCCGGTGAGGAACATCACATCATAGCCCTGGAGCCGCTTGAACCGGGCCATGGTGTCCGTGGCCACGGTGCAGTAGGCATGGCCGATGTGGAGCTTGGCCGAGGGATAGTAGATGGGGGTTGTGATGTAGTATTTACCCTTGCATTTTTCACACATAGCAGATCCTCCTGTAAATGAAAAATCGCCCCGGGATAACCCAAGGGCGACAAAAACTGACGCGGTACCACCTTGTTTTGCGGAAGCAGCGCTTCCGCCTCAACATACGCTGTAACGGGCGACCCCGGGAGCGGCTACCTATCGACGCTCCGGCTCCGAGACCATGTTCCGCCGCCGCCGCCGTACCCCCTCTCACCTTCCGGGGCTCTCTGAACGGAGCAAACAGCCTACTCTTCTCTTCCCAGCCTGTTCCTATGCCAGACATTATAGCCCCAAAAACCGGGATTTGTCAACACCCAATCGGAAAAAGCCTAGTTTTCCTTCCGGGTCAGCCACATGGCCACCGCCACGGCGCTGATGCCGCCCACCAGCTTGCCCACAATCATGGCCCCGATCATCTCGGGGGCAAAGCCTGCGGTGAAGCCCAGGTGATCGCCGAATACAAAGGCGGCGGATACGGCGAAGGCAATGTTGATGACCTTGCCCCGCTGGTTCATCTCCTTCACCAGGCCGAAGGTGGCGATGGAATTGGCCAGGCTGGCAATCAGTCCTGCCGCTGCGGCATCGTTGATGCCCAGCAGCCGCCCCACCGCCATCAGGGGCTTTCGCAGGGCCTTGGTCAGCACGAACACCAGGGGGAAAGCTCCCGCCAGCACAATGGCGATGGTGCCCACCGTGGCGAAGCCCTCGGAGATGGGGGCCATGCCGGGAATCACCGCATAGCCCGTCAGAGCCTCCACAATGGAGGCCGCCAGACCCACGGTGACAACGCCCACCACCACTTTGCCGAACAGCTCGAAACCCCGGATCATGGCGTTTTCCGCCCGCCAGAGCCCCAGGGCAATCAGCGCCGCCAGCAGGGCAATGGGAATCAGGTTCCGCAGCACCATCATCACCGGGTACCCCGCTGTCAGGCCGCCGAAGAACACCCCCACCGGGATGGTCACAATGCCGCAGAGGATGCCCTTGGCCAGCACACCCCGGTCCTTTTCCTCCAGGATGCCCATGGCCACGGGGATGGTGAAGACGATGGTGGCCCCCAGCATGGAGCCGGTGATGACGCCGCCCAGCATGGCCGCCTGGTGATCCTCCGTCATTTCCAGGGCCAGGGCGCCGCCGCCCATGTCACAGGCCAGAATGGAACCGGCAAACATGGCCGGGTCCGCCCCCAGCACCCGGTAGAAGGGCACCACCACCGGCTTCAGAATCGCCGCCAGCACCGGAGCCAGGGTCACGATGCCCACCATAGCCAGGGCCAGGGAGCCCATGGCCAGAATGCCGTTTTCAAATTCCTGGCCCAGCCCCCAGCGGTTTCCGAAGATCCGGTCCGCTGCGCCCAGCAGGGCGAAAGCCGCCATCACCCAGATCAAGATTTCATGAAAAGACATGACCCGTCACCTCATCCCCGGCAGGACATTCCAGAACATCCTGCCTCTATTTTTGGTCTACAATGGCCACCACGGCGGCGTCCACCGGTGCGTCCATGCAGTATTTAGAGGCCACCGTGCCCGTGGCCAGCAGCACCCGGTCGCCGGTGCCGGCCCCTACCTGGTCCGCCGCCACAATGGTCTGGCCGTCGGTTTCCACCACCAGGAAGGTCTGACCCTGCAGACAAGCCGCTTTTCGTGTGGCCCAGATGGCCCCTACCACATTTCCTACCTTCATTTCGTTCCCTCCATAATCTCCCTGGCCAGGGGTGTGAGCACCGCTCCGGGACTGGGCTGCCGCCCGGCAGAGCGGAGGATCCGGGCCTCTTCCGCGGTAATCAGCCGTTTCCGTCCGCCGTCGGTGAAGAGCACCCCCCAGTTCTTCAGCTCCCGCTGGGCAGCCGTCAGGCTGGCGGCAAGGGCCCGGTTTTTCCCGGCCTCCGGCAGTCCCGGGGTGTACAGATACACCGGCTTTCCCTCCGCCAGAGCCTGGAGCACCGGCTCCTCCTGGAACCGCAGCAGCTGAGACAGTTTGAGCGACCCGATCACCACCGCCTCATAGGGCGGCTCGGCCACATAGGCATATCCCAGCTCCGGCCCCGGCTCTTTGCCGATGAGCAGGGCCCGGGTCATGGGAGAATCCTCCCCAGGTCCCCTTTGGCAAAGCCGCAGGCATTGGCCTCGTCATAGTCCAGGTGGACGTAGGAGGCAAAGTCCGGGCTGACCCGCACCGCCACATTTTCAAACGTCACCGGCCGGGCGGTGAAGGTGCGGAGCTTCACCACCTGCTTGTCCTTTACCCCAAAATTCCGGGCGTCCTCCGGCGTCAGGTGAATGTGCCGCTGGGCAATCATAACCCCCTGGCGCAGTTTCACGGTACCCTTCGGCCCGGCGAGGGTTACCCCCGGCGTACCAGAGACATCTCCGGACAGCCGCACCGGAGCGTCGATGCCCAGGGTCCGGCCATCGGTAAGGGAAATCTCCACCTGGGCTTCCTTCCGCTCCGGCCCCAGCACCGCCACATTCTCAAACTGCCCCTTGGGTCCGATTACCGTCACCCGCTCATTGGCCAGGTACTGTCCCGGCTGGGACAGGGGGCGCTTGGGGGTCAGAGGGTGCCCGAACAGGGCATCCGCCTCCTCTTTCGTCACATGGACGTGCCGTCCGGAGGCCTCCAGTTCCACGAACAGCCGGCGGGCCAGCTGTTCGGTCAACGCTTCAATCTGCCGCATCCTAAGCCCCCTATCTCAGCCGCTCCAGAATCTTCTCTGTAAGCAGCTCCACCAGCTCCGGGTTGACCGAAACGGCGGGAGCCGTCTTTTCCGGAGCGCCCTGCTCCGTATCCCAGGCCACCCGGCGGATGTTGATCAAATCCATGGGGGAGATGTTGTTGGAGGAGCTGCTGCCTCCCACCGCCCCGCAGCCCAGGGTCAGAGCCGGGAACAGCCCGGTGGTGGCGCCGATGCCTCCCAGCGCCGCCGGGGTGTTCACCAGGAACCGGGACACGGGAATTTTCTCCGCAAAGCGGCGGATGACCTCCCGGTCCTGGGCGTGCATGGCAAAGGTGTGGCCGCTGCCCTCGTGGGTGAGAATCTTCACGCACATGGCAAGCACCGCGTCCTCGCTGTCCATCACGTAGAACGCCAGCACCGGGCAGAGCTTTTCCATGGAGTAGGGGCGGGACGGGCCGGCCTCCTCCTCCCGGGCAACCAGCACCCTGGTGCCCGGGGGCACGGAGAAGCCTGCCATTTCCGCCAGCTTTCCGGCGGACTTTCCCACAATCTCCGGATTCAGCGCGCCGGTGGGACGGAACAGCAGCTTGCCAAGTTTTCCGGCCTGCTCCTCGTTCATGAAATAGAACCCCAGCTTTTCCCCCTCCCGCCGGACCTGCTCTTCCATGGTCTTTTCCACGATGATGCTCTGCTCCGAGGCGCAGACCGTACCGTTGTCAAAGGTTTTTGACCGGGCAATACAGTCCAGGGCCTTGGCCACATCGGCGCTGTGGTGGATATAGGCAGGGCCGTTGCCCGCCCCCACCCCGATGGCGGGCTTGCCGGAGGAATAGGCGGATTTCACCATGGCGGGGCCGCCGGTGGCGAGAATCAGCTTCACAGGCCCCGCCTGCATCAGCTCCTGGCACCCCTGCAGGGAGGGAATGCTGAGGCAGGCCACGCTGCCCTTGGGAGCTCCGGCCCGTTCGGCGGCTGCCGCCACAATTTCCGCCGCCTTCCGGGTACACACCAGCGCCTTGGGATGGGGGGAAAAGACGATGCTGTTTCCCGCCTTCAGGGCAATCATGGCTTTGTAGCACACCGTGGAGGTGGGGTTGGTGCTGGGGACGATGGCGGCAATCACCCCCACCGGCACCCCGATTTCCCAGAGCTTATCCCGGGGATTTTCGCTGAGCAGCCCCACGGTTTTCATGCCCCGGATGGCGTCTGCCAGCGTCCGGGAGGCAAAGAGATTTTTGGTAATCTTGTCCTCCGCATTGCCGAAGCCCGTCTCTCTCACCGCCAGCTCCGCCAGCATGGCGGCCTCATCGGCGAACGCCTTGGCCACAGCCTCTACAATGGCGTCCAGCTTCTCCTGGGGCATCCCGGCCAGCGTCTGCTGGGCCGTTTCCGCTGCCGCCGCCAGGGTACGGGCCTCCTGCCGGGCAGCCAGATCCTTATCCAGTTCCATACCATTCCTCCTTTAGAACAGCAGGCTGGAGCCGTCTCCAGCCTTGGCTGTCAGTTTTCCGTTCTCCACAAAGCCCATCTTCTCCAGCCAGCGCTGGAACTCCGGAATGGCGGTCTTTCCCGTCAGCTCCCGCAGGGCAGCGGTCTCCCGGAAGCCGGTGGTCTGGTAGTTGAGCATGATGTCATCCCCGTGGGGGATGCCCATGAAATAGTTGCATCCCGCCAGGGTCAGAAGGCTTGCCAGATTCTCAATGTCGTTCTGGTCGGCTTTCATATGGTTGGTGTAGCAGCAGTCGCAGCCCATGGAGATGCCGGTAAGCTTGCCCATAAAATGGTCCTCCAGGCCTGCCCGGGTCACCTGCCGGGCGTCGTACAGGTACTCCGGCCCGATGAAGCCCACCACCGTGTTCACCAGGAAGGGCTGGAACCGCTTGGCAAAGCCGTAGCACCGGGCCTCCATGGTCACCTGGTCGGTGCCGTGGTGGGCATTGGAGCTGAGTTCGGAGCCCTGGCCGGTTTCAAAGTACATCACGTTGGGCCCTTCCGCCGTGCCTTCCTTCAGCAGCAGCTGCCGGGCCTCCTCCAAGGTCGCCGCCGAGAAGCCGAAGGCCTCGTTGCCCTTCTGGCTGCCGGCAATGGACTGGAAGATCAGGTCGCAGGGGGCGCCTGCACGCACCGCCTTCATCTGGGCGGTGACGTGGGCCAGCACGCAAATCTGGGTGGGAATCTGCCAGTGCTCCTTGATCTCCTGGAACCGGCGCAGCACCTTGCCCACCTGCTCCGGACTGTCCGTCACCGGGTTCAGGCCAATGACCGCATCTCCCGCGCCGAAGCTCAAGCCCTCCAGGGTGGAGGCGGTAATGCCCTCCGGGTCGTCGGTGGTGTGGTTGGGCTGGAGCCGGCAGCTCAGGGTTCCGGGCAGACCGATGGTGGTGTTGCAGTGGGCGGTAATGGTGATTTTCCGGGCGGCGTAAATCAGGTCCAGGTTGCCCATCAGCTTGCACACCGCCGCGACCATCTCCGATGTCAGACCCCGGCTGGCCTTGCGGATGTCGTCGCCGGTGGTGGTCTCCGAGAGAATCCACTCCCGCAGCTCCGCCACGGTCCAGTTCCGGATTCTGGCGTAGGCCGCCTCATTCACATCGTCCTGAATGATTCGGGTGACTTCGTCCTCCTCATAGGGCACCGCCGGACTCTCCCGTAGGTCCGCCAGGGTCAGAGCGGAGAGCACCACCTTGGCCGCCACCCGCTCCTGGGCCGATTCCGCCGCCAGCCCCGCCAGCTTGTCGCCGGTTTTCTCCTCGTTGGCCTTGGCGAGCACCTCTTTGATGCTCTGAAATGTGTAAGTTTTCCCCAACAGGGTGGTTTTCAGCTTCATAGTCCTCATCCTTCTGTACAGCGTCCCGGCGGGGGCACGGTCAGAGCGTGCCCTGTTTGCCCGCCTTTTCCTGTATCATCAAAATATAGAGCATACTGCTCATCCGGTTCAGGGCCCGGAGAATGTCCGGCCGGGTGGGGTTCCCCTCCCGGTCCCGGAAGGCAGTCACCGCCGCCAGCTCCGCCTCCCGGGCGGCACACCGGGCCCGGTTCAGCCGGGCGATGGTCAGCCCATCCTCCGCCTGGGGCATGAAATGGGTCTGACCATAGTAATCCTGGGGAAAATGGCTGCGCTTTCGCTGCTCATCCTCCGTCAGGCCGCAGATCTTCCCCGCTTCCAGGGGCTCCTCCAGCACCTCCCGGCGGATGATCTGCCGGGCCAGGTCCAGGACCTCCCCCACCGGCTGGGCCAGAGCCTTGTCCGCCAGCTGGCAGAGAATCAGCTCTGCCTCCAGGGTGTCCATCCGTCCCCGGAACAGAATCCGGGGATGGTCCTTGGGCACCAGGATTTCGGCGTTCAGGTGGGTCATGTGCTCCGGCTTTTCCTCCAGGTATCCACCCCCCGCCAGCCGGTAGCGCTCCGGTTTTGCCTGCTCCGCCGGAAGAATTTCGATTCGCTCCCGGCTCAGATAATCCCGGGCCCCGCTGGTGAGCTGGTCCCCTTTTCCCAGGTAGTACACCCGCCTGCCCTGCCGGTTGCGGATGTTGGCCCGGACCATTTCCTCGGTGCAGAGCATTACTTACCGGCGGGAGCGGAGGGATTGCTGCGCCCTTTGGGCAGAATGGCATCCACCTCCATGTGGGGCCGGGCAATGACGTGGACGGAAATCAGCTCCCCCACCTTCTCCGCCGCAGCGGCACCGGCGTCGGTGGCTGCCTTCACGGCGCCCACATCCCCCCGGACCATCACGGTAACCAGACCGCCGCCCACCTGCTCCTTGCCCACCAGCTGCACGTTGGCGGATTTGACCATGGCGTCCGCCGCCTCAATGGCGCCGATGAGGCCTTTCGTTTCGATCATACCCAGAGAATTCGTATCCATAGTGTTCCATCCTTTTCGTTGATAATTTCCTGTTGGTTTCCTTGCCGTCAAGCCCTGTTACCTCTCTACCGGCCGGGCTGCCGTCTCCGCCACCGCCGCCGCGAAGGCCCCGCAGGCTGCGTCACAGGCACTTTGGGTGCCGCTGAGGAGGCCGCCGCCAAAGTTGGTTTCGCTGGGCGGGGCATAGAGTTTACATAACTTTACATCCGCTGCCTTCAGCGCCGCGTCCATGGCGTACATTCCCTCCAGGGGCGGGGCAATCAGGTAAGCCAGGGCGGAGCCCACCGGGACCCCGGCTTCCTTTGCCAGAAAATCCCCGGCGCTGCTTACAGTGTGCGCAAGATACGCCACCTTATTCACCTCTTCAAATCCCAGCCGTTCCAGAGCCGCCAGAGCCGCCTCCATGCCGCTGCGCACTGCCCCGGGGGTCTGCCCGGCCAGAATGCCGATGACCTCTCCGGTGTTGGGCATGGAAGCATTGGATGCCCCGGCGTAGAAGCTGCGGCTATAGGCAACCGTCACCTCCGCCGCCTTGGTGGCTTCGTCCAGGGCGATATAGGTGGCATCGTCGCAGTCGGTGGTGAGCAGCCCCAGAGAGGGATATCCCCGGGGCGCTCCCAGGGCGTCGCACAGCGCGGGACTGGCATTGGCCAGATACCGCACAGCCAGAACCTTCACCGGAATCATACCCCGCCCTCCAGATGCAGGCCCACGCCGGACACCTGCTTGTTCAGAATGGTCTCAATCAGCCCGGCGATGTGCGCCCCCGCCTCCACCGCCGGGGTGCCCTGGGCATGGATGTTGGAGACCACCGTCCGGGCTGACTCCGACACCCCGGTATGGGGCCGGTAGGTGATATAGGCGGACATACTCTTATCCGTCACCAGGCCGGGCCGCTCCCCCACCAGCATACACACCAGCTCACAGCCGGTGATGTCCCCAATAGCGTCCCCCGCTCCCACCCGGCAGTAGCGGACAAAGATGGGGGTGCCCGGGTCAATGCCCCGGAGTTTCAGGCCCTCCCGGATGGCCTCCATGCAGTCCATGGCATTGGCGAGAATGGCGGCAGAGCTGAGGCCATCTCCCACCACAATCTGCACCCGGGGGGCGCCGGGGAGGGCGGCGCGGATTTTCTTCTGGTTCTCCTCGTCAAAGCACCGGCCGTGGTCGGGTCGGGTCAGATATTCATCCTTGTCATGGCAGCAGGTGCGCACCTCCGCCATGCCGTGTTTCTCTGCAAAATCCTCCGGCACCTGAGAAAAGACCGCATCCTGGGCCGCCGCATGGTCCGCCCGGAAGCGGAGCATGGTCAGCGTCTTGTACCGGGGGCCTGCCCGGCCGCAGCCCAGTCGGGCCGGGGTGCGCTCCTTCATTTTCCGGAATTTCTCCGGATTCTCCGGGTGGTCCGTGAGATACAGCTTCCGCAGGTTCAGCTGGGTCACATCCGGCACAAAGTCCCCATCCCCATAGGGGGTATCCCGGGCCTCCGGCTGGGGGTTCGTGGCGTGATACTCCGTAGCCTTCACCATAGGCGGTTCGTCCATGGTGCTGAGTATCTGGGCCACCATGGCCGCCAGTTCCTGTTTGTTCATTGTTCTGTCCCCTTCCCGTTTCGTGTAAGGTTATCTGCCAGCACCAGGGTTTTCACCACCACCGGCAGGACATTGCTCACCGGCGCACCGATGTCCAGATAGCTCCCGGCGGAGGCCGACACCCGGTCCAGGCACAAAATGGGAGCCTGGGGCGGCAGCCGGGCCGCCAGTGCCTGCCCCAGAGCCTTGGCCATATCCTCCTGCAGGCACAGCAGCAGCGGCGGCTGGGTCTGGGCCAGGATTTCCTCGGCCAATGCCACAATCTCCCGGTAGCTGGGCGACGGTTTCCCCGCCATGGCCACAATGCCCTGGGCATCCTGTTTTCCCAGCTCCCGGCGGATATCCCCGGGCGACGCCACCGGCACCACCGGCAGATTTTTCAGGGGAAACGCCACATTCTGGCAGAACACCGTACTTCCGGACAGCTGGGTGGAATGGCAGCCCGCCCCAATCACTGTGGCCCGGATGGTTTCCGCACCCAGGCGGTAGGCTCCCCGGCACAGCCGGCTCTCCCGGATGGCCCGGCCCAGGGCCGGGCCCATATCCCCGAACTGCAGGGGCGGCAGGTCCTGCTCCATGCAGTCCGCCACGCCCCCGGAGAAGGAGATTACCCGCTCCCCCGGGGGCAGGCAGAACGCCTCCCCTGCCTCCCGGGTGGCCAGGATTTCCAGAAGCTCCCCCGCCGGACGCAGCCCCGCCGCCATCTCCAGCGCCTGGGTCAGCGTCCGGGTCAGAGCCTCCACCTCACCGGGAGCAGGAATCTGTCCGGGTTTCCAGTCGCACAGGCCATCCAGCACCGCAGAGCGGTAGGTTACGGCGCCGGTTTTGTCAAATTTTACCAGCCGTCCCCCCACATTCAGGCAGCCGGTGGCCGTCACCCTGCCGTCCTCAATCAGGCTCAGGTTGCTGGTACCACCGCCGATGTCCATATGCACCACAGGCTTTCCCGTCTCCAGGGAATAGGCTGTGGCGCCGGCGCCCTTGGCGGCCAATACGCTTTCCAGGTCCGGCCCGGCGGTTGCCACCACAAAATCTCCGGCCAGATCCGCCAGCGCCTCCAGCACCCGCCGGGCGTTTTCCTTTCGGCTGGTCTCCCCGGTGATGATGATGGCGCCGGTGTCCACATCTTCCCGGGAGATGCCCGCTTTGCGGTATTCCGACTCCACAATCTCCCGGATTTTCTGTCCGTCCACATGACTCTCATCCAGCAGGGGGGTAAAATAAACCGGGCTCCGGTATCGGACGGCCCGTTCCCCGATTTCCATCTGGGGCACGGAAAACGCCGAAGCCCGGTTCTCAATGGTCAGCTCCGACACAATCAGCTGAGTGGAGGTGGTGCCCACATCCAGTCCCACGCTGCACAGCCGTTCAGACACGGCCCGTCACCTCTTCCAGAATCCGCCGGACCAGGAACCCCTCCGGTTCCATGGGATTGCTTTTGCAGCAGGGGTCCGCCAGAGCGGCATCCACGATGGAGTTGACGCTGCGCCAAACCGCCCGGGGGTCCACTCCGGCCTGGGCCAGAGTCTCCGGCAGGTTCAGCTCCCGGCGCAGCCGGATCAGTCCGTTTTTCAGATTCCGCAGGGCAATGGTGTCGGCACTGCCGCCCATTCCCGCCCCCCGGGCGATTTCCGCATATTTTTTCCCCGCCACATGGGCATTGCAGCTCACCACCGCCGGCAGCAGAATGGCATTGAGCCGCCCATGAGGCACATGGAACGCCCCGCCCAGGCTGTGGGCCATGGCGTGGCAGATGCCCAGTCCCGCCTGGGTAAACGCCATACCCGCCATGGTAGCCGCCAGGTGCACCTTCAGCCGCACCTCCCGGTTTCCCGCATAGGAGGCCGGCAGAGCCGCGTAGGCGCTGCTGAAGGCCTCCCGGGCCAGCAGATCCGTCACCGCCCCCGCCCCCTTGGCCACATAGGCCTCCAGGGCATGGGTCAGCACGTCGAAACCCGTCTCCGCAATCAGTCCCTTGGGCAGCTCGGAGAGCAGGTCGCTGTCCAGAATGGCGGCGTCCGGCCGCAGCCAGGGGTCCACCAGAGGATGCTTCACCTTGTTGTGGGTGAGAATGGCAAAGTCCGTCACCTCCGAGCCGGAGCCGGAGGTGGTGGGAATGGCAACCAATGTGTAGCTGCCCTTGGCAAAATAGGCCATGGCCTTGGCACAGTCCAGGGTGCTGCCCCCGCCCAGGGCCGCCACCAGGTCCGGGTCAAATTCCCGAAGCTTTGCCGTGCCCTCCGCCGCCAGCTCCACCGTAGGGTCCGGCTGAATTTTGTCGAAAACCTCCACCTGGGCACAGCCGGACGCTTCTGCCACCCGCTTGGCTGTTCCATTTTTTACGAAATAGGGGTCCGCCACCAGAAACAGCTTCTGGGCCCGAAAATCCGCCAGCCGGGCAATGGCCCCGCTGCCGCAAATCAATTTTGTTTTGCAGGAGAATTCCTCCATATCCAACACCGCCTTTTCAGCGGTAGTATTTCCCCAGACAGGAAAGTTATCCAAAAAGGCGCAAAAAGCCCCCGGCTTCTTTCAGGAAGCCGGGGGCTGGGGATGATGGAAAAATCAGCACTTGGTGGGCTTGATGTGCCAGATTTCGGAGGCATACTGCCGGATGGTCCGGTCAGAGGAGAACTTGGCGGCGGAAGCCACGTTCACCAGGCACTTCCGGCCGAAGGCCAGCCGGTCGGCATAGTCGCGGTTGGCCTGCAGCTTGGCATCCAGGTAGGACTGGTAATCCAGCAGCAGGAAGTAATGGTCAGCCTTATCCCAGCCGCTGCCGTCCAGCAGGGAATGGAACAGGTCGCGCTGACCATCGTCAGTGGGAACGGTGCCGTCCACCAGGGTGTTGATGGCGCGACGCAGGTCGGCATTGGTGTCGTAGATGCCCCGGGCATAGTAGGTGGGCTCTGCCTGCCGCAGCTGCTCCACGGTATGGCCGAAGATATACTCGTTCTCGTGGCCCGCCTCCTTGGCGATTTCCACGTTGGCGCCGTCCAGGGTGCCCAGAGTCACCGCACCGTTGAGCATCAGCTTCATGTTGCCGGTGCCGGAAGCTTCGGTGCCGGCAGGAGAAATCTGCTCGGAGATATCAGCGGCGGGGATGATATGCTCAGCATAGGAGCAGTTATAGTTCTGGACGAAGACCACCTTCAGCTTATCCGCCACAGCGGGATCGTTGTTGATCATCCGGGCAGCCCGGTTGATATAGCGGATGATGGACTTGGCCCGGGCATAGCCGGGGGCGGACTTGGCGCCGAACAGATACACCGTGGGATGGAAATCGGGCAGGCGGCCCTCCTTCAGGCGGAAGTAAATATCCACCACGGACAGGATGTTCAGCAGCTGCCGCTTATACTCATGCAGACGCTTGACCTGCACATCGAAGATGAAGTCGGGGTTCAGCATCACGCCCTCGTGCTTGGCAACCACAGAGCACAGCTGCTCCTTCTTCAGCCGCTTGATGGCGTTGAACTTGGTCACAGTTTCGTCATCGATGTGGTCCTTCAGCTTGCCGATAATATCCAGGTCCTTCAGGAAATCACCGCCTACCAGCTCCCGGACCATTGCGGTGAGCTCGGGGTTGCACAGGCCCACCCAGCGGCGGGGGGTAATGCCGTTGGTCTTGTTCTGGAACCGCTCGGGATAGGCAACATACCAGTCGTGGAAGCAGTCATCCTTCAGGATCTGGGTGTGAATTTCCGCCACGCCGTTGACGTAGGAGCCCACATATACAGACAGGTTCGCCATATGGGCGGTATTGTCCCGGATGATAAACAGGTTGGGGTGCTCCTGCTTCAGCTTGGCGTCGATGCGGCAGATGATGTCCACAATATCGGGCACCACAGAGCGCAGCAGATCCAGGGGCCACTTCTCCAGAGCCTCGCCCATAACGGTGTGGTTGGTGTAAGAGAAGGTCTTCTGGGCCACGTCAAAGGCCTGCTCGAAGCTCATGCCCTCCAGCATCAGCAGCCGGATCAGCTCCGGGATGGACATGGCAGGATGGGTATCATTGAGCTGCACCGCATAGTAGGTGCTGAACTGGGTCAGGTCACCGCCGTGGGCCAGCTTGAAGGTCCGCAGCATATCCTGCAGGGATGCAGAAGACAGCACATACTGCTGCTTGATGCGCAGCCGCTTGCCCTCCCAGGTGGAGTCATTGGGGTACAGCACCCGGGTAATGTCCTCCGCCTTGTTTTTGGCGTCCAGGGCCCGCAGGTAGTCCTGGTCATTGAAGGCGTTGAAGTCCAGCTCCTGCTCTGCTTCGCACTGCCACAGACGCAGGGTGCCCACGTTGGTGGTGCCGTAGCCAATGACGGGTACGTCATAGGGCACCGCCAGCACGGTGTGCTCAGGGAACTTGATCTTCACGGTATGGTTATACCGGCGGTAGGACCAGGGATCGCCATACTTGGTCCAGTCGTCCGCCTTCTCCACCTGGCTGCCGTTGCCGTCAAAGCTCTGCTTGAACAGGCCGAACTTGTAGCGCAGGCCGTAGCCGGACAGGGGAATGTTATTGGAGGCGGCAGAATCCAGGAAGCAGGCCGCCAGACGGCCCAGGCCGCCGTTGCCCAGGGCATCGTCCTCGATGTCCTCCAGAATCGCCAGATCCACGCCCCGCTCGGCGAACAGCTTCTTCATCTCATCCAGGATACCCAGGTTGAACAAGTTGCTGTAGACCAGCCGGCCGATGAGGTACTCGGCGGAAATGTAGTAAGCCTTGCGCTCGTGCATCCGGGCCTTCTTGGAATTGCTCCAGTTGTCGGAGATGGCCATCATCACCGCCTGGCCCAGCGCCTCGTGAAGCTCCTGGGGGGTGGCATCCGTCAGGGAAACGTCATAGGTGTACTTCAGCTGTGCCTCCGTCCACTTCAGAATATTTACACAGTTCAGGTTCATATACGATCTCCATTCTCAAAAAAAGCGGAACCGCGCCGCTGCTTTTCTGTTTGTATCTGCGGCAGATGTGGAAGAACGAAAGGGGTTTTCTTTCTGCGCACCCGTACAGAGTAATACCTTTTCCCTTTTTTGTCAAGTAAAACCAGGAGAAAAAGCCGTGTCCATTCCTATTTTTGGCAGAATGTTTGAAGTTTGTCCAAAGAATTTGCCGGTTATACCGATCGGTTTCAACGAATTGTACAGGGCATTCCCCCAAAAAAAGAAAACCGGACCCGCTGGCTCAGCGGGTCCGGGCAAATGGTATGGACTTAAGCTTCCAGGTTGATGCCAGTCTCCTTGGAGAACACATGGCAGACATGGCCGGGGAAGTTGAACTTTACCGGAGAACCGTTGGCCAGAGCGGCAACCTCAGAGGCGCTCATGTTCATGGTGGAGACCACCATAACCACGTCACGGCCCATGGAGGTAACGTGCAGGTGCACGGAGGAGCCCATCATTTCGGACACGTCAACCTTGCCCTCAATGCCGCTGCCCAGCTCGATGTGCTCGGGACGAACGCCCAGGACCACATCCTGCTCGGCAACGTTGTTCTTGGCCAGGGCAGCCTGCTTTTCGGCGCTCAGCTCCACAGTCAGGCAGTCCAGCTTCACAGCGTACTTTCCATTTACCTTAACCAGCTTGGCATTCTCGAACATGTTCATCTGAGGCGTACCGATGAAGGTAGCGACGAACAGGTTGTAGGGGTGGTTGAACACTTCCTGAGGAGTGCCGATCTGCTGGATGAAACCATCCTTCATGATGACGATCCGATCGCCCAGGGTCATAGCCTCGGTCTGGTCGTGGGTAACGTAAATGAAGGTGGTGTTGATCCGCTCACGGAGCTTGATGATCTCAGCACGCATCTGGTTACGGAGCTTGGCGTCCAGGTTGGACAGAGGCTCGTCCATCAGCATGACCTGAGGAGAACGAACGATAGCACGGCCGATGGCAACACGCTGACGCTGACCACCGGACAGAGCCTTGGGCTTACGGCCCAGGTACTGGGTGATGTCCAGGATCTCAGCGGCCTGCTTGACAGCCTTGTCGATCTCATCCTTGGGGGTGTGACGCAGCTTCAGAGCAAACGCCATGTTATCGTAAACAGTCATGTGGGGGTACAGCGCGTAGTTCTGGAAGACCATGGCGATGTCGCGGTCCTTGGGGGCCACATCGTTGACCAGGCGGTCGCCGATGTACAGTTCGCCTTCGGAGATCTCTTCCAGGCCGGCGATCATACGCAGGGTGGTGGACTTGCCGCAGCCGGAAGGTCCGACCAGCACGATGAATTCCTTATCCGCAATCTCCAGGTTGAACTCCTGGACAGCTACCACACCTTTGTCGGTAATCTGCAGATTGGTCTTCTTGACGGGCTCGCCCTTTTTCTTCTTCTTTGCGTCGTCGCCGCTGTAGGGGTAGATCTTCTT
>CALXFW010000087.1 GCA_944387685.1 uncultured Oscillospiraceae bacterium
ACCAGGAAGTAGGTCAGAGCGAAGTCCACCGTCAGGGCGCAGGGGCTGTTCTCGTCGGCGCCGTTCAGGGGGTAGATCTTGGACTCCACCTTCATGGGCTTCTGAGGATCGGTGAAGATGTTCTGACGCAGGCCGTACAGAGGCAGAGCCTGGGCATAGGTCATGTTCTCCATCACGATGATGGAACCGTACTTCTCCACAAACATGGTGGCGTAAGCGGTCTGCAGCCGGTCATCGCCCTGGGCGATGGCAGCCAGGTTCACGATGGAGGGATAGCCGAAGGAACGATCACCGTCCTTCAGGGCAGTGCGGCGGACCAGCACGGCGTTGGCCAGGGTTTCCTTGGCGGTCTTGCCGGTGACATCCAGCACCAGGTTCTTGTTGCCCTTGCCTTCCAGGTTCTTCACGGTGTCATACAGGTCGGACAGGTTCTCAGCCCAGACACCCAGGGTCACGCCGGCGGCAGTGGCCACTTCGTTCATTGCTTCCCAGTTGGCGGGGGTGGCGCCGTCCAGGATCACATTCTTGCCGGCGACAGCCAGAGCGGCCTTGGCGCACTCCACGTCCCAGCACTCCAGCACCAGGCACAGGCCGGTAGCGGCAGCCTTCTGCACCAGCTTGGTGTAGGCGGCGGCATCGGTGCCGTTGTTGCGCAGGAACAGGAACTCCACGTACATCCGCTCGCCGATCCGCTCGTAGTCCACCTTGGCAACTTCTGCCAGCTTGGCGTCCACTTCTGCATCGCTCATGCAGGTGCACAGGGAAACGGCAAACATATTCTTGTTGACCAGCGTCTTCTCGTGACGGTACAGAACGGTTTCACCGCCCAGCTTGTGCTCGCCAACGGTAATGGTCTTCATGGGAGGCGCAGTCTGCTCGTTGAGCGTTGCCTTCGCCTCATCGGAGAAGTAGGGGCACTTGTCGATGGACACAGCACCCTGAGCCACCTTCATGCAGAATGCCATACAGGTGGGGCTGCCGCACTCCTTACAGTTCTTCTTAGGAGACAGCTTAAAAATGTCAAGACCCTTCAAAGCCATGGTATGTATCCTCCTTCCGAATTAGACAAGTTCCGTGATGAACTTCTTGATGGTGGCGATAGCCGCGGGATGCCGCATGATCACAGCGTCGGCGCCGCCCACCAGGTTGGCAGCAGCAGTGGAGATTTCCATCTCAATGCCACGCTCTTCCTGGTTGCCCCATGCGGGCTCATCTTCCTCGGAAGCGGTGGATTCCTTCACGCTCCAGGCGTCGGGAGACACGGGAGAGACAATGGGCATCTGCAGGTCGGCATCGGACTGAGCCAGAGCGGCCATGCGGACACGGTCCAGGGTGGAAGCCACATACTCAAAGCCGTAACCCACGGCGGCGGTGCCCACGTTCATCACGATGTTTTCCGGGGCGATGGACAGGCCCTTGAGCATGATGTTCAGCTGCTTTGCCAGGTTGATGTCATCGGCAGTTTCCGCGCCAACCTTCTGGCCATAAGCCAGCACAACGGAAGCACCCACGGTCTTGTAGTCCTCGTTCTTGGCGGACATGACCAGAATGTTCTTGCCCTGCAGAGCTTCGGCGATCTTGGAGAACAGCTCGCCGTCCTTCTCCATGTTCTTGCAGCCCATTACCACGATGGGCATGGACACGGCGTCAGCCACAGCCTTGGCATCAGCCACGCACTCGGCAACGGAGCGGTTTGCGCCGTTGGGGTCAGCGGACTCAAAGTGCAGGCACAGGAAGTCCACACCGGGCATGGTCTCCGCCTTCTTGGCGTAATCCACCATGGTGGTGCAGCCGGCATAGAACTCCTTCAGCGCCGGAGCAGTCCAGCTGTCGGCCAGATCGGAGATTTCCACACCAATCTTGGGTGCGTTTTCGATGGGTGCATCGAAGGTGTAGAACGGCATCACATTCTGGCCGCCGATGACAACTGCCTTATCACCGGTGCCCAGGGTCACAGCGTTGATCTTGCCGCTGTAGGGAGCCGTCTTGGGAGTGAAAGCCATAGTAAAGTATCCCCCTTGTTAAAATAATAAAATGACTTTTTCAATCATGCACATCGCCCTTGGGGCCGTGTGCAAAATTTCCGTGGATAGGGAACGGACCCGGAGCGCTCCGGGCCGTCCCCAATGGGCATTACAAACCGATGTTCTCCAGAATCCCCTTCAGCGCCGCCTTCATGGGGTCGCTGTCCGGCAGATGGGCGGAGGGCTTGCCGTCGCAGTCGCAGCGGTATACCGCCTCATCGTGGGGCAGCACGCCGAAGAGCTTCAGCCCGTGCTTGTCGATCTCCTCCCGGATGCCCGGGTCCAGGTCCCCCTGGGGAGCCCGGTTGATAATCAAGCCCATCTGGCCGGGATTCAGGTTCATTTCCCCGATCATCTCGGCAATCCGGGCCACCGCCTGGACACCCCGGCGGGAGCAGTCGGAAATCAGGAGCATGGTGTCCACATGGGGCAGGGTGCCCCGGGCGATGTGCTCCAGGCCTGCCTCATTGTCCATGACCACATAGGCATAGTTGGCGGCATACTTGGCCACCTGGGACTGAAGGACGCCGTTTACATAACAGTAGCAGCCCTTGCCCTGGGTCCGGCCCATGACCAGCATATCAAAGTCGTCGTCCTCAATCAGGGCGGAACTGAACTTCATCTCGGCGTAGTCCGCCTTGGTCATTCCGGAGGGAATGGTGCCCTTCAGCTCCGCCTGGGCCATTTCCTCCCGAATCTGGCCGAGAGAGGTCTCCACCTCCACGCCCAGAACCTCATTGAGGTTGGAGTTGGCGTCGGCGTCCACCACCAGGACAGGGCCTTTCTTCTTTTTGCACAGATAATCAATGAGCATGCCGCAGGTGGTGGTTTTGCCCACACCCCCCTTACCGGCAACGGCAATGGTATGAGGTGCCATAGTTTCGGTTCTCCTTAAGAAATCGTAGTCGCGGGGAGGAATTTTCCCTTCCTCCGGAGGGTGAGCGGAATCAGATCAGATCCAGCAGTCCGGCAGCCTTGGCGATGTAGGCCACGTCGTCGTACTTGTTCAGGGCGTACAGATGGATGCCGTTGATGCCGCAGGCCCGGTACTCGTCGATCTGGTTGATGGTGTACTCGATGCCGGCAGCCTTGAAGGAGGCCTTCTTGCCCTCTACGTCGGCGTCGAAGGGGTCCTTGACGAAGGGGTTGGGGAAGATCCAGTTCTTGGAGATGATCTCACACAGGGCGCGGGGCATGACGCAGCCGTTGCGGGACAGGGCCATGTTGATGGTCGCGGCCTGGTCCAGGATGGGCATGATGCCCACGTCCACCGGCATCCAGATTCCGGCGGCCCGGATGGCGTCCAGCCAGTAGCGGAACTGATCCATATCCCAGCACAGCTGGGTCATGATGTAGTCGGCGCCGTTGTCCTGCTTCTGCTTCAGGAAGGCGATGTCCGCCTCCAGGGAGCGGCAGGCAATGTGGCCCTCAGGAGAGCCGGCCACGGCAATGGTGAACTTGTCGCCGAACTCCTGCCGGACGAACTTCACCAGCTCGGTGGCGTAGTGCAGGTCGCCGCCGGTGCCGGTCCAGCCGAAGGGCAGGTCGCCCCGCAGGGCCAGCATATGGTTGATGCCATGATCCAGATAGGTCTGCAGCTGCTCCTTGATGCCCTCCTTGGTGTTGCCGATGCAGGTGAAGTGGGTCACGCCGATGGTCTTGCCATCCTTGACGATCTTATCCAGCACTTCCAGGTTCTTGCCCACATTGGTGCCGCCCGCGCCGTAGGTGCAGGAGATGTAGTCCGGGTTCAGGGTGTACAGCTGCTCCAGAACACCGCCCTTGCCGCACAGCTTTTCCATGCCGACGTCCGTCTTGGGGGGGAATACCTCAAACGAAAACGCGGCGCGCTTATCCAGGATATCCATTACAGACATGCTTTTTACCTCCTAAAGATTCCATTTTCATGGATTACAGGTTCCTCACCGAATGGGCGCACTGCGCCCATATCGATACAACGATATCGTATCATACCCAGCGGATAAATTCAACCCAAATTTTACAGGATTTACAAAAAAACTTCCTTTCCTCCCGTAGGTTCACAGCGGAGTAAACACATACTTTTCCATCATGCCGTCCACCAGGGCATGGATGGTCACCGCCCCCTCCGGCCCCGGCTCCACCGTCAGCTCCACCTGTTTGCCCCGGAGCCGCCGGCGCAGATAGCTCTCCGGATCGTCGCATTCCACTTCCTCAAAAAACACATCCCGCATCTGGTTGTTCCGGCACAGATTCTTGATCTCGTGCACCAGTTCATATTCC
>CALXFW010000088.1 GCA_944387685.1 uncultured Oscillospiraceae bacterium
CCCGGCCTGCCACAGAACCGACCACAGAGCCAACCACTGTGCCTACCACGGAACCGACTACGGAGCCGACCACGGTACCCACCACGGTACCCACGGAACCCGTACCCCAGCCCACGGTAAGGCCCACGCAGCCGGAGCCAACGCCTGAACCGACGCCCGAACCAACCACGGAGCCCACCACAGAACCCACGGTCCCCGCTCCCACGCCGCTTCCGGACGCCCCATCGGTTGAAAATATTTACGTGTTTGGCGTTGACGGAATTGATCGATATTATTTCTTTGAAAAGCACAAATTTACAGGAATTGTTTCCGCACCTAATTATCAAGACATTGTGATCACCCAGACCTTTTCTAATGGGTGGGAAGCACCGATAGAAGAATACGAATTAGAGTATGACCCCGAGGCACAGACATTGGCGGTAACGTTTATGGGATATTCCATGGAGTTGGGGGAGGGCGCTACAAGCATAGTGAGCCTGACTCTGCCGAGCGGCGAGACAATAGAGAGCACCCAGGTGATCCGCACGCCCAGTTTCGATAGTCTTTCGATAGATGACGTACGGCGGAATCCCGAAGACCCGACCGAACTGATTTTCACAATTTCCGGTTCCTGGACACCTCCCAGCGTGGGTTTTGTGGCGCGTGTTCAACTGGAAATATATCTTCAGGATCATTATCCCGAGCTTCCTTTTTACCGGGGCTCCTTTGACAGTCTATCAGAGGAATCAACGGACTTTTGGAAGGAAGTTCCCTGCCAAACGGGTGATCCTTTAGAAGAGGATTTGGAATTAACTGTGGTATTGACCGGCACGTGGTATGCGGAATGTATGGCAGACTCCGTTTCTCTGACTAAGTACTATACGGGTACATTCAATCCGGATAACAGAAGTTCAGGAACCCCTTCTTTGACCGAGGGAGCGTCTGCCGAATTGTCTCCCACGGATTTCTCAGCCGACCACATTTCTTCCAGCGAAATTATCATTCCCATTTCTTAGCAAACGGAGGATCGTACATTATGAAAGGACGCAAACGAATTGTTTCTATTCTGGTTTTGGCCGCTGTGCTGGCCCTGCTGGTGTTCCCCGGCTGGAACCCCCTGCTGGATGAAGGGGGCAAGCAGGCTGTCACCGTTCAGGTGCAGCAGGCCTTCGGCGGCCTGTTCGGAGGGATGGGTGTACTGACCCCCGCCCGCCTGATCAGCGCTGTCGCCGTGGTGGTTTTTGTCTGCCTGGTCTGTGTGGTGATCTGCTGGCTGCTGGAACTGGTTGCCAAGAAGGGCAAACAGCGCCAGTCCATGGCAGGCTTGTTTACCAGCCTGACCCGGTTCATCGGCACCATTGTGGGCGTAGTCTGGGCTTTGGGAATTCTGGGTGTGAATCTGGGCAGCATCTTCGCCTCCCTGGGGGTTGCCTCCCTGATTATCGGCTTTGGCGCCCAGAGTCTGATTGAGGATGCTGTAACGGGTATCTTCATCATTTTCGAGGGACAATATCAGGTGGGAGATATTATCGTTCTGGATGATTTCCGGGGCACGGTAAAAAGCATTGGTATCCGCACCACCAGCATCGAGGATGCAGGCGGCAACCTGAAGATTGTCAATAACTCCGACATCCGCAACCTGCAGCAGCGCTCCCGGGAGTCCTCTGTGGCCGTGTGCGATGTGTCCATTTCCTATGGTGCGGACCTGCAGAAGGTGGAGGAGATTCTCACCCAGGCTCTGCCCGAGATTTATGAGAAGCACAAGGACCTGTTCCTCTCCATGCCTGTCTACGCCGGCGTGGAGGCCCTGGCGGATTCCGCCGTGGTGCTGCGGTTTGTGGTGGCTGTGACGGAGGAAAACTTCTTCTCCGGCCGCCGGGCACTGACCCGGGACCTGAAGCTGGTAATGGACAGCAACAACATTGAAATTCCCTTCCCCCAGCTGGTGGTTCACCAGGAAGGCTGATTTGCCGGACACCGGGGATTGACCCCCGGTGATTTGAAACCCCCTCTTTTCCGGACCTGCGTCCCGGCAAAGAGGGGGGTTCTATCCTGTTTGGACTTTCGGAAATCCAACCCATTTCGTCTACAGGCGGTTGTCTTTTGCGCTCTCCTTCAGAATGTGCATGAAGGCCGTCAAATAAGGGGGGATGTACGCACTTTTTCGGCAGGCCACAAACCACTCGGTATAGGACTCAGGGTTACCCACCCGGAAATAGCGCACTGGCCGGCGGGTGCTGTTGTCCTGCACATAGTGCTCCATGGTGAAGGCCACGCCCAGCCCCTCCGCCGCCATCTGGCAGCCCAGCTCAATGTGCTCCAGCGGGTGGATTCTGGCGGGCTTGACCCCGCAGTAGTCCATGGCCAGGTTTACACGGCTCCGGATGGCCCGCTCCTGGCCCATGAGGAAAAAGGTCTCGTTCTCCACCAGCTTCAGATTCAGGTAGGGATAGGCCATCCCAGGCAGCTCCCGGGCCTGGGCTGCGGCGGGATGGTTCTCCGGCAGCACGGCCAGCAGGTGATCCTCCCCCACTGTCTCCACATAAAACCGGTTCGGGGGCAGAGGATAGTTGGTATAAATCACATCCACCGTTCCGTCCTCCAGCAGCCTCTCCAGCCGGGAGGACGTTTCGTCATGGAGAAAGCACTGCACCTGGGGAAACTGGTCCTTCATCCGATTCAAAAGGGGCGGAATCCGGTTAAAGCTCCCCCGGTAGGTGCTGCCAATGTGCAGTTCACCCCGGATGCCTTTGGTGTACAGCAGCAGCTCCTGCTGAAAATCCCGCTCCATGGCCAGAATCTGCTGGACGTGGCGGACATATGCCTGCCCCAGGGGCGTGGGTACAATTTTTTCCCGATCCGCTGAAACAAAGGGCTTCCCAGCTGCTTTTCCAGATTGGTCAGAAAGATGCTCAGGGTCGGCTGGGTAACATGGAGCTGCTCCGCCGCCCGGGTGATGCTGCGGCATTGGTCCAGGGCAACAATATACTCTTCGTCCCGCGTATTCATAGGAAAATCCTCCAAAAAACGATAGTCTTTATCAATGATTTACTTTAAAAGGATTAATTTGAACTTTGGAATTATCTGTATTATAGTATAGACAAGACCTGAAGTCAAAGGCATATCCGGGAATTTCAGGGAAAAATGCAAAGGCGAGAACCCAAAATGGCAGAAAAGCGACTAAAAAAACAATTCACTATGCCCCACACCTTTGTGATCCTGCTGATTATCATCGCGGCAGCAGTGGTCCTGACCTGGATCATCCCCAGCGGCTCCTACGCCCGGGTAGAAGATCCCCTGTCCGGACGGGAAGTGGTGGACGCAACCTCCTTCTCCTACACGGAGAATCAGATGGTAAATCCCCTTGACGTACCCATGCTGATTGTGGATGCCTTTGTGGGCAACGCAGACCTGATTGCCCTGATTCTGCTCAGCGGTGCCGCCATCTATATGCTCACCGCAGCGGGCGCACTGCAGGCGCTGGTCGCCACCATTGTCCGGCGGTTCAGCAGCCGGGTGGAAATCTTCATTCCCCTGCTGATGCTGGTATTTGCCCTGATCTGCACCACCCAGGCGGTGAACACCTTCATTGGATTTGCCCCCATTACGGTGATGCTGGCCCTGTCCCTGGGACTGGACTCCATCGTGGGTGTGGGCATCATTCTGCTGGGCGGCGCCATTGGCTTCTCAACCGGCACCCTGAACGTGAGCACCACCCTGGTGGCCCAGAAAATTGCCGACCTGCCCAACTACTCCGGCATTGGCTACCGCTGGGTCTGCTTCGCCGTGTTCTATGTTATCACCTGCCTGTGGTTGGTTCGCTATGCCAAGAAAATCCAGAAGAACCCCACCCTCAGCCCCACCTATGACCTGGATAAAAACAGCGAGTTCAAAAACGGAGATCTGGACCAGTTCGGCACCCTGGGCGCCGCCAACGTGCCCTATGACCGCTGGATGCGCTTCATGTGGAAAATGTTCCTGATCTGGCTGGGTGTGGGCGCTGTGCTGGTGGTAATTGCCCAGATGATCAACTACGGTCCTATGTAACCGGCCCCTGAGGAGGAACTCACCATGAAAGATACCTTGTACCGGCTTCTGGAGGAGAAGCGTTCCGAACTGATTCAAATGTCCGATGCCATTTTTGACGACCCGGAGTATGACGGGGAGGAATACCACGCCAGTGCGCTGCTTACCGACTACCTGGAACGCAATGGCTTCGCCGTAGAGCGGGGCATTGCCGGGTGGCCCACGGCCTTCCGGGCGGTGTACCGCAAGGGCAGCGGCGGTGTGCGCATCGGTCTGCTGTGCGAGTACGATGCTCTGCGGCAGCTGGGCCACGGCTGCGGCCACCATATGCAGGGCCCCTGCATCTGCGGCACCGCTGTGGCGCTGAAGGAAGCGGACTTCGACAAGCCCTACGAAATTGTGGTCTACGGCACCCCCGCAGAGGAAACCCGGGGCGCCAAAATCACCATGTGGGAGGAGGGCTGCTTCCGGGACATCGATGTGGCCCTGATGATGCACGGCGGCCCGGACACCTGCGTGGATGAAAAGAGCCTTGCCCTGTCCAACTACCAGGTGATCTTCCACGGCAAGGGCGCCCATGCGGCCCTGGCTCCCGAGCAGGGCAGAAGCGCCCTGGATGCGCTGCTGCTGTGCTTCAACGGGGTAGAATTCCTGCGGGAACACGTCCGGGAGGACACCCGGATGCACTACACCATCTCCGAAACCCCCGGCCCCTCCAATGTGGTTCCGGCCCGGGCGGTGGGTGCCGTCTCTCTGCGCAGCTATTCCCGGGACGTGCTCAACGATGTCTGCCGCCGGTTTGAGCAGATCGTTCAGGGCGCGGCCCTGATGGCGGATGTCCAATATGAGCTGATTCAGGAAAAGGGATTGGTCAACAAAATTCCCTGCTATGCTCTGAATGACATCATCATGGACAATGCCCGGGCCTGCGGCGTTCCCGGCATCGGCCCCGTCCGGAAAAAGACCGGCAGCACCGACTTCGGCAACGTGACCAACCATATGCCCGGCTGCTGCGTCCGGGTGAAGTTTGTCCCCTCCGGCACCTCCAGCCATAGCCAGGAATATGTGGATGCCGGCAAGAGTGACGCCGCCCACGACGCCGTTCTCTACGGCGCCAAGATTCTGGCCGGCACTGCCTGGGACATCATCCGGGACGACACCGTGAAAGACAAGCTCTGGGAAGATTTCCGGCGGGCCAAAGCAAACGCATAATCCAACTTATCCCATTACACAGCCGGACGGCGAAGCGCTCCCTGTTCGCCGCCGGCTGTGCACCCGCCCGGCGGCGGACAGGTCCTCTTCTCCATTCGGAAGGAAGGAGATCGATTCCATGAAATCCACTGCCAATTTTCTGAAAGACCTGCTGTTTGATATTCTGGGCGGGATTCTGTTCAGCCTGGGTTACTACACCTTTTCCGTCAACGGGGGATTTGCCCCCGGCGGAGTTTCGGGTATTGCCCTTCTGCTGCATCACCTGACCGACGCACCGGTGGGCCTGCTCACCATCGGGCTGAACATCCCCATTGTGCTGTTCTGCGCCCGGAGTCTGGACCGTGGCTTTCTGCTCAGAAGCATCCGGACCAGCCTGGTATGTGCCGTCCTGATGGACGGGTTGTTCCCCCTGCTTCCCGCCTATAACGGGCAACCCATTCTGGCCAGCCTGTTCACCGGCCTGACTGCCGGAGCGGGAATGGGAATCATCTATTCCCGGAGCTCTCCACCGGAGGCATGGATTTTGTCACCGCGGTGATTAAAAAGAAAAACCCCCATCTGAGCTTCGGTCAGGTGACCCTGGCGCTGGATGGCGTTGTCATTCTGGCGGGCTCCATTGTGTTCGGCAGCATTGACGCGGTTCTGTACGGCCTGATTGCCACCGCCGCCCTGTCCTTCACCATGGACTGGATTGTCAACGGCAAGCTCAGCGGCAAGATGGCCCTGATCATCACCCGGCATGGCCGGGAAACCGCAGACGCCATCAACCTGCAGACCGGACGGGGCAGCACCCTGATGCCCGCCCGGGGCGCCTATTCCGGCAACGCCCTGGATGTGGTGCTCTGTGCCTGCGGCCGGCGGGAAATCGCGACGGTCCGCAGAATTGCCCACAAACTGGACGATCACGCCATGGTGATGGTCTGCGACGCCACAGAGGTCATCGGGGAAGGTTTTCTGGCGCCGGAGGTCTCGTAGGCCTCCGGTCAGGAAGACACAATATGGGGAGCGGCAGGCAGCGCGTCGGAAAAACGGCTTGGGATAGGCCGCGTCCGCCAACAGAAGGCCGTTCGAATCGGCCTCGCCCCCATTTACCCCGTCCGACACAGCCCCGGTGCTCTGCCGGAGGTTCTGTGTTCCCTTTGTTTTGCTGCATTCCCTACAGATACAACCAAACTGCCCGCTGCAGAATTCTCATTCTGCGACGGTTTTGCTTTTTCCTTTTGTTCCGGTCATACAATCTGCCATTCGTTATAGAAACAGCTGGATTTCCTGTAAGATTTTCTGTTATACTGCGTCTAATGGGTGTAGGAGGTGAGGCTGTGACGGAATTCGAGCGCATCTACCGGGACTACTTCCGGGAGGTGGAACTGTACTTACGGGCCGTGTGTAAAGAAGAACTGCTGGCAGAGGAACTGACGGAGCAGACCTTTTTCCAGGCCATGAAGGAGCTTCCCAGGTTCCGGGGAGACTGCGACGTGCGCACCTGGCTGTGCGCCATCGGACGAAACTGCTACTTGTCCCATCTGCGCCGGAACAAGCCCCAGGAAAATCTGGATGAGCTGCAAATCCCCGACCCCCGGAAAAGCATGGAAGAGCAATTGGTGGACAAAACTCAGGCCCTGGCCATCCACCGGATTCTCCACGACCTGCCGGAGCCATACAAGGAGGTCTTTTCCCTGCGGGTATTCGGGCAGTTATCCTTCGAGGACATTGGCAGTCTCTTCGGACGCACGGCAAACTGGGCCTGCGTGACCTATCACCGGGCCAGGCAGAAAATTTTAGCAAAATTGGAGGAATGAATATGGATATTTCCTGTGATGTGATCCGGGACATTTTGCCCCTGTACGCAGAAGATCTAGCCAGTCCCGCCACCCGGGAACTGGTGGAATCCCACCTTTCTGGCTGTGAGGGCTGCTCCCAGGAGTTGGAGCGACTAAAAGAAGCCCAGAAAATTCCAGTGGACACCGACGTCCATTCTTTGCAGCGAGTCAGCGCCGGGCTGCGGAACCGGCGGATCCTGACAGTGGTGTGCGTGGTGATGACCCTGGTCAGTCTGATCTGGTCTGGTATGGTCTTCATGGTAACCCCCGTTGCTCTGTCCTACGAGGACGCCATTGAGTCCGTGGAGCTACGGGAAGATGGGGCGCTGGCCATTGACCGGGCCAGAGGGTACATCGGTACCGGCTCCTGGTCCTTCCCAGATTCCCATGATGAATTCGCCTATGTGAGTTCCACCCGCTACGACTGGCTCCGGGGGAAATGGGAAGAC
>CALXFW010000089.1 GCA_944387685.1 uncultured Oscillospiraceae bacterium
CGGTGCCCTTCAGTCCGTCGGCAATCAGAATGTGGCAGCCGGTGGAATAGGGGGTAAAGCCGTTGAGATAGGCCGTTTCCAGATGGTCCAGGGCATTTTTCCGGGAGCCCACATACATGGTGTTGGCGTCCGTCAGGAAGGGCTTGCCCCCCAGGTCCTTCACCAGGTCCACAATCACCCGAGCATAGCCGGGGCGCAGGTGGGCCATATTGCCCAGCTCACCGAAGTGAATTTTGATGGCTACAAACTTATCCTGAAAATCGATTTTGTCCATCCCGGCGCTGAGGCAGAGCCGGGCCAGCTTCTGGGGAAGGGTCTCCGAAGTACCGGTGCAGAAATCGGTAAAATAGACTTTGGACGCCATGGGAATACCTCCTAAAATATGGTTTCCTTCAGTTTACCCCCTGGAGGGCCCCTTGTCAAGTGGCGAAAAAACGCCCCGAACCAGACGGTTCGGGGCGCCGTAACGGACAGAAATTACTTGCCGGCGTTGGCAACCTGAGCGGCCACCTCGGCAGCGAAATCGTCAACCTTCTTCTCAATGCCCTCGCCCTTGACGAAGTGCACAGCGTCCACGAAGGTGACCTTGCCGCCCAGCTTCTTGGCGGCATCGGCAATATAGCCGGCCACATCGCCCTTGAACAGGTCGCTGCGGACAAACTCCTGCTGCAGCAGGCAGTTCTCCTTGTAGAAGGCAGCCAGCTTACCAGCGGCGATCTTCTCCTTCACCGCAGCGGGCTTGGAAGCCATCTTGGGATCGTTGTCCATCAGAGCCAGCTGGACAGCCATTTCCTTGTCCACATCAGCCTGAGGCACCTGGCTCTTGTCCCAGTACTTGGGGCCCATAGCGGCAATCTGCATGGCCACATTCTTGCCCAGCTCGGTGGCGTCAATGCCGCCCTCCACAGCCAGGTTTACCAGCACGCCGTGGGTGCCGCCGGCATGGACATAGGCCACGCTGGTGTTGTCGGCAAAGCGGGCGAACCGGCGGATCTGCATATTCTCGCCGATGGACATGACCTTCTCCTGCATGATCTCGGTGACGGTCAGCTTGGAGTTGGGGTAGGTGCAGGCCTTCAGGGCCTCCACGTCGGCGGGGTTCTGCTCGGCAACAACCTGGGCCAGGTTCTTCACCAGATCCAGGAAAGCATCGGTCTTGGCGGCAAAGTCGGTCTCGGAGTTGACCTCGATGACCACGCCCACACCGCCAAACACAGCGGCGTAAGCCACGCCCTCGGCGGCAATGCGGTCCGCCTTCTTGGCGGCCTTGGCCAGGCCCTTCTCCCGGAGCCAGTCCACAGCCTTGTCCATATCACCGTCGGTGGCCTGCAGGGCCTTCTTGCAGTCCATCATGCCGACGTTGGTCATTTCACGGAGTTTCTTAACGTCCTGTGCGGTAAAAGCCATTTTCGTTTCCTCCTAAAATCTCGGATAAATTACTCA
Source organism: uncultured Oscillospiraceae bacterium (assembly GCA_944387685.1). Classification (GTDB taxonomy): domain Bacteria; phylum Bacillota; class Clostridia; order Oscillospirales; family Oscillospiraceae; genus Faecousia. Next base: position 1,444 of record CALXFW010000089.1, read on the forward strand.
GCCTCGACGGGGGCCTCTTCAGCGGGAGCAGCCTCGGCGGCATCCTCGCCCTGACGGCCTTCGATGGCGGCGTTGGCCATGGTGGCGGCAATCAGACGAATGGCGCGGATGGCGTCGTCGTTGCCGGGAATCACGTAATCGATCTCATCGGGGTCGCAGTTGGTGTCCACGATGGCCACGATGGGGATGTTCAGCTTCCGGGCCTCCGCAATGGCGTTGCGCTCCTTCCGGGGGTCAACGATGAACAGAGCGGCAGGCAGCTTCTTCATTTCCTTCACGCCGCCCAGGTACTTCTCCAGCTTCTCGATCTCGCCCTGGTGCTTGATAACTTCCTTCTTGGGCAGCATGGCGAAGGTTCCGTCCTCCTCCATCTTCCGCAGCTGAGCCAGCCGGTCAATCCGGGTCCGCATGGTGCGGAAGTTGGTCAGCATACCGCCCAGCCAGCGGGCGTTGACATAATAACCGCCGCAGCGGGCAGCCTCTTCCTTGATGGCGTCCTGGGCCTGCTTCTTGGTGCCCACGAACAGCACATAGCCGCCATTGGCGGACAGATCCCGGACAAAGTTGTAAGCCTCTTCCAGCTTCTTCACAGTCTTGGCCAGGTCAATGATGTAGATTCCGTTGCGCTCCGTGTAGATGTAGGGAGCCATTTTGGGGTTCCAGCGGCGGGTCTGGTGACCGAAGTGCACGCCGGCTTCCAGCAGTTGCTTCATAGATACGACAGCCATTTTACAATCTCCTTTTGTTGTTCCTCCACCCCGATCATCCCGCGCTGCCCGCCGAAGCTGCGTCCGGCACAGGGGTGCGCGATCCCCGGGTGTGTGGCAGTAAATGTCATGGGCAGAACCCATGCCGATTCATTATACCGGATCAAAGCGGTAATTGCAAGTAGTATTTCCAAAAAAATTTAGAAAAATTCCGTTCTTCCCCTTCTTTTTCGGGATTCCCCGGGAGAATCCCGGTCCGGGGATGCAAATTGTATAAGAAAGCTCTGGCCCAGGCGGGGATTTTTCATCATCTTTTCTCCCCTTGCCAAACGGCGGCGGGTATGATATAGTACCTGACAAGAGCAAAGGCGTTCTTACCTGGGATAGGTCTGCCCGGGTAAGAGCGCCTTTTTGTTTCCCCCGCCGGGGAGAGAGGAGATTTGGCTATGATGGAAATGGTTACCCAGCGCAGCGCCCCTGCGGGCCTGTACGACCCCAGATTCGAGCACGACAACTGCGGCATCGGCGCGGTTGTGGATATTTACGGGAGGAAACGCCACCAGACTCTGGACGATGCGCTGAAAATTGTGGAGCATCTGGAGCACCGGGCCGGCAAGGACGCCGAGGGCAAAACCGGTGACGGCGTGGGCATTCTGGTGCAGATCAGCCACCGCTTTTTCACCAAGGCAGCCGCACAGGTGGGCATTGCCCTTGGGCGGGAGCGGGAATACGGCGTGGGAATGTTTTTCTTCCCCCAGGGAGAGCTGAAGCGCAACCAGGCGAAAAAGCTGTTTGAAATCATCTGCCGGAAGGAGGGGATTCCTTTCCTGGGATGGCGGCAGGTGCCGGTTTGTCCGGAGATTCTGGGCCATCAGGCCCGCAGCTGTATGCCCAGCATCTGGCAGGCCTTTGTGGGCAAGCCTCCCCGGATTCAGCCCGGCATTGACTTTGACCGGCGGCTGTATGTGGCCCGGCGGGTATTTGAGCAATCCAGCCAGGAGACCTATGTGTGCAGTCTGTCCAGCCGGACCATTGTCTATAAGGGGATGTTCCTGGTGACCCAGCTGCGGCTGTTCTATCCCGATCTCCAGGACGAGGACTATGAAACCGCCATCGGCATGGTGCACAGCCGGTTCTCCACCAACACCGCCCCCAGTTGGAATCGGGCCCACCCCAACCGGCTCATTCTCCACAACGGAGAAATCAACACCATCCGGGGCAACGTGGACACCATGCTGGCCCGGGAGGAAACCATGCGCAGTCCCTGTCTGAAAGACGATATGACCAAGGTGCTGCCCATCGTCAGCCAGGACGGGTCCGACTCTGCCATGCTGGACAACACATTGGAATTTCTGGTGATGAACGGCATGGATCTGCCTCTGGCGGTGATGGTGACCATCCCCGAGCCCTGGAGCAACAACAAGAGCATGGACCAGAAAAAGCGGGACTTTTATCAATACTACGCCACCATGCTGGAGCCCTGGGACGGCCCTGCCTCCATTCTGTTCAGCGACGGGGACGTGATGGGTGCGGTGCTGGACCGCAACGGTCTGCGGCCCAGCCGGTATGTTCTGACCAAGGACGGACGGCTGATTCTCTCCAGTGAGGTCGGGGTGCTGGAGATTCCCCCAGAGGAGATTCTCCGCAAGGACCGGCTCCGTCCGGGCAAGATGCTCCTGGTGGACACCGTCAAAGGGGCCCTGGTGGATGACGACAAGCTGAAAGCATCCTACGCCTCCCGCCAGCCCTACGGCGAGTGGCTGGACCGGAACCTGGTCAGCCTGGAGGATTTGAAAGTTCCCAATCAGAAGGTACCCTCCCATACCCGGGAGGAGTTGGTGCGGCTGCAGAAAGCCTTCGGCTACCGCTATGAGGATGTGAATACCCTGCTGCTCCCCATGGCGAAAAACGGCGGTGAGCCCTCCGGCGCCATGGGCAGCGATACGCCCCTGGCTGTGCTCAGCCATACCCACCCGCCTCTGTTCGACTACTTCAAGCAGATGTTCGCCCAGGTGACCAACCCGCCCATTGACGCCCTGCGGGAGAAGGTGGTCACCGCCACCACCGTCTACGCCGGCGCCCAGGGCAATCTGTTGGAGGAGGCGGCGGACAACTGTAAGGTGCTGAAAATCGACAGTCCCATCCTCACCCAGACGGACATTCTGAAAATCAAGGCCATGGATATTCCCGGCTTCCGGGTACGCACCGTCTCCATCTGCTACTACAAAAACACCGACCTGGAGAAGGCCATCGAGCGGCTGTTCGTGGATGTGGACCGGGCCTACCGGGAGGGGGCCAACATCCTCATTCTCTCCGACCGGGAGGTGGACGAATACCATGTGGCCATTCCCAGTCTGCTGGCGGTGGGAGCGGTATCCAAGTATCTGGTCCGCACCCGCAAGCGCACCGCCATGGCCCTGATGCTGGAAAGCGGCGAGCCTCGGCTGGTCCACGATTTTGCCACCCTGCTGGGCTACGGCGCCTGCGCCGTCAACCCCTACCTGGCCCAGGAGAGCATCGGGATGCTCATCCGGGAGGGGCTGCTGGAAAAGGACACCTACGCCGCCGTCAGCGATTACAACCGGGCGGTTCTGGCGGGCATTGTGAAGATCGCCTCCAAGATGGGCATCTCCACCCTCCAGTCCTACCAGGGCAGCCAGATTTTCGAGGCGGTGGGCATCAGCCGGCAGGTGGTGGACCGCTACTTTACCAACACCGTCACCCGGGTGGAGGGCATTGCACTGGCGGACATTCAGGCGGATCTGGAGGAACGGCATCGCCAGGCCTTCGACCCCCTGGGTCTGGACATCCACATGGACCTGCCCAGCATGGGTACCCACAAGTTCCGCAGCGCCCCGGAGGCAGAGCAGCACCTGTACAACCCCCAGACCATCCACCTGCTGCAGCAAGCCGTGTGGACCGGCAATTATGACCTGTTCAAGCAGTACACCGCCGCGGCTGCCAATGAAGGCGGGGACGAGATGCACCTGCGCAGCCTGCTGGACTTCAATTACCCGGAAACCGGAATTCCCCTGGAAGAGGTGGAGAGCGTAGATACCATTGTCCGCCGGTTCAAAACCGCCGCCATGAGCTACGGCGCTCTGTCCGCCGAGGCCCACGAATGCCTGGCCATTGCCATGAACCGACTGGGAGGCAAGTCCAACACCGGCGAAGGCGGCGAGGATGAAAGCCGCTACGGCACCGAGCGCAGCTCCGCCATCAAGCAGGTGGCCTCCGCCCGGTTCGGCGTCACCAGCCAGTATCTGGTCTCCGCCCAGGAAATTCAGATCAAAATGGCCCAGGGCGCCAAGCCCGGGGAGGGCGGCCAGCTTCCCGGGGCCAAGGTCTACCCCTGGATTGCCAAGTGCCGCCACTCCACCACCGGCGTGGGTCTGATTTCTCCCCCGCCTCACCACGACATTTACTCCATCGAGGACCTGGCCCAGCTGATCTACGACCTGAAGTGCGCCAACCGGAAGGCCTCCATCAGCGTGAAGCTGGTCAGCGAAGCCGGTGTGGGCACCATCGCAGCCGGCGTGGCCAAGGCGGGAGCGGAGGTCATCCTCATCTCCGGCTTTGACGGCGGCACCGGCGCCGCCTCCATCAATTCCTCCATCCACAACGCCGGACTCCCCTGGGAGCTGGGCATCGCCGAAGCCCATCAGTGTCTGATTCTCAACGGGCTGCGCTCTCGGGTGCGGATTGAGTCCGACAGCAAGCTCCTCACCGGTCGGGACGTGGCCATCGCCGCCATGCTGGGCGCTGAGGAATTCGGCTTCGGCACCGGTCCTCTGGTGGCCATGGGCTGCGTGATGATGCGGGTGTGCAATCTGGACACCTGTCCCATGGGCATCTGCACCCAGAATCCCCAGCTGCGGAAGAATTTCATGGGCAAGCCGGAATATGTGATGAACTTCATGCGGTTTATGGCCCAGGAGCTGCGGGAATATATGGCAAAACTGGGAGTTCGCACCGTAGAGGAACTGGTGGGCCGCACCGACCTGCTGAAGCTCCGTCCTGCCGCGGAAGGCTCCCGGGCCGGGAAGCTGGATCTGTCCGGCCTGCTCCACAATCCCCTGGTGGAAAATTCCAACGTTCACTTTGATCCCCGGGCCGTTTATGATTTTGCCCTGGAACAGACACCGGACATGAAGGTGCTGATGAAGAAGTTCCGCAAGAACTTCGATCAGCCCGAACCCAAGTCTGCCGCAATCAAGCTGGAGGTTGGCAACACCGACCGGGCTTTCGGCACCATTTTCGGCAGCGAGATCACTGCCCGGTTCGGAAACACCCTGCCCGACGACACCTTCCACATCACCTGCACCGGCTACGGCGGCCAGAGCTTCGGCGCATTCCTGCCGAAGGGCATGACGCTGGAACTGGTCGGCGACTGCAACGACTACCTGGGCAAGGGACTTTCCGGTGGCAAAATCATCGTCTATCCTCCCCAGGGCGTAACCTATGACCGGGGCGAGAACATCGCCATCGGCAACGTGGCCCTCTACGGCGCTACAGAAGGCAAGGCCTTCATCAACGGCGTGGCCGGAGAGCGGTTCTGTGTCCGTAATTCCGGCGCTACTGCCGTGGTGGAAGGTGTGGGCGATCATGGCTGCGAATACATGACCGGCGGCACCGTGGTGGTGCTGGGCAAGACCGGCAAAAACTTTGCTGCCGGTATGAGCGGCGGCATCGCCTATGTGCTGGACGAGAACTGGGACTTCTACCAGCGTGTGAACAAGGATATGGTCAGTCTGGAACCGGTGGAGCACAAGTATGATGTCTCCCTGCTGAAGGATCTGATCCGGGAACACGTTGAGGCCACCGGCTCCCCCAGAGGCCAGGAGATTCTCCGGCACTTCGGCGACTATCTGCCCAAGTTCAAAAAGGTACTTCCCCACGACTATGACCGGATGCTCCGGCTCATTGCCCAGATGGAAGAAAAGGGCCAGGACAGCGAGCAGGCCCAGATTGAGGCGTTTTACGCCATGAAAAACGCACAGTAAGGAGGCGCGAGATTATGGGAAAGAATACGGGATTTATGGAAATTCCCCGGCAGACCAGCCAGGAAGTGCCTCCCCTGGAACGGATTGAACACTTCCAGGAGTTCCACGTTCCCCTCCACCCGGATGAACAGCAGGCCCAGGGCGCCCGGTGTATGGACTGCGGCGTTCCCTTCTGCCAGAGCGGCATGATGCTGGGCGGCATGGCCAGTGGCTGCCCCCTGAACAACCTGATTCCCGAGTGGAATGATCTGGTCTATCAGGGCCAGTGGGACCTGGCGGTGCGGCGGCTGATTGCCACCAACCGGTACCCGGAATTTACCAGCCGGGTGTGTCCCGCCCTGTGCGAAGCCGCCTGCACCTGCGGCATGACCACCGGCTTCCCGGTAACGGTCAAGGAAAATGAGCGAGCCATTGTGGAATACGGCTACGAAAACGGCGTCATCCACGCTGTTCCCCCACCCGCCCGGACAGGGAAGCGGGTGGCCGTGGTAGGCGCCGGTCCTGCGGGACTTTCGGTTGCGGATCTGCTGAACAAACGCGGCCACCAGGTCACGGTTTACGAACGCAGTGACCGGATTGGCGGACTGCTGATGTACGGCATCCCCAACATGAAGCTGGAAAAATGGGTCATTGACCGCCGGGTAAAAATTCTGGAGGAGGAAGGCATCGTCTTCGTCACCAATACCGATGTGGGACGGGACATCTCCGCCCAGGAATTGGAAGAGCAATATGACGCAGTGGTGCTGTGCTGCGGTGCCAAGCAGCCCCGGGACATCCAGGCTCCCGGACGGGACGCCCAGGGAATTTATTTCGCGGTAGATTATCTCACCAGCGTCACCAAAAGTCTGCTGGACTCCGGCTTTGCCGACGGCAAAGCCATCAGTGCCCAGGGCAAACAGGTTCTGGTCATCGGCGGCGGCGACACCGGCAACGACTGTGTGGGCACCGCCATCCGCCAGGGCTGCGCCGGCATCACCCAGCTGGAAATGATGCCCTGTCCCCCGGAGGACCGGACCCCCGGCAACCCCTGGCCTCAGTGGCCCCGGGTGCTGAAAACAGACTACGGCCAGCAGGAAGCCATCTCCAAATTTGGCCAGGACCCTCGGCTGTACCAGACCACCGTCAAGGAATTCTTCAAAAACGAAGCCGGCCAGCTGTGCGGCGTTCAGATTGCCCGGCTGGAAAGCCAGGTGGTGGACGGCCGTCGGATGATGGTTCCCACCGGGGAAGAATTCTACATGGACTGCGACATGGTGCTCATTGCCGCCGGATTTACCGGCTGCGAAGCCTACACCGCCGAAGCCTTCGGTGTGGAGCGGACTCCCAGAGGCACCGTGGCCGATCATAACTATCAGACCAGCCAGAGCAAAGTCTTTGCCTGCGGTGATATGCGCCGGGGACAGAGTCTGGTGGTCTGGGCCCTGCGGGAGGGCAAGGACACCGCCGCTGTGGTAGACGCCTACCTGATGGGTTATACCAACCTATAAAAAAATTGCCGGGAGCGCTCCCGGCAATTTTTTATGTCATTGCGCTGCTGAGGTGATACCCCAGCAGAAACACCCACACCGAAGAATGGGCAAACAGGGTATAAAGGGCGTACCCGAATAGTCCTCCGGTTACCAAGCGCCGCCAGTTGGTGCTTTCATAAGCGGTGAGCATCTGGCAGAAGCCATCCGCCACCATGGGAACCATCAGGCCCAGGCAAAGCAGCGGCGGAGTCTGCCACCAGAAAAATGTCACAAACCCCA
>CALXFW010000090.1 GCA_944387685.1 uncultured Oscillospiraceae bacterium
ACCGGCTGTGCGCCGTGGCCCGGAACATCGGCCGGGAAGGGGAGAGCTGGCTGACCTGCACCCTGGAACAGCTGCCGGAGCAGGATGTGGATATGTTCTGCACCGTGTTCATCGGCAACGCCATGACGCAGAACATCGGCGGCAGGATGGTGACCCCCAGAGGATACCGGCATGGATAAGCTGTGCGTGTTTGCGGGCACCACGGAGGGCCGGGAGCTGGTGGAATTTCTCTGCACCCAGCCGGTGGAGCTTACCGCCTGCGTAGCCACGGAATATGGTCAGACGCTGCTGGAACCGGCGGAAAACCTGACCATCCGCACCGGACGGATGAACCGGGAGGAAATGGGGGCGCTGTTTGCCCGGGAGCGGTTCTCCCTGGTGGTGGACGCCACCCATCCCTACGCCAGTGTGGTAACCCAGAACATCGGCGCTGCCTGCGCCGACACGGACACGGAGTATCTGCGGCTGCTGCGCTCCGGGACCCAGGCGCCGGAGGACAGTGTCTTTGTGCCGGATATCCCCGGGGCGGTGGACTATCTGAACACCCGGGAGGGGAACATCCTGCTCACCACCGGCAGCAAGGAGCTGGCTGCCTTCCGGGGCATCCGGGACTTTGCCCAGCGGGTGTATGCCCGGGTGCTGCCCATGGAGGACTCTCTCCGGCTGTGCCGGGAGGCGGAACTTCCTCCGGCTCATATCCTCGCCATGCAGGGCCCCTTCAGCCGGGAGCTGAATGTGGCCATGCTCCGGAGTGTGGAGGGAAAATTCCTGGTGACCAAGGACTCCGGAACCGCCGGAGGGTTTGACGAAAAAATCGCCGCCGCCCGGGAGGCGGGGGCGCAGCTGGTGGTCATTGGACGGCCCCCTCAGGTGGCGGGGCTGACCATGGGCCAGGTTTTGGAGAAACTGGGCACCCGGTTTGGCTTTTCCTGGCAGCCCCGGGTAAGCATTGCGGGCATCGGCCCGGGGAGCCGGGAGGGTATGACCCTGGAGGCCCTGAATGCCCTGGAACAGGCAGACTGCCTGATAGGAGCCAGCCGGATGCTGGAAACCGCTCGTCCTGGCCAGGCGGTGCACACCGCCATTGCCCCCGGGGATATTGCGGATTTTATCCATGGCAATGGGCAGTATGCCCGGTTCGCCGTGGTCATGTCCGGAGATACGGGCTTTTTCAGCGGCACCAAGAAACTGCTGCCCCTGCTGGGGGATTGTGACGTGACCGTGCTGCCCGGCATCAGCTCATTGAGCTATCTGTGCGCCAAAGCGGGGACTTCCTATGAAGATGTGGTGCCGGTGAGTTTTCACGGCCGGGAAGGGGATATCTGCCGGGAGGCAGAGAAACATCCCCGGATGTTTGTCCTGGCCGGGGGAGAAAACGGCATGGAACAGCTCTGCCGCCGCCTGACCGAAGGCGGTCTGGGCACCGTAAAGGTCACGGTGGGAGAGCGCTTGGGCTATCCCGAGGAGCGGGTCACCGTGGGTACGGCGGAAGAACTGTCTCACAAGCAGTTTCACAGCCTGAGTTCCGCCCTGATGGAAAATCCCAATCCCGGGGCTGTGGTGACCCACGGACTGCCGGACGAGGCCTTCTCCCGGGGGGAGAAGGTGCCCATGACCAAGAGCGAGGTGCGCAGCGTCTGCCTGTCCAAGCTCCGGCTGACCCGGAACGCGGTTGCCTGGGACGTGGGAGCGGGCACCGGCAGCGTGTCCATTGAGATGGCCCTCCAGGGGGAGGCGGGGCGGGTATATGCCATCGAGCGGAAGGACGACGCCCTGGACATTCTCCGGGAGAATACAGCCCGGTTCGGCCTGACCAACCTGGAAATTGTCCCGGGGCTGGCTCCGGGGGCCTGCCAAGACCTGCCGGCTCCCACCCATGTGTTCATCGGGGGTACCGGCGGCAATCTGCCGGAAATTCTCCGGGTGATTCTGGAAAAGAATCCCGAAGCCCGGATTGTGGCTACCGCCATCGCCCTGGAATCTGCGGCGGAACTGACGGCCTGCATGAAAGCGTTTTCTTTCCGGGAGACGGAAGCGGTCTGCCTGAACGTGTCCAAGGCCCGGAAGGCCGGGCCGTATCACCTGATGACCGGCCAGAATCCCATCTACATTTTCACCATGCAGGGAGGAATCTGCCCATGATCTGGTCGCTGACTGCCCTGGTTCTGGGCTTTTGTCTGGATTTGGTCGTGGGAGACCCCCACGGCATTCCCCATCCGGTGGTGCTCATCGGAAAGCTCATCAGCGCTGTGGAAAAGCTGGTCCGGCGGGTGTTTCCCAAAACGGTGTTGGGGGAGAACATTGCCGGCGGGGTGCTTTGGCTGATGGTGGTGTGCGTGTCCACGGCGGTGCCGGGGGCAATTCTCTGGCTGTGCTACCGCCTGACCCCCTGGCTGGGTCTGGCGGTGGAGACGGTGTTCTGCGCCCAGATTCTGGCCACCAAATCCCTGAAAACCGAAAGCATGAAGGTCTACACCGCCCTGAAAACCGGCACCCTGGAGGATGCCCGGTATGCGGTGTCCATGATTGTGGGCCGGGATGTGGCCCGATTGGACCGGGACGGGGTAACCCGGGCGGCGGTGGAGACCGTGGCGGAGAACACCTCCGACGGCATCATTGCGCCCCTGGTGTTCCTGGCCATCGGCGGCGCTCCTCTGGGCTTTTTCTACAAGGCGGTGAACACCATGGACTCCATGCTGGGTTATGTGGAGCCGCCCTATAAAAACATCGGGCTGGTCAGCGCCAAAATGGACGATGTGTTCAATTTCCTGCCCGCCC
>CALXFW010000091.1 GCA_944387685.1 uncultured Oscillospiraceae bacterium
AACCAGATAAGTCACCATCACCATGGAATCCAGCAGGGTGTGAATGCCCAGGCAGCCAAGAAGGGCCCCGGCGGTGTGCCGATGCCAGACGCCCCAGCAGACCAGCACCGACATGGCGGCGTGGGCGACCATGGTCAGCAGCCGCTCCAGTCCCGCCAGCAGGAACATACCAGCCCCGGTCTGGAGGAAGGTTTCCTGAATGGCAAGCAGCTGGCTGGGGTCCACCCCCATGGCCTCGGTCTGGGCAATCAGGGCGTCAAAGGTGCCGGTCTGAATCATCACCAGATAGATCAGATTGTTTACATAGGTCAGGCCCACCAGCACGATGGATTCAATGCCCCCGTGGCCCAGCCCGGCGGCCAGCGCCCGGCGATAGGTCAGGTTTTTGCGCATCAGCCAGGCGGCGGCGAACCGGCCCGCCAGCTCAAACAGCCCGGCGGTGAAGGCCAGCAGCACGCCGTAGAGGAAAAGGTGCTCCTGGGCGAAGGAAGCAAAGCCGTCGTTGGCGGAGAGCAGGCTCAGAATGGGAATGCGAATCACCATCTGGGTTACAAAGAATCCGGCAGCGCCGATGAACCAGGCGGAGGCAATGCCCTGCTTCCGCCAGCGAAGACTGAGGATCAGCAGCAGAGCCAGGGGCCCGATGAGGCTGATGCACAGCGTGATGACGCAGGCGAGAATCGTGGAATTAGGAATCATGGTCACCCTCTCCTTTCAGATCGGAAATCCACAGCAGGATTTCCTCCAGAACCGTGGTGTTGAGTTCATAATAGATGTATTTGCCCTCCCGGGTGTCGCTGATGAGGTCGGCGTCCTTCAGCACCGACAGATGCCGGGAGACGGCGGCTTGGGTAATGTCGAAATGCTCGGCGATTTCCCCGGCGGGGCGCTTGCCGGATTTCAGCAGGTTCAGAATTTCCCGCCGGGTGGGGTCAGCCAGAGCTTTCAGGGTTTGCTGGAGTCCCATAGGCAGCCTCCTTTCTAATATTTAACAATTAACTTAATTGTTAAATATAGTGTAGCACAAGAACAGAGCACTGTCAAGGGAAAACCGGCCTCTTTATGGGGCCGGTCAGGGAAATTATAGTTTGGTCACCAGTTCCGACATAAGTTTGCGTTTTTTCTCCCGCAATTTGTCCCCCTCCTTGGCATAGCCCAGGGTAATCACCAGACGAACCGGGTGCTTCAGGCCGCAGATGGCCCGGATTTTGCTGTCGTCCAGCCAGCCGAGGATGCAGCTGCCCAGTCCCTGGGCGGTAGCCTCGGCGGTGAGGTAGGCGGCGGCAATGCCGATGTCCAGGGAGCGGTAGTCGTTCTGCTTCATCCGGGACCCGGCAGCGGCGGAGGCAACATAGGGCATCTCTGACAGCACCAGCAGAACGGGGGCCTGGGCGGCAAATTTGTTCAGCCCCATCCCAGCGGTGGCGGCGGCAACGGCCTTGGCGGTGTCTCCCTGGCAGACGGTGATGTGGTAGGGCTGCCCGTTGCAGGCAGAGGGAGCCAGCCGTGCCGCTTCCAGAACAGTGTCCAGCTTCTCCGGCTCCACGGGGCGGCTTTCGTCATAGGCCCGGCAGGACTGCCGGGTTTGGGCAATTTCCAGGAAATTCATAGACGCACCTCCTTGTTTTCTTCCAGTGTAGCATATCCCGGAGGGGAATGCAACCGCCGGAAAATTTGTCAAAACAGGGCTTGACAACTGCGTATAAACTGTATATAATCAGCATATACAGTTTATACAGAGGTGAGGGCATGCACATCTTTATTGACAACAAAAGCGGTGCACCGATTTACGACCAGATTTATTCCCAGATCAAGGCCCAGATTATCAGCGGGGAGCTGGAGCAGGACCAGATGCTCCCCTCCATCCGGGGGCTGGCCAAGGATCTGCGGATCAGTTTCATCACCACCAAGCGGGCCTATGACGAGCTGGAGCGGGAGGGCTTTCTCTACACCGTCCCCGGGAAGGGTTCCTATGTGGCGGCGAAGAACGTGGAGCTGCTCCGGGAGGAAAATCTGAAGAAAATCGAGGAACACATGGAGCAGATTGTCCGCCTGGCTGCGTCCTGCAATCTCAGCCGGAGGGAACTGCTGGAAATGATGGAACTTTGTATGGAGGAACAGCTATGAATGCACTGGAAATTCGCAATTTGACCAAGACCTATCCCGGCTTCTGTCTGGACAATCTGAATCTGACCCTGCCCAGCGGCTGCATCCTGGGGCTGATCGGGGAGAACGGAGCGGGGAAAACCACCACCATCAAGCTGATTCTGGATATGCTCCGCCGGGACAGCGGCACCGTCACCATTCTGGGAAAGGACAACCAGGACAATCTCCGGCTGACCAAGGAGGATGTGGGGGTGGTGATGGACTCTGTGGGCCTGCCGGAATGGCTGAACGCCCGGCAGATTGGGAAGATCATGTCCCGGATTTTCGCCCGGTGGGATGGGGAATGCTACGCCAATCTGGTGGAGTCCCTGGACCTGCCCTGGGATAAAATCTTCAAGGATTTTTCCCGGGGGATGAAGATGAAGCTGGGGATTGCGGTGGCCCTGTCTCATCAGCCCAAGCTGCTCCTGCTGGACGAGCCCACCGGCGGCCTGGACCCGGTGGTCCGGGACCAGGTGGTGGAGCTGTTCCTGGACTTCACCCGGCAGGAGGACCATGCCATCCTGATTTCGTCTCACATTGTCAGCGATCTGGAAAAGCTCTGCGACTACATCGCCTTCCTCCACAAGGGAAAGCTGATGCTTTTGGAGGAAAAGGACCGGCTGCTGGAGGAATACGGCCTGCTCCACTGCACGGCGGAGCAGTTGGAAGAACTGGACCCGGAGGCAGTGAAGAGCAAAAAGGTTACCCCCTATGGGGCGGAGGCCCTTGTGCTTCGTGACGGGGTGCCGGAAGGGTGGAACCTGAGCACGGTGAGCATTGAGGAATTGTTTGTCTATATGGTAAAGGGGGCAAAGTAAGATGAAAGGCTTGATGCTGAAAGAATTTTACATGGCGTGGAAATACTGTCGGCTGCTTCTGGTGATCACTCTGGTGTTTTTGGGAATTGCCATGCTCCCTTCTTCGGAGAACCTGTTCCTGCTGGTCTATCCCAGTGCCCTGGCCTGCTTTACCCCGGTGACCTTGCTGTC
>CALXFW010000092.1 GCA_944387685.1 uncultured Oscillospiraceae bacterium
AATCCGCCAAAGAAGCCCTGATTGCCGCACTGAGCGCGGAGGATGTTCCCACAAAAACATTCGAGGTTGATGTGAACCTGGTACAGAAAGATGAGACATGGGCGGTAGAAATGACACCGGAATTGGCGGATGCATTGTTAGGAGGATACTACTCGATTTTAGAGGAAGCGGCGAAGGAGGTGGCCCCATGAAATGGATGAAACGTGCCGCCGCTTCTCTGCTTGTTGCGATAATGGCGGTTTTGCAGACGGTATCTCCTGCTTTTGCCCAAGAAACCTCTGCTATGCAGAAGAAACCGGAGACCCTTGTGGGGAAACTCTGTGTTTATACCCAGGGGCAGGGCGTACACAAGGTAGACGCGGCGTTATACGATGAAACCATGATTCTGGTGTCCCCACAGACAGCCGCTGCTCTGGCTGGCGCTGAGCTGGTTGACGGGGGAAACGGAAAATTCGAGTTCTGGCGGGATCATTACATTGTGCAGGTGGATACAAACACAGGGAAAATTGACATTGGCCTTTCCATCAAAGGAGAAACAGCCAGCAGACTTTATCAGAACGAGAGTTTTGCCTTGCAGGAGATTCAGACCGTCCAATTCGGCAAGGAGAAAACGCCTGTGATCCCTTTGGAGCAGATGCTTTACCTTTTGAATGCCCAGTGGAGCTGTGCCGAGGACTGTGTATATATTTATAATCCGCCGGAAACGCTCTGGAACGTGGTGGGTGCTCTCGGAGAGATAGATGAAGCCCTCCCCTCCCCGGCGGAAATCCTGGGGGATACGGTGCTGAAGAAATGGGGCAATTCTTTTAAGTATGGTCTGCTGGCCTTTGCGGATGAAGTAGCCCCGGAATATTTGATTCCCATTGTCGGGGATGATTACTGGAGTCGGCAGAAAATGGAGGAAGCCCTGCTGACTTTGGCTGTTCCCTGTGAAAATATCATGGGGAGCCTCCAGGAAGAAGCCCAAAATGACAGCAGCAAATTCGTCAGCGACATCAGCGGGCTGGTCGGCGATATTTCGTCCCTAGGCGGCGGTGCTGTTTCCGTGGCGGATAAGCTCACAAAATCCGTCACTGCTTGGTCAGATGTCAATATCCCCGAAAGCATTTCCGACTCTTTTACAGTCGCCGGTTATGCGGCAGACATGGCCAAGGCCATCGCCACAGCAGGACGGTATGAGAACTGGGGGGAAAGCTATCGCAGCCAGTTGGAATATCTGTCCCAGGTGAAAAACGATAAATATGCCGAATACTGTAAGGACTTGAACAAAGTAGCCGGGTCTCTTGCCAAAGAATACGGGAATTTTACGGATAACGTAGTGAAAGAAAGTCTGGAGCTTGTGTTCTCAAAGCTGGGAGGCACGCTTCTGAATAAGACTCCGGCAGGGCTTGTTTTTTCATCCTATGACCTGGCCCACGCCTTTGTGGAGGCATATATTCCGGCAGCCAAAACTGCGCAGCAGGCCGGAGACAATGCGTCTGCCGCGATGCGGATGAATGATCTGGCAGTCCTGATGCGGGCGCAGTACGCGAGGGAAATTCTCCGCGTTGGTCAAATGGGAAATCTTAACAGTGTTGAAGATGTGGCCCAGCTCCGCTTTATCGGTTCCCTGATGATGGAAGCCTCTGCCCACAGCCATGATGCTCTCTACTCTGCATGGAAAAATATGTACCTCGCCGGGCACTCGGATGCGAGTGAGGAGGAAATCCGTCAGAACGCCGGGGAAACCATCTCCATGGATGCGCTGGCTGATAAGCTGATCCAAAGCCAGACCAGTATTACACGATTTGAGGAAACTTCTCAGTATGATTCCAGTCTGCTTCTCTACGGGGATATGAACAATCTATACAGCGAAACAGAAGGCGCGCACCGGGAAAAAATTCCGCCGGAATATGTGAAAATAAAGGAGCTGCCGGTCTTTTCCTCTAACATTGCGGAGTACCAGGGGAGCATTTATGTCCTAAATAATCGAAGCATTCCGGGGCTTACCAACTTTTCCCTGAAGCCTGCCGCTTATGACTATATCTGCGGTATCGCTTTTTATAAGGATCGCCTGTACTATTCCTGCAAAACCGCAGGCACCAGTGAAATCAGCTCTGCCATTTTCTCCTGCAATCTCGACGGCAGCGATCAAAAACTTTTGGCAGATTGTCCTCTTGGTTCTGGAAAGGCAGATTGCACTTCCTTCCTGATACAAGCCGGTAAACTTTACTATGGATATTACGGAGAACAATATGTCGATTTGGAGACTGGTGAAAGAGGAGACGCTGACACGGGAGAAGATTTGGATGCAGCCAACCGGTTGGTCGATCACAGGCAGGCTTCGGTGGTATATGCACAGGACGGACTGTACTATCGGGGCGAAATCAATATCCGGGCTGGACTGAAGGGAAATAAAATATACTTTGCCAGTGAGGAAGAAGAAAGCGAAACGGTGGTGTATGAGAATGCTGCGCTGCGGTCAATTAAAATCGAGATGGTGACACCGCAGGAAATCTATTTCAGCGCCAGCCAATCCGGCGGTAACCAGTGCTTACTAATGAAGCTCGACTTGGAAACCGGACAAGCGGAAACACTGGACAGCCGCCCCGAAGCAGGCAGCGGCGGATATTTTGCATGGTAGCATAATCATAGGAAAAAATCTATAAAAAGAGAGGTTGATTAAAATGAAAAAACAAATTGCAATCTTATTGATGGGAATGATGATG
>CALXFW010000093.1 GCA_944387685.1 uncultured Oscillospiraceae bacterium
ACCAGCAGAAGGTCATCCTGGGCCGCTGGCTGAAGACCAATCCCACTGTGCTGCTGCTGGACGAGCCCACCCGCGGCATTGACGTGGGCGCCAAGTACGAAATTTATCAGCTGATCCTGAACCTGGCCAAGGAAGGCAAGACCGTTATCATGGTTTCCTCCGAAATGCCGGAGCTGCTGGGCGTGTGCGACCGGATTCTGGTTATGTCCGGCGGCCGTCTGGCCGGCGAGGTGGACGCCAAGAATACTTCTCAGGAAGAAATTATGACCCTGGCTGCAAAGTACGCTTAAGGAGGAAGAAACCGTGACGAAATTGAAAGATAAGAAGCCTTCCAAGCTGGAGGCCCTGAAGGCCATGTCCCCTAAGGACCGGAACCGTGCCATCGGCGACATGCTCATGAACAACGCCATGTTCATCATCATCGCCATTGCCGTTGTGGGCATCTGGATTGCGGAACCCACCTTCCTGTCCATCCCCTCCATCGTCAACATCATCAACCTGACGGCGGCCAAGCTGCCCATTGCTCTGGGCGTCGGCGGCTGTATCATCCTGGCCGGTACCGATATTTCCGCCGGCCGTGTGGTGGGTCTGTCCGCCTGTATCGCCGCCGGCCTGCAGCTGACCACCAACAAGCTGTTCCCCGGCCTGGCTGTCATGCCCGTCCCCGTGGCCATTCTGGCCGTGCTGGTGACCGGCGCCTGCGTGGGCTTTGTCAACGGCTTCTTCATGGCCAAGTTCAAGCTGCACCCCTTCATCGTCACCCTGTCCACCCAGCTGATTGTTTACGGCATCATCCTGATCTATATGCAGCTGGGCACCAACTCCGGCCAGACCCTGTCCGGCATGAGCGAGGCCTACCGGAACTTCGTCACCGGTAAGCTGTTCACCGTGGGCAACACCGCCGTTCCCCGGTATGTGCTCTACTCCGCCATCATTGCCGTGGTTGTCTGGGTGATCTGGAACAAGACCACCTTCGGCAAGAATATGTACGCGGTGGGCTCCAACGAGGATGCCGCCAACGTCTCCGGCGTCAACGTGGTCAAGACCATCATCATGGTCTTCATGCTGGCCGGTATGCTCTACGGCCTCACCGGCTTCATGGACGCTGCCCGTATCGCCTCCGTCAACGCCAACACCGGTCTGAACTATGAGTCCGACGCCATCGCGGCCTGCGTCATCGGCGGCATCTCCTTCGTGGGCGGCATCGGCAAGGTCAGCGGCGCCATCATCGGCGTTCTGCTGCTGCAGCTGATCTTCGTAGGTCTGAACTACCTGTCTGTGGACCAGAACCTGCTGTACATCGTCAAGGGTATGATTATCCTGGTGGCCTGCTCCATCGACATGAGAAAGTACCTGGTCCGGAAGTAATGGAAGAAAACCAGACCCCCAAGCAGGATTCCGCAGAGCAGCCCCAGCGCCCCTTTCGGGGCCTGTACCGGCACGTAAAGGTTTCCGTCAAGACTCTGGACCGCATCATCATCGGCGGCATCGCAGCCACGGTGCTGCTGGTGCTCTTCGGCATCGCCAACAACGGCTATACGGTGACCTTTGATTCCCGGGGCGGTACGGACGTCCCGGCTCAGGAGCTGATGTACGGCGACCTGGTGGCAGAGCCGGAGCCTCCCACCCGGGAGGGCTATGTGTTCAGCGGCTGGTACAGCGACGAAAACTGCCGCTACCCCTGGGACATGGAAACCTACCAGGTCAGCCAGAGCATGACCCTCTACGCCGCCTGGGAGGAAGTCCCCTAGGCAACAAAAAATCGGGCAGCCAGCTGCCCGATTTTTTTCTGGGGAATCCCCCGTTCCGACTCTCTGAAAGCAACAGCAAAATCCCGGCAGTCCGAAGGGACTGCCGGGATTGTCTTTGGAAACACCGGGAATTAATACATTCCGCCGCCCTGAGCCGCAGCAGCCGCCATGGCGGCGTCGGCCTGAGGATCGGGCTTGTCCACCACCAGAGACTCGGTGGTCAGCACACAGCCGGCGATGGAGGCTGCATTCTCCAGGCTGGAACGGGTGACCTTGGTGGGATCCACGATTCCAGCGGGAATCATGTCCACATACTCCTCGGTGTAGGCGTTGTAGCCGAAGCCAACCTTGCCGGAGTTGCGGATCTTCTCATACACCACGGAGCCGTCCACACCGGCGTTCTCCGCAATCTGACGGATGGGAGACTGCAGCGCAGCAGCAATGATTCTGGCGCCGGTCTTCTCGTCGCCGTGGAGGGTGGCAATCAGCTCTTCCACAGCAGGAATGGCGTTGACCTGGGCGGTGCCGCCGCCGGCCACGATGCCTTCTTCCACAGCAGCCCGGGCGGCGTTCAGGGCGTCCTCAACCCGCAGCTTCTGCTCCTTCATGGCGACCTCGGTCTGGGCGCCGACCTTGATGACGGCTACGCCGCCGGCCAGCTTGGCCAGACGCTCCTGGAGCTTCTCCCGGTCATAATCGGAAGTGGTGGTGGCGATGGAGGCGCGGATCATCTGGGCACGGGCCTTGATCTCATTGGCATCGCCGTCGCCGTCCACAATGGTGGTGGTATCCTTGGTGACCACAATCTGACGGCAGTGGCCCAGATCGGTCATCTGGGTATCGGCCAGCTCCATGTTCAGCTGGCTGGAAATCACGGTGCCGCCGGTGAGCACGGCGATATCCTGGAGCATTTCCTTGCGGCGGTCGCCGAAGCCGGGGGCCTTGACGCAGACGATGTTGAACCGGCCCTGCAGACGGTTCAGCAGCAGGGTAGCCAGAGCGTCGCCTTCCACATCCTCGGCGATGATCATCAGCTTCCGGCCGGCCTTGACGATGGGCTCCAGAATGGGCAGAATCTCCTGGATGGAGGAAATCTTCTTATCGGTGATCAGGATGTAGGCGTCGTCCAGAACAGCCTCCATCTTGTCGGTATCGGTGACCATGTAGGGGGAGATATAGCCCCGGTCGAACTGCATGCCTTCCACGACCTCCAGACCGGTCTCGGCGGTCTTGCTCTCCTCGATGGTGATGACGCCCTCGGTGCCCACCTTCTCCATGGCCTCAGCAATCAGCTTGCCGATGGCCTCGTCGCCGGAGGACACGGCGCCCACCCGGGCGATGGCGGCGGAGTCGGACACGGGAACGGAGTTGGCCTTGATGGCGGCCACGGCGGCGGCTACAGCCTTGTCAATGCCCTTGCGCATCACCATGGGGTTGGCGCCGGCGGACAGGTTCTTCAGACCCTCCCGGGTGATGGCCTGGGCCAGCACGGTGGCGGTGGTGGTGCCGTCGCCGGCAACATCGTTGGTCTTGGTGGCAACTTCCCGGATCAGCTGGGCGCCCATGTTCTCAAAGGCATCCTCCAGCTCCACTTCCTTGGCGATGGTCACGCCGTCGTTGGTGATCAGGGGAGCGCCGTACTTCTTGCCCAGCACCACGTTGCGGCCCTTGGGGCCCAGGGTGACCTTAACGGTATTGGCCAGCTGGTCAATGCCGGACTGCAGCTTCTTACGGGCGTCCTCGCCGTAAACAATCATCTTTGCCATATGAATCTTCCTCCTTAGTCGGTAACCACAGCCAGGATGTCATCCTGCTTGACGAACTTGTACTCCACCTTGTCCAGGGTGATGTCGGTGCCCACATACTTGCCGACAACCACACGGTCGCCGACGCGGACCGCCATGGTCACGTCCTTGGTGCCTGGGCCGACGGAAACAACCTCAAAAATAGCGGGCTTTTCCTTGCTGGTGGTGGCCAGGATGATACCGGATGCGGTGGTCTCCTGAGCTTCGGTGGGTTTGAGCAGTACGTTGTCTGCCATGGGCTTCAGTTTCATTTGTGATTCCTCCATACCTAAATGTATTTAGACCGCGGCTCTCGCCGCACACATCTACGGATTTAGCACTCTTAAACCCTGAGTGCTAATACATCATACTCCAAACCCCGGAAAAAAGCAAGAGGAAAAATAGAAGAAACCGTAAATAATTTATGAACCCGATGTTTCCGCAAAAACCGGCTGCCCGGAGAATTTCCCCGGACAGCCGGTATGGGTTACAGCTTTGCCATGGCGGCCCGGCGCAGCACCTTCCCGAACAGCTCTCCCCAGGTCAGCCGGGCCACCCCCTGGGCGGCCACCAGGGGAATCTCCCGGAGCACCTGGTCCCCGGCCTTCACCGTCAGGGTGCCCAGCCGCTGGCCCTGGCTCACCGGTGCAGAGACGGCGTCCTCCAGGGTCACCTGGGTGGTCACGCCCGCCTTCTGGGCCTTGTCGATGAGCAGGCCCTCCTGCTCCCCCAGCTGCACCGGCACCGCTTCCTGGGTCCCCAGCCGCACCGGCACATCCGGGGCCTCCGTCAGCTCCGGCTGAATCACCGCAAAGTTGGCGAAACCGTAGTCCAGCAGCTGCTTGCAGGCGGCGTTCCGGTTCTGGGAGGTATCCGCCCCCATGACCACGGCAATCAGCTCCATGTCGTCCCGGAGGGCGGAGGCGGACAGGCAGTAGCCGGCGGCGCTGGTATAGCCGGTTTTCAGCCCCGTGGCCCCCTGGTAGAATCGGATGAGCTTGTTGGTATTGGACAGGCCGAAGGTGCCGTTGCGCACGGTATCCATCCAGATGGTGGTGAGTTCCTTGATCTTGGGATGGTTTTTCAGCAGCTCCCGGGACATCAGGGCGATGTCGTAGGCGCTGGTTTTGTGTTCGGCGGCCTCGGGGCTGTCGTCCAGACCGGTGCAGTTGACGAAGTGGGTATCCTGCATTCCCAGCTCCTGGGCCCGCTGGTTCATCTGGGAGACAAAGGCCTCCTCCGACCCGGCGATGTGCTCCGCCATGGCGCAGGCGCAGTCATTGGCGGAGGAAACGGCGATGGATTTCAGCATATCCGACACGGACATGGTCTCCCCGGCCTTCAGATAAATCTGGCTGCCCCCCTTGGCTGCCGCCGCCTCCGAGGCGGTGACCATATCCGTCAGGGCGATTTTCCCGCTGTCCACCGCCTCCATAATCAGCAGCATGGTCATGATTTTGGTGACGCTGGCGGGGGCCAGCGCCTGGTGGGCGTTGGACTCATAGAGCACCGTACCGGTGGACACGTCCATGAGCACCGCGCTTTTTCCCGCCACAGACAGCTCCGCCGCCTCCCCCTTCACCGGCACCAGCGCCAGCAGAAGCGCCAGCACCAGAATCGTGCAGATCCCCTTCATAGCAAATCCCTCCAATGTGTTCCTGGTACAACCTATGACCCCGGGAGGAAACTATGCGGATTTTCCAAAAAAGTTTTTTTCACCGGTAGATAAACCGGGAACTTTGTGCTAGAATAGGGACATATCCGCTGTTTTTCCCAATGCCCCCACCCGGAATGGAGGATTCCGGTATTCTGTACTCTATGGAGGATTGACTGAAACATGAGAGGTATTCCGTCCCTGATAACCGACATCCGCAAGAAGGTCTTCACCGAGGTGGCCCGGATGGCCTATGCCGGCGGAGACTACACCAATGCGGAGGACCTGCCCTTTGTCATCGTTCCCGGCGACCAGCCCTTGCACCGGGAGTCCGTGTTCCTGGAGCGGGCCATCGCCGGCGAGCGGGTGCGTCTGGCCATGGGCCTGAGCATCCGTCCCATTCAGACCCGCACCCTGATGACCGAGGGCATGGATGCCGCCGCCGTGGCAGAGCAATACTATGAGCCCCCCCTCATCAATATCATCCCCTACGCCTGCCACGCCTGCCCCACCAACCAGTACAAGGTCACCGAGAGCTGCCAGAACTGCCTGGCCGCCTCCTGTCAGCGGGTGTGCCCCAAGGGCGCCATCTCCTTCATCAACGGCCGCAGCCACATCGACCAGAGCAAGTGCATCAAGTGCGGCAAGTGCGCCAAGGCCTGCCCCTACCACGCCATTCTCCACCTGGAGCGGCCCTGCCAGGTCTCCTGCGGCATGGACGCCATCGGGGTGGACGAGCACGGCAAGGCCGTTATCAACCAGGACAAGTGCGTGGCCTGCGGCCAGTGCCTGGTGAACTGCCCCTTCGGCGCCATTGTGGACAAGGGCCAGATCTTCCAGGTGATCCAGTCCATCCTGAAGGGGGACAAGGTCATCGCCATTGTGGCCCCCGCCTTTATCGGCCAGTTCAGCGGCAAGGTGTCCCCGGGCAAGCTGGTCAGCGCCATGAAGGCCCTGGGCTTTGACAGCGTGGTGGAGGTGGCCATCGGCGCGGATATGTGCACCATTGAGGAGGCCAAGGACTTCCTGGAGAAGGTGCCCAACGAGCAGGACTATATGGCGACCTCCTGCTGCCCCGCCTGGCACTCCATGATTTACAAGCTCTTCCCCACGGAGACCAAGAAAATCTCCATGACCCTGACCCCCATGGTGTTCACCGCCCGGCTGATGAAGAAGAAGCATCCCGGCTGCAAGGTGGTCTTCGTGGGTCCCTGCGCCGCCAAGAAGCTGGAGGCCATCCGGGCGGACATCCGCTCCGACGTGGACTTCGTGCTGACCTTTGAGGAGCTGATGGGTATGTTCGAGGCCAAGGAGATTGACTTCGACGCCCTGCCCGATGAGGAGGGCCTGAACGAGGGCACCAGCGCCGGACGGGGCTTCGCCGTATCCGGCGGCGTGGCCAAGGCGGTAATGGACCTGGCCATGGAGCAGAATCCCGGCCTGGAAATCAACACCGCCCGGGCCGAGGGCCTGCGGGAGTGCCGCAAGCTGATGATGGCCGCCAAGGCAGGCAAGTACAAGGGCTATCTGCTGGAGGGCATGGCCTGTCCCGGCGGCTGTGTGGCCGGCGCGGGCACCATACTGTCCGTGGAGCAGGCCACAAAGTGCGTGGAAAAGTATACCCGGGAAGCGGCCACCGCCTCCCCCCTGAACAGCCCCTACCGGGATGCCGGCGAGGGTCTGGACTGACAAGAACTGCCGAAAGCCGTCCCGGAAATCCGGGGCGGCTAAGCGTGTCAAAAAGTCTCACAGAGTTTGCCGCCAGCGGCGGCAAATAAAGTCTAAATCGTTTTCTGCCGGGGCACGTACCTGGCAGAAAACACTTCTCAGGCTGCAAGTGTGGAATTTGTCCCCCACAGGGGGACAAATTATGCGCGCAGCAGACTGCGAAAACTTGTCGGAAAGCCCCGAAGGGGGTTTTCGACAGTCTGAGCCGCCCCGGAAATCCGGGGCGGCTTCCTTACTTTTCTCCCCGGATACGCAGCAGCGCCGCCCCGGTCAGGAAACCGGGGCGGCGCTGTATCCGTTGATTCAGACGCCCAGCAGGGTCTTGGCGAACAGGAAGTACACCAGCAGACTCAGGGCGTCCACAATGGTGGTGATGAAGGGGCTGGCCATCACCGCCGGGTCAAAGCCCAGACGCTTGGCAAGCAGAGGCAGAGAACAGCCCACAAATTTGGCGATGACCACCGTGACGCACAGGGTCAGGCTCACCGCCCCGTTCACCAGCAGGCTGATGCTGGTGTTGCCCATGAGCAGCCGGTCGATGAGCAGAATCTTCACAAAGCACACAGCGGACAGGGCCACGCCGCACATAATGGCGGTGCGGAACTCCTTCCACATCACCTTGAAAATGTCCCCCAGCTTCAGCTCGTCCAGGCTCAGGGCACGGATGACGGTGACGGAGGACTGGGAGCCGCAGTTGCCGCCGGTGTCCATCAGCATGGGGATGAAGGCGGTGAGGGCAGGCAGCAGGCTCAGGGCATCCTCAAAAGAGGTGATAATCATGCCCGTAAAGGTGGCAGACACCATCAGCAGCATCAGCCAGGGAATCCGGTGCTTGAACAGGTCCATGGGGGTGCTCTTCAGGTAGCTCTTCTCCGAAGGGGTCATGGCGGCCATGATTTCCATGTCCTCGGTGGCCTCTTCTTCCATAACGTCCATGGCGTCGTCAAAGGTGACGATGCCCACCATCCGGTTCTCCCCGTCCACCACCGGCAGGGCCAGGAAGCTGTACTTGTTGAACATGATGGCGACCTCTTCCTGGTCGGTCTGGGTGGTGACATAGATCAGGTTGGTCTGCATGATGTCCTGAATGGGGGTTTCATCGTCCTCCGCCAGGAGCAGATCCTTCACCGTCACCAGGCCGATGAGGGTCCGGTCCTTTTCCGTGACGTAGCAGGTGTAAATGGTTTCCTTGTCCACACCCTGGCGGCGAATCCGCAGGATAGCCTCCCCCACGGTCATATGGGGCCGCAGGGAGACATACTCCGTGGTCATAATGGAGCCCGCGGAATTTTCCGGGTAGCGCAGAATCTGGTTGATGGAGCTGCGCATCTCCGGGTCGGCATGCTTCAGAATCCGCTTGACCACGTTGGCGGGCATCTCCTCCACCAGGTCCGCAGCGTCGTCCACATACAGCTCGTCCAGCACTTCCTTCAGCTCGTTGTCCGAGAATCCCCGGATCAGCAGCTCCTGGGCCTCCGGCTCCATCTCCACAAAGGTCTCCGCCGCCAGCTCCTTGGGCAGCAGCCGGAACAGCAGCGGAATCTGCCGCTCCTCCAGACCGTCGAACAGCCCGGCGATGTCAATGGGATTCATGGTCACCAGAATGTCCCGCAGGGTGCCGTACTTCTTCTCTTCCAGCATGGCCAGAAGAGCCTTTTCCACAATTTCAAAACGCTCAGCCATGATTTTCCTCCTTTTTTCTTATGGTCAAAAAGAGGGCAATCATACGCGCGCCAAAGTCAGCGGGAAGCCCACCGGGTGGGCGCTCGCCTACTTCGACCGGGTATATTGCCGCCAGCATCCATGGTGGTTCCTCCTTTTCTATGTAGTCTGACCGGTGTTATTTTACCCAAAATTTTCAAGGTTGTCAACCTTGACGCCGGGAGTTTCCCGGCGTAAAATGGAGAAAAAGGGCTTCCTTTTTCTGCCAGATTTTACCGCAAGGAGGGCTGACCATGCTTCGTCCCGCCACGGAGGCGGACCTGCCTCAGATTCTGGATATCTACGCCCCGTTTGTGTCCGGAACCACCGTTTCTTTTGAATATGATGTCCCCACACCGGAGACATTTCTCCGGCGGTTCCGGGACATCACCGCCCAGTTTCCCTGGCTGGTCTGGGAGGAGGGCGGGGAAATCCTGGGCTACGCCTATGCCAGCGCCCCCTTTGAGCGGGCGGCCTACCGCTGGTGTGCGGAGCCGTCCATCTACCTGCGGCCCCAGGCGGCAGGCTCCGGCGTCGGGCAGGCCCTCTATGACGCCCTGGAGCGGATTCTGCTGGCGCAGGGCTATCAGGTGCTGTATGCCATCGTCACGGCGGAAAATGCGCGTTCTGTCCGATTTCACGAGAAAATGGGCTATTCCGTCCGGGGAGAGCTGCCGGCCTGCGGCTGGAAGTTCGGCCGGTGGATCGGGGTAATCTGGCTGGAAAAACGGCTGAAAATTGTGCAAACCCCCAGCAACTTTCCGGTTCCCTGGACAGAGGTTGTGCAAGATGCAAAAAACTTTTCTCATATTTTAGACAGTTTGTCCCTTCCCTAATGGAAAAAAATATGATATGTTATCACTGTGGAAAAATGTACCTGTAAGGTGACCATTTGTCCTTTTTTCAAATAGCGTCCATATCATTCAAATAAGGAGCTGTGACCATGTATTTTCAGAAAAAACGTGTAATCGCCATGCTGCTGGCCGGCGGCCAGGGCAGCCGTCTGAAGGTTCTGACGGAGAAAACCGCCAAGCCTGCCGTCCCCTTCGGCGGCAAATACCGCATCATCGACTTCCCCCTGAGCAACTGCGTGAATTCCGGCATTGATACCGTGGGCATCCTGACCCAGTATCAGCCCCTGGAACTGAACGAGTACATCGGCAACGGACAGCCCTGGGGCCTGAACAAGACCCACAGCTGCGCTCAGGTTCTGCCCCCCTACGAGCGCCATGACAAGAAGTCCGGCTGGTACAAGGGCACCGCCAACGCCATCTACCAGAACATCGACTTCGTGGACCGCTTTGACCCGGATTATGTGGTGATCCTCTCCGGCGACCACATCTATAAGATGGACTATGCCGCCATGGTGGAGTACCATGAGAAGCACCAGGCTTCCTGCACCATCGCCGTGCGGAACGTCCCCCTGGAGGAAGCCAGCCGCTTCGGCATCCTGAACACCAATCCCGACAACTCCATCTACGAGTTCGAGGAGAAGCCCCCGGTTCCCAAGTCCACCAACGCCTCCATGGGCATCTACTGCTTCAACTGGAAGGTGCTCCGGGACGCCCTGGTGGCCGACGAGGAGGACCCCAACTCCTCCAACGACTTCGGCAAGAACATCATTCCCAAGCTCCTCAACGAGGGCCACAAGATGATGGCCTATCCCTTCGACGGCTACTGGAAGGACGTGGGCACCATCGACTCCCTGTGGGAGGCCAACATGGAGCTGCTGGGCAAGGAGCCCGCTTTTGATCTGCGGGGCGATGAGCGGGCCAAGATTTACGCCCGGAACTCCGCTCTGCCCTCCTCCTACATCGATGAGAAGGCCAAGATCGTCAACGCCTTCGTGGCGGAAGGCTCCGAGGTCTACGGCACCGTGAAGCACTCCATCATCTCCATCGGCTGCACCGTGGGCGAAGGCTCCCTGGTAGAGGATTCCGTGGTCATGCCCGGCGTGGAGATTGAGGCCGGCGCCATCGTCCGCAACGCCATCCTGGGCGAGAACTCCAAGGTCTGCAAGAACGCCGTAGTAGGCGGCGCCTTCGGCCCCGATGAGAAGAAGAGCATCAGCGTTACCTCCAAGGGCGCTGTCGTAGAAGCCAACACCGTGCTCAGGCCCGGTGATATGCTGTAAGAGGAGGATTCCGCAATGAACGTAATGGGTATTATTTTTACCAATGACGCCAGCCTGGGTGAGCTGACCAACAAGCGCACCATGGCTTCGCTGCCCTTCGGCGGCCGCTACCGCCAGGTGGACTTTGCCCTGTCCAACCTGAGCTGCGCCGGCGTGCGCCATGTGGGCATTATCTCCCGGCACAACTACCAGTCCCTGATGAACCACATCGGCGACGGCGAGGAGTGGGGCCTGGAGCTGGAAGAGGGCGGCCTGGAGTTCCTGACTCCCTACGCCATGTCCTCCACCCATACTTACCGGGGCAAGCTGGAATCCCTGAACTACGCCATGGACTTCCTGGAGTACGGCGCCGAGGACGAGATGGTGGTGATGATCGACTCCGCCGTGCTGTCCAACATTGACCTGAACAAGGTCCTCAATGCCCATGTGGCCAGCGGCAAGGACGTCACCGTGGTGGCCAAGTCCGGCATCTGCAACGGAGAGAAGGTCATCGACCTGGCTCTGAAGGTGGAGAACGGCGAACTGGTGGACATGGTGGTGGACTACGCCGCCGGTGAGGACTACCTGGCTTCCATGGACATCTTCGTGCTGAACAAGAAGTGGCTGATGCAGCAGGTGAAGGAAATGATCGCCCGGGACAAGTTCCACATGGACCGGGACCTGGTGCTGGGCGGCTGGCAGCGGGGCAAGGTCTCCGTCAACATCTATGAGCACGACGGCGTGGCCATGTTCAACGAGTCCGTGGAGGAGTACTTCTACAACTCCCTGTCCCTGATCGACAAGGACATCCGCCACGATATGTTCCACGGCAACCATCCCGTGTACACCAAGGTCCGCGACCGGGTTCCCACCTACTACGGCGAGGCCTGCGACATTGAGGACTGCCTGGTGGCCGACGGCTGTATGCTGGACGGCAAAGTGGAGGATTCCATTCTGTTCCGCCAGGTTACCGTCTCCAAGGGCGCCGAGGTGGAGAACTGCGTGATTATGAACGACTCCGTGGTGGGCGAGGGCTGCGAGCTGAAGTATGTCATCCTGGATAAGAATGTCACCGTGACGCCCGGCGCCAAGCTCATCGGCACCAAGAAGAATCCCATCATTGTCAAGCGGGGGGATACCGTATGAAGATTGCCATCTGCGCCTCGGAAGGCGCCCCCTACGCCAAATCCGGCGGTCTGGGCGATGTGATGGAGGCTCTGCCTGCCGCGTTGGCCCGGATTGAGGGCAACGAGGTTGCCCTCTTCCTGCCCTACTACAGCAAAATCAAGACCAACGCCGCCTATGAAACGGAGAAGCTGGCGGAGTTCCGGGTTTCCCTGGGCTGGCGGAAGCAGTACTGCGCCGTGATGAAGCTGCTGAACCGCACCGACGGTGTGCAGGTCTACTTCCTGGACAGCGACTACTACTTCGGCGGCCGTACCGGCGCCATCTATGGAGATATGGACGACGGCGAGCGGTTCGCCTTCTTCTCCCGGGGCTGCCTGGACGCCATGATCGCCCTGGACTTCATCCCCAACGTAATCCAGTGCAACGACTGGCAGACCGCCCTGATTCCCACCTACCTGAAGGCGGTGTATTTCAACCAGTTCCCCAAGACCCGGTGTATGTACACCATCCACAACATCGAGTATCAGGGCTGGGCCAACGCCAACTTCTTCGACGATATGCTGGGTCTGCCCTGGGAGTACCGTCCCGTGCTGGACATGAACAACTCCGTCAACGTGATGAAGGGCGCCATTGAAACCGCCGACCTGGTGACCACCGTTTCCGAGACCTACGCCCGGGAGCTGATGTATCCCTACTACGCCCACGGTCTGGACGGCATCCTGGCCAACAACGCCTGGAAGCTCACAGGCATCACCAACGGCATTGATGTGAACACCTTCAATCCCGAGACCGACAAGGCCCTGCCCGCCCACTTCAACTCCGAGACCTTTGTGGAAGGCAAGGCCAAGTGCAAGGCTGCCCTTCAGGAGGAGGTGGGCCTGCCGGTGGAGCCCGACGTGCCTCTGATGGCCATGGTCACCCGCCTGGCCGGACACAAGGGCCTGGACCTGCTGTGCTACATTGCCCGCCGCCTGATGTGGGAGGAGGACGCCCAGCTGCTGATTCTGGGCACCGGTGAGGCCCAGTACGAGGGCTTCTTCCGGGACCTGGAGCGGCAGTTCCCCAAGCAGGTTTCCGCCAAAATCACCTTCAATCTGGGCCTGGCCGCCCGGATTTACGCCGGCGCGGACATCTATCTGATGCCCTCCAAGTCCGAGCCCTGCGGCCTGAGCCAGATGAACGCCATGCGCTACGGCACCGTGCCCGTGGTTCACGCCACCGGCGGTCTGAAGGACACCGTGCCCCCCGTGGATGAGAACGGCGAAGGCGGCCTGGGCTTCACCTTCCAGAGCTACAACGCCGACGACTTCTACGCCGCGCTGAAGCGGGCCCTGAACCTGTACAGCAAGAAGAAGGAGAACTTCCACGCCTTGCAGAAGCGGGGCATGGAGATGGACTTCAGCTGGGATGTTCCCGCTCAGAAGTACATGGAGCTGTTCCAGAAGATGCTGTCCTGGTAAGCTTCCCCAGACAAAACCGATACCCCGCCCGGAGATTCCGGGCGGGGTAATTTCATCGTACAAAGCCCCCGGCCTGAGAACAGGCCGGGGGCAAATGGTTATGATTCCGCTTCCAGCTGCAGGGCCATGGCGGCGATCAGCTTCTGCCGGGTGACGATGCCGCACAGGGCGTTCCGGTCGTCCACCACCGGCACGAAATTCTGCCGCAGGGCGGCCTCCACCACCACCGGGAAATCCGCCTGAATGCTCAGCGCAGGGCAGAAGTCCCGCCGGAGAATCTCCCGGATGCAGAAACGCTCCTGCTGCTTCAGGTCTGTGGTGCCGGTGCGCAGAATGTGCTGGAGGAAATCCCCCTCGGACACGCTGCCCACATACCGCTCCTGGTCGTCCAGCACGGGAATGGCGGTGTACCGGCACCGGGCCAGCACCTCCAGCCCCTGGCGGATGGTGTTGTTCTCGTGAAGGGTCACGGTCATGACCTTGGGGATCATCAGCATGGCGATGTTCATAGACAATCCTCCGGCTGCCGGGGCATCAGAATTCGCACTTCTTGGCGATGTAGGCCTTCAGCTCGCAGATGGGAATCCGGACCTGCTCCATGGTATCCCGGTCCCGGACGGTGACGCAGTTGTCCGCAGGGCTGTTTTCGTCCCCCACGGTCTGGAAGTCCACGGTGATGCACAGGGGGGTGCCGATCTCGTCCTCCCGGCGGTAACGCTTGCCGATGGAGCCGGCATCGTCAAAGTCCACCATAAAGTCCTTCCGCAGCTCCCGGTAGATCTCCTCTGCCTTGGGGGAGAGCTTTTTGCTGAGGGGCAGCACAGCGGCCTTGAAGGGAGCCAGAGCCGGGTGCAGCCGCAGCACGGTACGGACATCCGGGTTGCCCTTCTTGTCCTGGCCCACCACTTCCTCGTCGTAGGCCTCACACAGGAAGGCCAAAGCCACCCGGTCACAGCCCAGGGAGGGCTCAATTACATAGGGGATATAGTGCTCCCCTTTCTCCTGGTCGAAGTACTCCAGGCTCTTGCCACTGGCCTCCTGATGGCGGCCCAGGTCGTAGTTGGTACGGTC
Organism: uncultured Oscillospiraceae bacterium; assembly: GCA_944387685.1. Lineage (GTDB taxonomy): Bacteria > Bacillota > Clostridia > Oscillospirales > Oscillospiraceae > Faecousia. The sequence goes on from CALXFW010000093.1 coordinate 14,391, forward strand.
GGCAATGCCCCACAGCTCGCCCCAGCCGCCGCCGAAGGGGAACTGGTACTCGATGTCCGTGGTGGCCCGGGAGTAGAAGGCCAGCTCTGCCGGCTCATGGTCCCGCAGCCGCAGGCTCTCCTCCTTGATGCCCAGGCTCAGGAGCCAATTCTTGCAGAAGTCCTTCCAGTAGGCGAACCATTCCAGGTCGGTGCCGGGCTGGCAGAAGAATTCGCACTCCATCTGCTCAAACTCCCGGGTACGGAAGGTGAAGTTGCCGGGGGTAATCTCGTTCCGGAAGGCCTTGCCCACCTGGCACACGCCGAAGGGCAGCTTCTTCCGGGTGGTACGCTGAATGTTGGCGAAGTTCACGAAAATGCCCTGGGCAGTCTCCGGCCGCAGGTAGCAGGTGGAGGCGCTGTCCTCGGTGACGCCGATTCTGGTCTGGAACATGAGGTTGAACTTCCGGATGGAGGTGAAATGGTGCTTGCCGCAGTTGGGGCAGACCACGTCCTCGTGCTCTGCGATGAAGGCGTCCATCTCCTCAAAGCTCATGGCGTCCACATTCACGCCCTGTCCGGAGGGAGCGGCCTCGATGAGCTTGTCCGCCCGCTGCCGGGCGCCGCAGCCCTTGCAGTCCACCAGGGGGTCAGAGAAGCTGCCCACGTGGCCGGTGGTAATCCAGGTCTGGGGATTCATAAGGATTGCCGCATCCAGTCCCACATTATAGTCAGACTCCTGCACAAACTTCTTCAGCCATGCCTTTTTCACGTTGTTCTTGAACTCCACACCCAGAGGGCCGTAGTCCCAGGCGTTGGCCAGGCCGCCGTAAATCTCGGAGCCGGCGTAGACGAAGCCGCGGTTTTTGCACAGGTTTACAATCATATCCAGGGTCTTTTCGCTGTTTTTCATAGTTCATCCTCCACTTTGGGATAATTTGTTCTTATTATATCGGGGTATAAGCCCAAAATCAAGATTCTTCTCCGGACTGGAGCACATTTTCCGGCCCCAGATCCTGGGCCATCATGTGGTGCACCAGGTTGCCGATGTCCACCGTCGTCAGGCCCTTCTGGGCCTCGGGGTAGAGGATTCCCACCAGGTGGAGGTGGACATGGGTTTTCTTCAGCCGGGCTGCGTTGCGGAACACCTGCTGGGTGTTTTGCAGGGTGCAAACCACAATGGGCACCTGGGCCTTCTGGGCAATCTTGAACACCCCGTTGCGGAAGGGATGGAGCTTGCCGTCCAGGCTGGTGTAGCCCTCCGGGAACACGGCGATGGAGGCCTTATCCTCCTTGATGATGTTGATGCAGTTGATGATGGTTTTCAGGGCCTCCCGGTCGTTTTCCCGGTTGATGGACTGGCACAGAATCTTGTGCATCAGCTTGCCCACCAGGAACAGCCGTTCATTTTCCCGCTTGGTGATAAAGGCCAGCTGGCTGTTGGCAAAGCTGCCAATGAGAATCACCGGGTCCATCACGCTCAGATGGTTGCACACCAGCAGGAATCTGCCCTTTTTCAGCATGGTTTCCAGGCCGTCGGTGTGCAGCTCCACCCGCAGCACCGGCTTGGCAGCAATGGCCACGGCGGTAATCAGGCGGCGGTAGAAGGTACTGTCCTCCTGCTGGGGCTTTTTGGGGTCCACGCACCAGGCCAGCACCACCAGCAGCAAAAAGAGCCCCAGCCACAGCCCCAGGGCAACGCCAACGAAGCTCACCGGCAGCACCCAGAGCCATTGCAGCGACAGGAAGCTTCCGGTTGCGGCGGTCACAATCAGCCCCGCCACCAGAGCCAGGGCAAAAATACCAGAAAATAGCATTGTCTTTCCTCCAAAATCAGGAATGGGTGTATTCTTTCCCCAGCATTGCCAGGAAGGTCATGCCCATAATTTTTATGTCCTTAAAAAAGCCGAAGCTGCGGATGCCCTCTAAGTTATAGCGCATCTTTCCCGGAAGAATCTTCTCCACATAGACCCGGTCTGAATCCTCCGCGCCATTCAGCAGCCGCTCCTCATCCTTATAATAAATACTGGTGAGGCTGGTAACCCCCGCCGGCAGCAGGAAGGTGGCCATCATCTCCGGGGTGTAGCTGGCGGCATACTTGGGAACCTCCGGCCGGGTGCCCACGAAGGTCATGGTGCCCCGGAACACATCCAGAAGCTGCCCGATTTCATCCAGCCGGCACTTGCGGATGACCCTTCCCACCCGGGTAATCCGGCTGTCGCCCCCCACCGTCACCTGGGAGCCTTTGTCCGCCCCCTGAACCATGGTGCGGAACTTGAAAATCCGGAAGGGCTTGCCGTACTGGGTCAGCCGCACCTGGCGGTAGAACACCGGCCCGGGGGAGTCCAGCTTGATGACAACCGCCAGCACCAGAAACACCGGGGACAGAAGCACCAGCATCACCGCCGACACGCCAATGTCAAACAGCCGCTTGCACAGAAGGCTTCCCCGCTTCTTGGAAAGAATGTCATAGTATTCCCGCACCTGAGGGGTCTGCATGGTTTCCGGCAAGGCCTCCCATTTTACAAGCCGCATGGCAGATACTCCTTTACAATCCGGCAGAAATGCTCCACCAGGTACTGAGCCTGTTCGTCTGTCAGGCAGGTGTGCAGAGGCAGGGTAATCTCCCGGGCAAAGTGGCTGTAGGCGTTGGGGAAATCCCCTATGTCAAAGCCCAGATTCTTGTAAGCCGTGAGCAGGGGCAAGGGCTTGTAGTGGACGTTGGCGGCAATCCCCGCCTCTGCCAGCTTCACAATGATCTCCTGCCGCTGCTGGGGGGTAATGCCGGGAATCCGGGTAATATACAGGTGGCCGGAGCTTTCATGGCTTTCCGTATAGTGGGGCAGCACCTCCACCCCCAGGGGCCGGAAGGCCGCATCGTACCGGGCAATCAGCTCTTTTCTTCTTGCCAGCAGGGCATCGTACCGCTCCAGCTGGGCAAGACCGATGGCAGCCATAATGTCCGTCATGTTGCACTTGTACCAGGGGCCCAGCACATCGTACTCCCAGGCCCCCAGCTGGGTCTTGGAGAGGGCGTCCTTGGACTGACCGTGCAGGCTCAGAAGCTGGAGCTTGTGGTAAATCTCCTCATCGGACACACCGGGGAAGGTTCTCCAGGTGAGGGCGCCCCCTTCTGCGGTGGTGAGGTTCTTCACCGCATGGAAGCTGAAGCTGGTAAAGTCCCCGATGCTTCCCACCGGGCGGCCTTCCCACACTGCCCCAAAGGCGTGGGCGGCATCCACATTCACGCTGATACGCCCCAGAGCCTTCTGCAAAGGACTGTCAGGCCGGAAGAGGCTGCGCTTTCTTTCCACAATCTCAAAAATACGCCGGTAGTCGCAGGGAACGCCCCCCAGATCCACCGGGATAATGACCTTGGTCTTTTCCGTGATGGCCTTTTCCAGGGCATCGTAGTCCATCTGGAGGCTGTCCTTCCGGCAGTCCACCATCACCAGCTTCGCCCCCACATGGCACACCACCGATGCGGTGGCAGTATAGGT
>CALXFW010000094.1 GCA_944387685.1 uncultured Oscillospiraceae bacterium
CCTCTCCTTGTACAAGGTGACCGTCCATTACCTTTTTCAGGAGATCAAAGCTGTGATTCAATTCTTCTATAGTCTTTTTGTCTACCGCAACGCTGGTATTCCGCGCTTCTGCCAGATCAGACGATGAATTCAGGTTGGTAATTGCCTCGAATTCCACATATTGCTCCGGAAAGTCTTCCAGATTTTTACCAAGTTTTTTCGCCTCGGCCAATTTTTTATTATGTTCAAGAATAATTCTTAAAGTATGTCCGCCATCGATATCGCCATGAATGGTTGGGTCGGACATATAAAAAGTGGCCAGATTCGTTCGATTATCGAATGTAATGTCTGCTACAGACAGCAGGATCCCGCGGTTCCACAGGTGAAAGGACTGATTGTCCTCGCTGAGTGCGGCGGCAATGGATTTGGCCGTGGCTGTCTTCAGGTTTTGTCTTCTCGGGTTCGTCTGCATCCATTCCAGGAGTACTTCCGGAACGTCTCTGGTGTTGACATAAAAACGAAATTTGATGGGGCGTTCTTTCGATGTTTCTTCAAACGGATCGTTTAAACGCCGAAACTGTTTTACGGGGATAGTAATTTTTTCCATATGGACCTCCTTTGTAAATAAAAAAAGTTTCTGCCGGATGCAGAAACACAAAATAATCCCCACCTTATTAATCTAAGCCGAGAAAACTGTAAATCTGCATCCATTGCGATACCAGAAGAAAACCGGCTATATGAGGATATTTCCTACATAAGCACTTACGTTTGTATCAAATTACCATATCCGGAAGATTATGTCAAGCATCTTGAAAATTCTCCCGGCAAAGAGTATAATTATGTTGATTAAAAGCGACATATATGTCAAAAATATTCAATAAAGGAGCTGGCCTATGGAAATCAAACGGGATAAATATTTACATGATCTGATTAACCGGATGAATAACCACATGATTAAGGTGGTAACCGGGATTCGGAGATCCGGAAAGTCTTATTTGATTTTCCGGATTTTCAAGCGGTATTTGTTGGAACAGGGTATTCCGGAGTCCCATATTATCAGCATTGAGCTGGACCAGCGAAAACACAGGCAGTATCGGGATCCGGATGTGCTGCTGGATTATATTGATTCCTGCATTCAGGACGGGGAGACCTACTATATTTTGCTGGACGAGGTTCAGCTTCTGAAGGATTTTGAGGAAGTGCTGAACTCGCTGCTCCATATTGACCAGACGGATGTTTATGTAACCGGAAGCAATTCCAGGTTTCTGTCGAAGGATATTATCACGGAGTTTCGGGGCAGGGGGGATGAGGTACACATTTTTCCTTTGACATTTAAGGAATTTATGCAGGCGTATGAAGGGGATCTGTACCACGGATGGGCAGAATACACCTTATATGGAGGGCTGCCTTTAGCGGTTACGATGAAGACTGAGGAGCAGAAGGTTTCCTATCTCACCAGGCTGTTTGAGGAGACGTATTTGAAGGATATCATCGAACGGCACCATATTGAGAAAACCCAGGAACTGGAGGATTTGGTCAATATACTGGCTTCTGCTATCGGTTCTCTTACCAATGTCCCGAAGATTGAAGCCACATTTAAAAGCAGCATCCAGTCGAAGATCAGCGCCAATACCATCCGGCAGTATATCGAATACCTGGAAGATGCATTTTTGATTCACAAAGCCAACCGCTATGATGTTAAGGGCAGGCGCTACATCGGGACCCCCTTGAAATATTATTTTGAGGATGTGGGGCTTCGTAATGCCCGACTGGAATTCCGTCAGGTGGAAGAAACCCATATTATGGAGAATATTATCTATAATGAGCTGCGAAGCAGGGGATATTCCGTAGACGTGGGGCTGGTGGAGAGGCGTGGGGTAAATGCGGAAGGAAAAACGGAGCGGAAACAGCTGGAGGTGGACTTCGTGGCAAATTTAGGAAGCCGGCGGTATTACATTCAGTCTGCCTTCGCCATGCCAACGGAGGAGAAACGGACTCAGGAAAAAATGTCTCTGCTTCAGATCAAGGATTCCTTTAAGAAAATTATTGTGGTAAAGGACGTGGTGAACGTAACCCGGGATGAAGATGGGATTACAACCATGAGCATCTATGATTTTCTTTTAAAAGAAAACAGTCTGGAATTGTAAAAACCAAAGATCATTTCATATTATTCCATAAATGAATGCGGTCTGCCAGAGAAATGGCGGCCGCATTTTTCTTTATTGTCTGAAAAATTCCCTTAATTTAAGTCGAAGAGAACATTTGTCCCCATAATGTTCTCTATTTTTGCAAACATTATACACAAAATTAACACAAAACACAACTGGTTTTTGTGAATCTGCGGCTGAACTGCGGCGGAAGGGAGGCGGGGCATGGAAAAGGTGTTGACAGTAGTGGTTCCCGCCTACAACGCGGAGGTTTTTCTGGAGAACTGCCTGGACTCCCTGTGCCTTCCGGATCTGCTGGATCTGCTGGAGGTTATCGTGGTGGACGATGGTTCCACGGACCGCACCGGCAGCCTGGCGGATGGATACCAGGCGCGTTTCCCGCGCACAGTCCGCGTGATTCATAAGGAAAATGGCGGCCACGGCTCAGGCATCAACTGTGGAATCAAGGCGGCTTCGGGCCGCTATTTTAAGGTAGTGGACGCCGACGACTGGGTTGAGGCAGAAGGGCTGCGGAACCTGGTGCGCTTCTTGGAGCGGTTTTGCGTTGGAAAGAAGTTTAGCGCTAGTCGGAGAGAACCAGGGGCAGATGAAGAAAGAGCTGGAAAAGGCGTGTGTGCCGGGAAAAAGGAGCTGGGGGAACCGGACATCCCGGACGCCGTTGTGAGCGGCTTTTACTGGGCTTTTGACGATGGCAGCGGCAGGGAGGCGCAGTTTCGCCGGAAGGCAGAGATCCGGGAGCCATTCCCCGGAGTGGTTTATGGGAAGGTTTATCTCTTTGACCAGGTGGCGGATCGGATCTATGTGAAAATGCACGGACTGACCATTCGGACAGAGCTGCTGCGAAAGCAGGGGAAGCGGATCGATGAGAAATGCTTTTACGTGGATCTGGAATACATCCTTTATCCGGTACCCTTTATAAAGACCATCGCCTTTATTCGGGATTTTGTCTACCAGTACCGGATCGGCCGTCAGGGCCAGAGCATGGACCCGGCCCGGATGCTGCGGCTGGAGGCGGATTATGACCGGGTGATGGGTTCTCTTTTGAAATTTTACGATCAATGCGCCGCTTCCGGGGAGTGTTCCCAGGAAAAATGCGCCTACATTGCCCGTATCATCGCCCGGGCGGCGGCTGGAAAGGTGAAAATCTTGCTCAGCGCCCCCTACGGAAAGGCTTCCAGGGCAAGGCTGATCGCCTTTGAGAGGAAGCTTAAAAAGCATTACCCGGCGGTTTACGCGGCCAATGAAAATCGGGCGGTCAGCCTGCTGCGCTTCAGCAGATACCGCCTGTATCCGGCGGCTTTTGGACTGCTTCAGATTCAAAACAGGAGACGGTAAGGAATGCGTTTACAAACCATACTATTTCCCACTGAAAACAT
>CALXFW010000095.1 GCA_944387685.1 uncultured Oscillospiraceae bacterium
CCGGATACCGCCGCCACATGGCGGATGCCGCTGACCTTCAGCGCGGTGTCCACACCGTAGTTCAGGTCATCCGTATCCCCCAGCAGCAGCGCCTTGGCAAAAGGAAGGGTATCCGGGTCCAGACTTCGGGTCAGAACGTTCACCAGCGTCCGGCGCAGCCGGGCGGGAATCGTTCGCCAGGAGGAATCTGCCCCTCTGCTCACCTGAATCTGGTCCTCCTGGTACGCCAATAGGAAAATCCCGTTTCCCTGGTGGTAGGTGGCCGCTTCCGCTCCATCCGGGGTAGTAACCCGGAACCGAAAGCTGCCATGAATCCAGTCCCCTGCCTGAATCGTCTCCTCCCCGTCCAGGTAGGCACAAACCGGATAGGTTCTGCCCTCCAGAGTGAGAATTCCCTCTACGGCAGCGCCGTAGTCGGTTTCCCAGGAGTCTCCCATTGCTGTAAGGGCCACAGTCCGGGTCTGCCCGTCCAGGGCTACTGCCCCATTGAGATATAACCCATAGTAGCAGGAAAACCAGGCAAGCCCGCCGGCACAGCCCAGTATCAGCACAGCTGCTCTGCGGATAACCGGGTTCTTCCTGCCCGGGATTCCCACTGCCAGGGATGCAGCGGCCAGAATCAGCGCAGTCGGAAGCAACCAGGCCTTCGGCAGCCAGTAGGCGCAAAGAACGCAGCCCGCTCCCATCCCCAGAGCAAACCACATAAGCCTGCGCATGGTTTTCCCCCCCTTTCTTCGTTCTGCCCTGCCATACGGCAAAGGGGCGCCGCAGTTCGCGGCGCCCCAGACTTGTCAGTGCAGTTTGGAAGCGACGAAATCGTCCACCATAGCCAAGGCATTATCCACCTTGGTGACAGTTTTGCCGCCGCCCATAGCGGAGTCCGGCTTACCGCCGCCGCAACCATCGCAGGTGGTACAGACCAGCTTCACCAACTCGCCCGCCTTTACGCCGCTGGCAACCGCGTCCTTGCCGCAGACCGCCAGGAAGGTGGGCTTGTCTCCGTTCACCGTGGCCAAAACCGCCACCACATTGGGGTCCTTTTCCCGGAGCAGGTCACCCATCTGACGCAGCTTGGCCGCATCGGCATTGGGCACCGTAGCGGTAAGCACTTTCAGGCCGCCCACGTTGTGGGAGCCGAACAGGAACCGCTCCACTTCGCCGGAGGCCTCCTTGGCCTTGTACTGCTCAATGGTGCGCTTCAGCTCCTTCACTTCCTCCAGATGCGCCTGAATCCGTGCCAGCAGGTCAGCGGGCTTGGTCTTCATCTTCATGGCCGCATCGAAGAGCATCTGCTGGCTGTGCTCCATCTTTTCCAGGCATGCTTTGCCGGTGATCGCCTCAATCCGGCGCACGCCGGAGGCAACGGAGCACTCGCTCTCCAATTCAAAGGGACCTACCTTGGCGGTATTGTCCAGGTGGGTGCCGCCGCACAGCTCGATGGAGTAGCCGCCCATATTGACCACCCGCACCGTATCGCCGTACTTCTCGCTGAACAGAGCCGTGGCGCCCATGGCCTTGGCGTCCTCAATGGGCATCTCCCGGGTTTCGATGGGATAGCCTTCCAAAACCGCGTTCTGAACCAGAGAGTTGACCTTTGCCAGCTCCTGTGCCGTCAGGGCAGAGTAGTGGGTGAAGTCAAAGCGCAGCCGATCCGGCTCCACATAGGAACCGGCCTGATGCACATGGTCTCCCAGCACGCTCTGCAGGGCCTTCTGCAGCAGGTGGGTAGCGGAATGGGCCCGCATAATGGCCTTCCGGCGGTCCACATCAATGGCGGCGCACACCAGATCATCCACCTTCACGGAACCGCTGAGCATTTTGCCGTAATGCAGGTACTTACCGCCCTTGTCCTTCTGAACGTTGGTCACCTGGAAACGGCTGTTGCCCGCCAGAATCACGCCCTGGTCGGCAACCTGACCGCCCATCTCCGCATAGAAGGGTGTCCGATCCAGCACCAGGATGCCGCTCTCGCCGCCGGCAATGGTGCCGGAGACCTCTTCTCCCACGCACACCGCCAGGACCTTGGCCTCGCAGTTGTTCTGGGTGTAGCCAACGAAGGTAGTGGGGGTGTTGTCCAGGCCCAGGTCAATGCCCGCCCAGGCCAGGTCGCCCAGAGCCTTCCGGGCCTCCCGGGCCCGAACCTTCTGCTCCTGCATCAGCTGGGCGAACTCCTCCTGATTCAGGGTCATATCCTCGTCCGCCACCATCTCCAGAGTCAGGTCAATGGGGAAGCCGTAGGTATCGTACAGCTTGAAGGCGTCGGCGCCGGAGAATTCCGTCTCTCCCTTGGCCTTGTGCTCCGCCAGCATATTGGCAAAGATGGTCATGCCGCCGTCGATGGTCCGGGCAAAGTTCTCTTCCTCCACCTTCACCACCTTGGTGATATACTCCGCCCGCTCCCGCAGGTAGGTATAATGATTCTCGTTCTCCCGGATCACCGTCTCCACAACCTGATACAGGAAGGGATGACTCACGCCCAGGAGCTTGCCATGCCGGGCAGCCCGGCGCAGCAGGCGGCGCAGAACATAGCCCCGTCCCTCGTTGCTGGGCAGAACGCCGTCGGCAATCATAAAGGTGGACGCCCGGATGTGGTCGGTGATAACCCGCAGGGATACGTCCATCTTCACACTCTGACCGTAGGAGGCACCGGTGAGCTCCGTCACCTTATTGGTAATGTTCATCACGGTGTCCACATCGAACAGGGAGTTCACATCCTGGCACACCACTGCCAGACGCTCCAGGCCCATGCCGGTATCGATGTTCTTCTGGGACAGCTCGGTGTAATTGCCGTTGCCGTCATTGTTGAACTGGGAGAACACGTTGTTCCACACTTCCATGTAGCGGTCGCAGTCACAGCCCACGGTGCAGCCTTCCTTGCCGCAGCCGTACTTTTCCCCACGGTCATAGTAGATTTCCGAACAGGGGCCGCAGGGGCCGGAGCCGTGCTCCCAGAAGTTGTCGGATTTGCCGAAACGGAAAATCTTCTCCGCAGGCACGCCAACTTCCTTGTTCCAGATTTCAAACGCTTCCTCGTCGTTTTCGTAGATGGAAGGATACAGACGGTTTTCGTCCAGACCCACCACCTTGGTCAGGAACTCCCAGCTCCAGGTGATGGCCTCCCGCTTGAAATAGTCGCCGAAGGAGAAGTTGCCCAGCATCTCAAAGTAGGTGCCGTGACGGGCAGTTTTGCCGATATTCTCAATGTCGCCGGTACGGATGCACTTCTGGCAGGTGCAGACCCGGTGCCGGGGAGGCTCCACCTCGCCGGTGAAGTAGGGCTTCATGGGCGCCATACCGGAGTTGATCAGCAGCAGGGACTGGTCATTCTGGGGAATCAGGGAAAAGCTGGGAAGCCGCAGGTGGCCTTTGCTCTCAAAGAAGGACAGGAACATCTCCCGCAGCTCGTTTAAGCCGTAAGGCTTGGGATTCATGGGTATCAACCTCCAAAAAAATTTCCGCAATTTGCCGGGCAGACGCAAAAAAGCCGCCCCCAAACCTAGGGGCGACTGTCAATCGCGGTACCACCCTAATTCATCTGCCAGGCAGATCTCATAGCGCTCGGTAACGGGAGCACCCGTCCCGGTCCTCCCGGGCAACAGGGAAAGTGGCTTGCAGAATCAGGCCGAGGGTTTACACCAGTCCCCTCTCTCTGTCAGGCTTCACTTCTGCTTGGCTTCCTCATTGTTTTTGCATATCCACCGTATTTTACCACAAATCCGGGAATTGTCAATATCTTTTCCTGGAAAAATCCCGGTTACCCTTCGGCCAGACATCCCAGGAGAGGCAGCAGCGGCTCGAATTTCACCCCATACCAGTGGGCAGGATTCGCCGCCGTCTGTGCAACGCACCGATAGGTAAAATCCGCCGCAAAGGTCATGGCGTCACCGGTCCTCCGTCCCTGAAGCAGCGCCCCGGCAAAACTGGCGGCAAAGATATCCCCGGTGCCATGGAAATTCCGGGCAATTCTGGGATGGGTGTACCGTTCCACCCGGCCGTCCTGCCACAGCAGCGCGCCGGTGGTCTCCGGCCCATCCCCCATACCGGTCAGCACGACCTGATGGCAGCCCAGCTGAGCCAGCCATTCCTGGGGATTTTCCGCAAGGGTTTCGCTGTAGGACACCCCAGTGAGCAGGGCTGCCTCCGTCAGATTGGGCAGGAGCACATCTGCCCGGCGGCAGAGTCCCTTCATGGCCTGGACATAAGACCGGTCAAAGCCGGAATAGAGTTTGCCGTGATCTCCCATCACCGGGTCCACGATGGCAACGCCTCCCGGCGCCAGCAGCCGGTCCAGAATGTCTTCCGCCGCCTGGATTGCTCCCAGACTGCCCAGATACCCAACCAGAATGCCGTCAAAGGTAATGCCGCAGTCCAGCCAGTGCCGCCAGATTTCCGACAGAGCCTGGTCAAAATGCACCACCGCCGGTTTTCCGAATCCTCCGGTATGGGTAGACAGCAGGGCCGTGGGAAGAAGGCAGGTTTCCAGGCCGCAGGCGGAGAGGATGGGCAGCGCAACAGCCATGGAGCACTGCCCCACACAGGAGATATCCTGAATGGTCAAAATACGCGGATACCCCATTTAGTCCTCCACATCCATATCCAGACCCAACTCCCTGGGCAGGAACCGGGGACACACATTTTCCGAGGTCACTATGACGGACGCTGCCAGATGGGCACCGATTTCGCAGGCCTCCTTCAGCCCCTTCCCGTATGTCAGCCCGATGGCGGCACCTGCGCAGAAGGCGTCTCCGGCTCCGGTGGTATCCTTTACCTTTACGTTCCGGGCGGGACAGTATCCTTTGGTGCCCTGCAGGTCTGCATACACCGCTCCGGCGCTGCCCATGGTCACGATCATGCTGGGAATCCGGGCCGCCTTCACCTTCTGGGACAGAATTTCCACCATTTCCTCGGTGGACTTTCCCTCGTAGTTATCCGAGAACAAGATTCCCGCCTCCAGAAGATTGCACACAAAGCAGTCGATGGACTGCAGAAAATCCCGGCGCTCCAGGGCGATGCTCATATTGGCCACCACGCCGTACACCGGTTTGCCGTATTTCTGGGCAAAGTGAAGGGTCTGCTTCACAATCTCCTTGTCCACGTCGATTTCCATAATCACACTGTCCGCGCTGCGGAAAATCTCGTCCCCCTGTTCCCGGAGGATGTCCGCAATGGGCAGCAGGTTGGGACGTTTGGAGATGGAGGCCGCCACATCCCCGTCATTGTCAAAAACCGCCAGCCAGGTGCCCATTCCGTCCCGGGTGGTGCGGATATAATCGGTGTTGACCTTATGACTTTTCAGCTTGCGGATCACGTCGATGCCGGTGCCGCTCTCATCCACCAGGCTGACAAAGGTGGGGCGAAGCTCACAGTTGGCAACATCCTCCGCCACATTCCGGCCAACGCCGCCATGGATGGTCTCCACCCGGCCCACATTGCGCCCGATGGGCACAAATGATGCCTCCGGATATCCCTTGATATCCACAAATACCGCGCCCAGAACCACAATTCCCATGGGCAAATCCTCCCTTTTCCCTTGTTCTCTTTCTTGGAATTGGGGATATTATACCACATTTCAGACAAATTGCAACAAATTCGGGCAACAAAAAGGAGCCTCCGGAGAGGCTCCCTTTCCGATATTCACTGCACATCGTCCAGCAGACCGTAGCCGCCGTCATTTCTGCGGTACACCACCGCGAAGCTTCCGCCGTTGTCCTCATCCCGGAATGCAAAGAAATTGTGATTCAGCAGATTCATCTGCAGCACCGCTTCCTCCCGGGTCATGGGCTTGAAGTAGAACTTCTTGATACGGACAATGCTCAGCTCCTCCTCGTCGGTCTCCGGTGCAAAGGAGGTTTCCTCCTGGACGCTGCGGTTGAACGCGCCCTGCTTCAGCCGACGGGCCAGACGGGTCTTGTTCTTGCGGATCTGGCCTTCGATGGTCCCCACAGCTGCATCAATGGAGGCGAACATATCCGAGGTGCTCTCACTTGCCCGGAACCAGGTGCCCGCACCATGGACGGTGAGCTCCACGTTGTTCCGGTTCCGCTCCACAGAGAAGACAATCAGCGCTTCCGCAGCCTCATCAAAGAACCGTGCCAGCTTCATTACCTTTTTCTCAGCATCTGCGTGGACATTGTCAGGAATTTTCACTTTCTTTTCACTGAACTTAAATTTCATATGCGGCAGCTCCTTTCGTGTCACCGGTCATCCGGTGTATTGTCATTATAGCACAAATAATGCAAAACGGCAAGGGTGGTTATTCGTCTAATTCGTCTTCTTCGTCCAGAAGTTCCGCCATGGTCAGGTTGTATACCGCCTCTGCCTTCTTTTCAAACAGCCGGCTCAGCCGCACCGCCTGACGCTGGTCAGGCGCCAGCAGCTCCAGGGTCATCAGGTTCCCCATCTCGTCATCCAGGGCCATCACAACGGAATAATCCCCGCTTTCTCTGGGAATCACCTGGGTTTTCACAAAGCTGCTGCGGCGAATCTGCCGGTTGAATCGGGCCACGGCATTCTCCGCCCGCTGCTTGACCGTGAAGGCAATGGAGTCCTCCGTAAGCGCGCCGTCTGCCCGGCCCTTCTCGGTAATCTCGTAGCAGTCCCCCTCCACTTCCTTCAGATGGCCTGACTTCACCATCTCCGGAATGGCGGTGCACACATCGAAATAGCTCAGGCAATCGTCCTGATAGCACAATTCATAAATCTGCTGCATGGTCACGGGATAATTTACCCGGGCCATGACGCACAGAATCAAAACCTTCACATCCAGCATATCGTGGATAAAACCCAATCTCTGCATACCATTTCACCTCTTGATTTCATTATACAGAATCCTATTGAAAAATCAAGCACAACCAAGAATCCCGGCGCATATTCTGATGTAAGGGAGTGATGCGATTGGATAACGGAATTTTGCTGTTTCCTGCGGGAGCCACCGCCGCCTGCCGCCATGCCGCAGCCATCCTCGCAAAGTCCGGGGTAGCCGTAGTGGACCACCCCACCCCGGAGGCGACCCATTTGCTGCTGGATGTGCCCGCCTTCAGCCCGGATGGACAGCTCCGTGGAGGCGGAGACATCGCCCAGCTGCTTCGGATGCTGCCCCCGGACATCACGGTCATTGGCGGAAACCTGGTGCATCCCGCTCTGGAAGCGCATAGCGCTCTGGATTTATTACAGGATTCCCGGTACCTGGCGGACAATGCGGCCATTACCGCTCAGTGCGCCCTGATGGCTGCCGCCCCGCTGCTGGACACCACCTTCGCCGACGCCCCTTCGCTGGTCATCGGATGGGGACGAATCGGCAAATGCCTGGCCCGGCTTTTGCGCGGCCTGGGCGCAGAGGTGACCGTAGCCGCCCGGAAGGAATCGGACCGGGCCATGCTCCATGCTCTGGGCTATGCTGCGGCAGATACCGCCCATCTCGGCCCCAGGCTGGACGGATTCCGGATTATCTGGAATACCGTTCCTCAGCTGCTGCTCACCCAAGAGCAGCTTCCCTCCGGCTCCGGGTGCCTCAAAATTGACCTGGCATCCCAGCCGGGGATGGCGGGAGACGATGTGGTCATCGCCCGGGGGCTTCCCGGGAAACTCGCCCCCGCCGCATCCGGCAAGCTGATTGCCGCCACCATTCTGAGAAAACTGGAGGAGGATTGAACCATGAGAGTCGGATTTGCCATGTGCGGCTCCTTCTGTACATACGCCCAGGTGTTCCCGGTAATGGAGGAGCTGAGCAAGACCCATACCGTCATTCCCATCTTCTCCGAAGCGGCCTACCATGTGGACAGCCGATTCGGTACCGCCCTGGACCATCAGGCCAAAGCAGAAGCCTTTTGCGGCGTGCCGCCTCTGCACACCCTTGCCCAGGCAGAACCCATCGGTCCCAAAAAGCTGCTGGATATTCTGGTCATTGCCCCCTGTACGGGAAACACCCTGGCAAAGCTGGCCCACGGCATTGCCGATGGGCCGGTGACCATGGCCGCAAAAAGCCACCTGCGCAACGGCAGGCCGGTGCTGCTGGCCGTCTCCACCAATGATGCCCTGGCCGGTGCCGCCGAAAACATCGGAAAACTGCTTGCCAGAAAGCACTACTACTTCGTGCCCTTTGGTCAGGACGACGCTCTGGGAAAACCCACCAGCATGGTGGCGGATTTCCGTCAGATTCCCCAGGCGCTGGAAGCCGCTCTGGAGGGCCGGCAGATTCAGCCCATTTTGCTGTGAGGAGGATTTTTCCCGGAAACATCTTGATTTTTTTCGGAACGGCTGGTATAATGACCGGGATTGGTAAAAAGAAGTGCCAGTCCACCCAGCTGGAGACGTATCGAAGTGGTCGCAACGAGCTTGACTCGAAATCAAGTTGTCCGCAAGGGCACGTGGGTTCGAATCCCACCGTCTCCGCCACCAGGCAGGGCCTGGAGCCAACGCGCTCCGGGCCTTTTCCGTTATCCGAATGCTGTGCCCGGTAACCGAATTTCTTCCAGGAATTCGCCTTCCAAAAGCCAGGCAGGGCCTGGAGCCATTGCGCTCCAGGCCTTTTCCGTTGATACATCCGGTTTTGATTCCGAACCAAGCCAAAGCGGCACAGGCTATTGGCCTGCGCCGCTGGCTGAATCCATTATATACGAAAAACGAAGCAAGCGCAGCGCTTGCTCCGTTTGGTGGGCGAGGCGGGACTTGAACCCGCACGTCCGCAGTGAACACTAGAACCTGAATCTAGCGAGTCTACCAATTCCACCACTCGCCCATATTCGCTTCCTGGCTTTCGCTCAGTGCTTGAGTATGATAGCACAGCAGGAGGAATTTGTCAACAGTTTTTTCGCTTGCTTTTAGTCCTTGTAGTACAGCATGCAGTGGCAGTAGCCCTTGAAATTGGGATCGGCAATCTGCTCCCGGAACTCCTTGCACATACATTTGTTATCCTCCGTCCGCTCCAGACGGCAGGGGCAGTATCCACCGGTGCGTTTCAAGCCATCGCGAATGGTCTGCACCATTTCCTTATCCTCGTTCAGCCGAACAGCCATATTTCAACCATCCTTTTTATCAAGAGTGAAAGACAGGACACGGAATCCGCGCCCTGTCCTGGCGGAGAGAGTGGGATTCGAACCCACGGTGGGTTGCCCCATCACCAGTTTTCAAGACTGGCTCCTTAAACCGCTCGGACATCTCTCCATACTCCTAGAAATATATCATCGGGCCGGATAATTGTCAAGCGGTTTCCCCATTTCTGCGGTATGGGCAAACGCGGTTTTCTCTGGATTTTTCCCGTGGGATGTGCTATAATGCCCTGGCATTCCAATACATAAGCGAGGTAACACCATGATCGATAAAGAAATTGGCGAAATTCGCCGCCATCTGCGCCGGGACCGCAGCAGCATCACCCACCTCTATGGCTGCTATGTCAACGACGCCAAGGAAATTGTAACGGAATTTCAGCAGTCTGTGGCTCTGATGCCGGAAAATGAGTCGGACAAATACTTTTCTCTGCTCCGTCGGACCTTGTCCGGCGCCATTGGAAAAAACCTCATCGACATCACCTTCCGCACCGCCCAGGTGGCAGACAGCCCGGAGCACAAGCTCCTGATGGATTTGCGGGAGTCCCAGCTGAAGGACGAGGAAAAACGGCAGGAATTGTATCGGAAAATCATGGATTCCCTTGTTCTGGAGGGCAGCTATCTGATTCTGCTTGCCTGTGACAGCTACGACGTCCCCTTCAAATCCCGGGATGACGCGCTCCAGCAGGACAACGCCGAGGAAGTATACCGGTATTTGCTGTGTACAATCTGCCCCGTCAAGCAGACCAAGGCGAATCTGCACTACGTTCCGGAAGAAAAGCTCTTCCATGACGGTGGTATGCTGAACACGGTCTCCGCTCCCCTGCTGGGCTTCCTCTTCCCTGCCTTTGACCAGCGCTCCACCAACATCTACAATGCGCTGTACTATACCCACGATATCAAGCAGAGTCAGGAAGAACTGATTCAGTCCGTTTTCAATACCCCGGTGCCCAAGCCCGCCGATGAGCAGAAAAAGACCTTTGAGGCCCTGCTGACCACCGCCCTCGGGGAGGAGTGCAGCCTGGATGTGGTACAGACCGTCCATGAACAGCTGTGTCAGCGCATCGAGCTGCACAAAGAAAGCAAGGTCCCGGAGCCGCTGCTGATCTCCAAGGAAGATGTCACCCAGGTTCTCAGCTCCTGCGGCGTGGCGGAAGAGCACCTTGCCAAATTCAGCGTGGATTACGACGCCGCCTTTGGCTTTGAGGCGGAACTTCATCCCAAAAATATCATCGATGACAAGCATTTTGAGCTGAAAACGCCGGATGTGGTCATTAAGGTCGATCCCACCCGGAGCGATCTGGTGGAAACCCGCACCATCGGCGGAGTCAAGTACATCCTCATCTGCGCCGATGAAAATGTGGAAGTCAACGGCGTCAACATCCACATCCCCGACTCTCAGCCCGAAGCAGCAACCGTCTGACCATGAAAATTGCCCTGCACCGACTGGTGCAGGGCAATTCAGACTGTCGAAAAACCCCTACGGGGCTTTCCGACAAGTTTTTGCAGTCTGCTGCGCGCATAATTTGTCCCCTTGCGGGGGACAAATTCCACACTTGCAGCCTGAGAAGTGTTTTCTGCCAGGTACACGCCCCGGCAGAAAACGATTTAAACTTCATTTGCCGCCACTGGCGGCAAACTCTTTGAGACTTTTTTGACACGCTCAATTGCCCTGCACCGTCTGGTGCAGGGCAATTGCTTGTTACAGATTCTTTTCTTCCGGGGTCATTTCCGTTCTGGAGCGCTCCACAATACCGCAGATAATATCCACGCACTGCTGAATACCCAGGACGCCGGTGTCCAGACAGACATCATAGTTCTGGGACTGGCCCCAGCTGCGCCCGGTATAATGCTGGTAGTTCACCCGGCGGCGCTTATCCTTCTCCTGAAGACGGGCTTCCGGGCTCTTGTCGGATTCACCATACCGGCGGACAATCCGGTCCGCCCGGAAGGGAATATCCGCAAAAACATACACATGGAGTGCATCCTGCCTGTCCTTGAGTATGTAGTCCGCATTCCGGCCCACAATAACGCAGGGGCCTTTCTCCGCCAGCTGCAGAATCACGCTGCACTGAATGTTCCACAGGAAGTCTGCGGTAGACAAGCCGTTCATCACACCCGGAATGCCCTGGTGCGCAAAGGCATAGGAGAACAGGCTGCTGCCGGGAGAATGCTCACCGTTTTCCTCCACAAACTTGGGAGCAAAACCGGACTCCAGGGCAATCTGGTCCACCAGTTCCTTGTCGTAGAAAGGAATCCCCAGCCTCTCGGCAACCATACGGCCCACGGTGCGGCCGCCGGAACCAAACTCACGGCTGATGGTAATAATTTTCTTTTCCATTATATATGCCTCCTTTCGAGAACGCTTGTGCTTCTCTTACCTACATTATAGTCAAGTTGCACGGCCTTGTCAATAAAAGAGTATCGACTTTGGTCTATTCGCTCAAAGAAAGCCGCTGCCCGGGTTGAGCAGCGGCCTCTTGCTATTGAATATGCTCCTCCGGGAAATCGTCCAGCACCGCAACGCCCATTTCCGGTTCCGGCAGCCCGGACAGCTTGATGCCGGTGCTGTCAAACGCCGGGCACAGCTGTTCCTGCGGGTCAATGCGGATACATTCCGCCCCTTTTTTCTTCATTTTCTCACCTCCAGGAACAGGATTCCCCAAACACACCTGCTTTACAAGGAATTCTCCCTGTGCTATCATAGACGAAAATGCATACGCATATTGGGAGGATAGTTATGGAAAGCTTTCTCATGGCAGCCCGGGTTGTGATTCCCATGGCCATGCTGATGGCGGTTGGCATCGTCGTCCGCATGACAAAAATCGCGGAACCGGGGACAATGAAAAAGGTGGACACCCTGATTTTCAAGGTCTTTACCCCCTGCCTGGTATTTTACAACGTGTACACGACGGATTTGACCAATCTGACAAATCCCGGTTTCCTGCTGTACGGTGTATTCGGGCTGGCAGTTTCCTTCTGTGCGGCGCTTATCCTCTTCCGGGTCATTCCCCAGCGCCCCACCGCCACCGCCTTTGCCCAGACCATGATCCGCCCGAATTACATCATTTTCGGAGCCGCTGTAGCGCAGAGCATCTATGGGGAGGGAAACATCGGGCTGGTTATGCTCATGGGCGCCGTGGCGATTCCCGTGTACAGCATTATGGCGGCGGTGATTCTGGAATATGGCCGGGGCGGGAATCCAACCCCGGGTCAGCTGTTCCTTGCGGTTCTGCGCAACCCTATCTTTGTGGGTACCGCGCTGGGATTGGTGGTCAATCTCAGTGGGCTCCGGCTCTCGGAGCTGGTCAGCGAAGTGGTTCAGGATCTGGGCGGCATTGCCACCCCGCTGAGTTTTCTGTCCATCGGCGTAGGTCTGAGCTTCACCGCCTACCCAAAGAAAGCGCTGGTTGCTGCCGCCGTGGCCGTCCGTCTGGTGCTGATTCCCCTGGTGTTTGTCACCGGCGGCGTGCTTCTGGGATTCCAGGGAGCCCAGTTGTGCGCTCTGATGATTCTTTTCGCCGCTCCGGCAGCGGTAGCCAGCTATCCTGCAGCGGTTGCCATGGGCGCCGACGGAGAATTTGCCGGGCAGCTGGTTGCCTACTCCACCATTTTCTGCCTGCCCACCATTTTTCTATGGACACTGGCTTTGAATCTGCTGGGACTGCTGTAATAAAAAATGTGGCCGGTTTGAACCGGCCACTTTTTCTATTACAGCAGCGGAATTCCTGCATTTGCGCAGGTCTCTACCGTTTCAGCATCCCAGATGCTGGACTGAACTTCTCCAATATGGGCGCAGCCCATCATCAGCATGGCCAGGCGGGACTGTCCAATGCCGCCGCCGATGGTTAACGGCAGTTCATTGTTCAGCAGCATTTTGTGGAAGGGCAGTTCCCGGCGGTCATCGCAGCCCGCCTCCCGCAGCTGCCGGTCCAGGGACTGCGCATCCACCCGGATGCCCATGGAGGAAATCTCCAGCGCCCGGTTCAAAACCGGGTCCCAGAAGAAGATGTCGCAGTTCAGATTCCAGTCGTCATAGTCCGGCGCCCGTCCGTCGTGGGGTTTTCCGGAGCGAAGCTTGCCGCCGATCTGCATAATACAGGCAGTCTGATGTTCCCGCAGGAACGCACTCTCCCGTTCTGAACTGGACGTCAGCTCCGGATACCGGTCCTCCAGTTCCTGGGTGGTAATGAAGGTGACGTCCCGGCTCAAATTGGTGCGCAGCTGGGGATACCGGACGTGCAGCCGGTCATTGGTATCACAGATAGCCCGGACAATGGCGCAGACAATCAGCTTCAGATACTCCAGATTCCGGTTCTCCCGGGTGATGATTTTCTCCCAGTCCCACTGATCCACATAAATGGAATGAATGTTGTCCAGCTCCTCATCCCGACGGATGGCGTTCATATCGGTATACAGGCCGTTTCCGATGGTAAAGTTGTACCGCTTCAGTGCCAGACGCTTCCACTTCGCCAGAGAATGCACCACCTGGGCGTCCGTCTGAACGGCGGGAATGTCAAAAGACACCGGGCGCTCGTAGCCATTCAGATTGTCATTCAGGCCGGAGTTTTCCGTAACAAACAGCGGCGCGGAAACCCGCTTCAGGTTCAGGGCTTTGGAGAACTCCTCCTGAAACGTCTCCTTGATGTACGCAATGGCCCGCTGGGTGTCGTAAGCATCCAGCACAGGCCGGTAGCCTTCCGGAATATATACATGATTCATGAGACAACAACCTTTCCAGATTCTTTATGGTATTATTGTATTCATTTTTTTCACAAAATCAAGTGCCGATTTTCGGATAGAACAAACAAATCATCCCCGCCGGTGGCTCAATGCCCCGGCGGGGATGGAGGATTGTCTGTCTGCTTCAGAACGGATCGGCTGAACTCCGCCACGGCCCGCCGGTAGCGGGGTGTGTCCGCCAGATAGCTGAATCCGTGATCCGCTCCGGGAAAGGTAATGCGGGTGACCTGCTCCGGATTCGCCTGGCGGATGTTCTCGCTCATCCGGCAGGGAACGAATCCGTCTGGCTCACCATGAATCAGCAGGATGGGAACCTTCGCCCGGCGCACAGCCCGCTCCGGCTCTGCATCCCGAAGATCGAACCCGCCGTAAATCCGGGCGCCCAGAAGCACCAGGGGCCGGATCAGCCGGAGGGGATATCCTCGCTTCCGGGCAACCTCCAGGATAATGTCCAATCCAGAGCCATAGGGACAATCCGCCACGATGCCCTTCACATTCTCTGGCAGTTCCAGTTCAGACGCCATCAGAACGGTGGCGGCGCCCATGGATACCCCATAGAGCATAATCTGCACCTCCGGTCCAAATCGCTCCCGGGCATAGAGAACCCAGCACAGCACATCCTCCCGTTCCCGGACGCCAAAGGTAATGGAATGTCCTTCGCTGTTTCCATGACAGCGCTGGTCCACCAGGAGCAGATTATGCCCCATCTCAAAGCTCAGGGCAGAACCGCCGCAGAAATCCAGAAATGCGGAGCTGCGGTATCCGTGGAATCCAATGTCCAGGGGGGCGCCGTCCCGGGTGTGATAATACCGCCCGGAGAGGCGCAGGCCGTCCTGGGAGTAGATGGTCACGGTTTCACACTCCCGTTCCCGAAGGCTGCCATAGGCCGCCGTCAGAACCTCCCGGTAAGAATCGTAGGTACTTTTCTCAAAGGACGGCTCCGGATTTTTCCTGTTCTCCGGCGCATAGAACGCCACATAATACGCATAGAACGCCCCGCCCAGCAGGATAATAAGGCCCAGGCACAACAAATACAATACGATCACACACAACCACTCCGAATCCAGGCCAGCAGTTCCGGAAAGCTTCCCTGGGGATAGGCACTCAGGTCCTCCCCTCCCCGGTGAATCAGGCAGTCTGTCAGAAGAAACACCTGCATTCCCACCTGCGCAGCCACCATATCCTCCTGCACGTCATTGCCCACCATCAGGCATTCTCCGGCTCTCAGGTTCAGTGTATCCAGAATTTCCCGGTAATAATCGGGATTCGGCTTGCAGCGGGAGGAATTTTCGTAGGTTGTGATCCATCGGAAGTCCTCCGGCTCCAGTCCCGTCCAGCGGACCCGGCTCCGGGTCGCCAGAACAGGAAACACAGGGTTGGTGGCCAGCACCAGACCATATCCCATTCTTTTCAGCTCCCGGACCGTTCGGGCCGCCATGGGATTATAGCCGCAGACTGTTTTGAGATTCTGAAATTCCGTCTCATAAAAGCGCTGGAACAGGAGTTCCTCCGTCTGGCGGGACCTGCTCAGATTCCGGGAGAAGCAGTCCCAGAAAACAGCCTCGTTGGTCACGCCGCCCTGGTTTTTCACCATGGCGGCAGTCCCCTCCCAAACCATTTTCCCCAGTGCCTCCGGTTCGTACCCATGGGGAATCAGAAATTGGGTCAGGCTCTGCAGATAGGCCCGGATGAACGCATCCTGGTCCATGGGCAGCAGGGTGCCGTCCAGGTCGAAAAAAATCGTTTGGATCATAGCGCGTTACCGAGGCGTGGATTCCTGACCCACGGCCATGATGTCATAGGGCGTGGTCTGATAGACAAAGTAGTTAAGCCAGTTGCTGAAAAGCAGATGGGCATGGCTCCGCCAGCGCACAATGGGCGCCTGGGTATCGTCATCGTTGGGGTAGTAATTTTCCGGCACCGCAATGGGAAGGCCCTGATTCTTGTCCCGGAGATATTCTTTCTCCAAGGTGTCCGCATCATATTCTGCGTGACCGGTGACGAAAATCTGACGTCCTTCCTTGTTCATCACGCAGTATACCCCCGCCTGCCGGGAGGAGGCCAGGATTTTCAGGCCAGGGACCTTCTCAATGTCCTCCCGCAGGATGGTGGTATGGCGGGAATGGGGAATCCAGAATTCATCATCAAAGCCCCGCAGCAGGATTGCCCGCTTGTAATCTGCACGGTGGGGATAGACGCCGAACAGCTTTTGGGGCAGCTGTTTCTTCTGGATGCCATAGTGGTAGTAAAGGCCCGCCTGGGCGCCCCAGCAGATGTGGAAGGTGGAGTGAACATGACTTTTGCTCCACTCCATAATTTGGCACAGCTCCGGCCAGTAATCCACTTCCTCAAACGCCATCTGCTCCACCGGGGCTCCGGTGATCACCATGCCGTCAAATTTACGGTCCATCAATTCGTTGAAGGTTTTGTAAAAGGTCAGCAGATGCTCCTGAGGGGTATTCTTGGAGCGGTGGGAGGAAATCATCATCAGTTCCAGATGCACCTGCAGCGGCGTATTGCCCAACAGGCGGCTCAGCTGGGTCTCTGTGACGATTTTGGTGGGCATCAGGTTCAGCAGCACAATTTCCAGCGGGCGAATCTGCTGAGTCTCTGCCCGGGTCTGCTTCATAACGAAGATATTCTCCTGCTGCAGAATGCCGGCAGCAGGCAGATCATTGGGAATCTGAATGGGCACTGTGTTCCCTCCCGATTAAACGGATTCCAGCGCCTGGGCAATATCCGCAATCAGGTCCTGAACATTCTCCAGGCCGCAGCTGAGCCGGATCAGGTCAGCGCCCACGCCGGCAGCTTCCAGTTCTGCGTCCGTCATCTGCCGATGGGTGCTGGAGGCCGGGTGCAGGCAGCAGGTCCGGGAATCCGCCACATGGGTCTCAATGGAGCCCAATTTCAGATGCTTCATAAAGGTTTCCGCTGCTTTCCGTCCCCCCTGCAGGCCGAAGGAGATCACGCCGCAGGAACCATTGGGCATATACTTCTTGGCCAGGTCGTAGTACTTGTCTCCCTCCAGGCCGCAGTACTTGACCCACCTGACCTTGGGGTGGGCTTTCAGATACTCCGCAATGGCCTGAGCGTTGGCGCAGTGCTGCTTCATCCGGAAGGGCAGACTCTCCAGACCCAGGTTCAGAATGAACGCGCTCTGCGGAGACTGGATGCAGCCGAAGTCCCGCATCAGCTGGGCGGTGCACTTGGTAATGAAAGCGCCGCCCTGGCCGAACCGTTCGGTATAGGTGACCCCATGGTAGCTCTCGTCCGGGGTGCACAGGCCGGGGAACTTGTCCGCATGGGCCGTCCAGTCAAACTTGCCGCTGTCCACAATGGCGCCGCCCACGGCGGAGGCGTGACCGTCCATATACTTGGTGGTGGAGTGGGTCACAATATCCGCCCCCCATTCAAAGGGTCGGCAGTTCACCGGCGTGGCAAAGGTATTGTCCACAATCAGGGGGACGCCGTGGTTGTGGGCCGCCCGGGCAAATTTCTCAATATCCAGCACAGTCAGGGCGGGATTGGCAATGGTCTCCCCGAAAACCGCCTTGGTATTGGGGCGGAAAGCGGCGTTCAGCTCCTCCTCCGTGCAGTCCGGGTCCACAAAGGTGGTTTCCAGTCCCATTTTCTTCATGGTCACGGAGAACAGGTTGAAGCTTCCGCCGTAAATGGCAGAGCTGGCCACAATGTGGTCTCCGCACCCGGCAATGTTGAACACCGCCAGGAAATTGGCCGCCTGGCCGGAGCTGGTGAGCATGGCCGCACAGCCGGCCTCCAGGGCGCAGATCTTGGTTGCCACCGCGTCACAGGTGGGATTGGCCAGCCGGGAGTAGAAATACCCCTCCGCCTCCAGGTCAAAAAGCTTGCCCATATCCTCCGAAGTGGCATATTTGAACGTGGTGCTCTGTACAATGGGAATCTGCCGGGGCTCTCCGTTGCCCGGAGTATAGCCCGCCTGAATGCACAAAGTTTCCGTACGCAGTTGATCCATAGGAAATCACCTCATAGCAAGAATGTTGAAAGATAAGATACATTGTAATGCCTGGGGGAAAATTTGTCAATGAAAATGGCCTTTGCCCCGTTTTCCTGCGGAATATTCCGCCGCCAGAAAAATACATTTTTTTCCGGTTTCCGCCCCCATTCCATTGACAAAGCCGCCAGGGTATGCTATATTACAAGACAATCCGCATAGAGTTTATCTGGCGAAGAATACTGGGACCACTCCCCCGGGAGTCGAGGCCATACGGACAGCCGGGTCCACTGCCGATTTGCGGCCCGAGCCGCATTATTGATTGAGTTAAAAGCTCAAATTTTATAAGTTGGTTACTTTATAACCGAAATGCGCAAATGCGCAGACTTGTGAAACGGTCAATAAGAGTAGTAAAAGTATTTTGCTATATAGACTCTGTGCCATACTCCTTGCCTGGTGTATTCCCCTCCCTCTGTTTCCGGAACCGGAAAATGCGGAGGGTGGTTTTGTCGGATACCGGGCGGGCGGCAATTTGTATCGATACGCAGGCTGTGTTTTTGCAGCCTGCGTTTTTTGTGAGGTGGCGGCGTAATGAAGCGAAACAGCCAGTTGAATCAGAATCAGGCGCCTATTTTTGAGGCGCTGCAGACCTTCCGTCAGATGCGGGTGGTTCCCTTTGACGTGCCGGGGCATAAGCATGGCCGGGGAAATCCCGAGCTCACGGCCTTCCTCGGGGAAAAATGTGTGGGCATCGACGTCAACAGCATGAAGCCCCTGGACAACCTCTGCCACCCCATCTCTGTAATCCGCCAGGCGGAGGAGCTGGCCGCCGACGCCTTCGGCGCCGCCCATGCCTTCCTGATGGTGGGAGGCACCACCAGTTCCGTTCAGAGCATGGTGCTGTCCACCTGCAAGCGGGGGGACAAGATCATTCTGCCCCGGAACGTTCATCGCAGCGTCATCAACGCCCTGGTGCTCTGCGGCGCCATTCCCGTCTACGTCAACCCGGAGGTGGACACCCGGCTGGGTATTTCCCTGGGAATGAAGCGGGAGCAGGTGGCAAAGGCCATCCGAGAGCATCCGGAGGCCGTGGCGGTACTGGTGAACAACCCCACCTACTACGGCATCTGCAGCGACCTGAAGGCTATCGTGAAAATGGCCCACGATGCCGGGATGTACTGCCTGGCTGACGAGGCCCACGGCACCCACTTCTATTTCGGTCAGGATATGCCTGTCTCCGCCATGGCGGCAGGTGCGGACATGGCCGCTGTGTCCATGCACAAAAGCGGCGGCAGCTTGACCCAGTCCAGCCTTCTGCTCATCGGCCCCGGCATTCAGGAGGGCCATGTCCGGAAAATCATCAACCTGACCCAGACCACCTCCGGTAGCTACCTGCTGATGTCCAGCCTGGACATCAGCCGCCGGAA
>CALXFW010000096.1 GCA_944387685.1 uncultured Oscillospiraceae bacterium
TGAACCTGAGCGCCGGCGCTGGACATATCCAGCAGGAAGTCCTTGGCGAAGGTGCCGTCCTGGATGTCGGAGAGGATCTTCTTCATGGTCTTCTTGGTCTCGGCGGTGATGATCTTGGGGCCGGTGACATAGTCGCCGTACTCGGCGGTGTTGGAGATGGAGTAGCGCATGCCGCTGAAGCCGGACTGATAGATCAGGTCCACAATCAGCTTCATCTCGTGGATGCACTCGAAGTAGGCGTTCCGGGGGTCGTAACCGGCTTCCACCAGAGTCTCAAAGCCTGCCTGCATCAGGGCGCACACGCCGCCGCAGAGGACAGCCTGCTCACCGAACAGGTCGGTTTCGGTCTCGGTGCGGAAGGTGGTCTCCAGCACGCCGGCCCGGGCGCCGCCGATGCCCAGGGCGTAGGCCAGGCCGATGTCCAGGGCGTCGCCGGTGGCGTCCTGCTCCACGGCAATCAGGCAGGGCACGCCCTTACCGGCCTGATACTCGCTGCGCACGGTGTGGCCGGGGCCCTTGGGGGCGATCATGATGACGTTGACATTCTTGGGGGGCTTGATGCAGCCGAAGTGGATGTTGAAGCCATGGGCGAAAGCCAGGGTCTTGCCCTCGGTCAGGTTGGGCTCAATGCTCTCCTTGTACAGGGCAGCCTGCTTCTCGTCGTTGATCAGAATCATGATGATGTCGGCGGCCTTGGCAGCCTCGGCGGCGGTCATAACCGTCAGGCCCTGGGACTCGGCCTTGGCCCAGCTCTTGGAGCCGTTGTACAGACCGACGATGACATTCACGCCGCTGTCCTTCAGGTTCAGGGCATGGGCATGGCCCTGGGAGCCATAGCCGATGATGGCGACGGTCTTGCCGGCGAGCTTCTGCAGATCACAGTCCTGCTGGTAGAAAATGCGGTTCATAATAATTACCTCCCGATTTCATATATATGTTGATTGAAGTGCTTGTTTTTACAGGTTGGTCACCCGGCGGATGGTGGTGGCGCCCCGCTGGAGGGTCACCAGGCCGGTGCGGCAGATTTCCAGGATTTCAAAATCCCGCATCAGGTTGATAAAATTGTCGATTTTCCGGCTGTCGCCCACCATCTGAATCATGATGGAGTCCTTGGTGTAATCCACCACCTTGCCCTCATAGGCGTCGGAGGCGGAGCGGATGTCCCCGCGGACCTCGGGGTCGTTGCGCAGCTTGATCAGCAGCAGTTCCCGGCCCACGGTGTCCACATTGTCCAGCTCGGCAATGGAGCAGACGTCGGGGAGCTTGTAGAGCTGGTTGATCAGCTGCTCCTTCTTCACCTCGTCGCCCTCGGACTGGACGGTAATCCGGGAGAAGGACTCGGATTCCGTCTCGCTGACGGTGAGGGAGGTGATGTTGAACTGACGGCGGCGGAACATACTGGTGACCCGGTTCAAAACGCCGAACTGGTTATTCACCAGAATTGCCACGGTAAATTTCTTCATAATCAGTCACCAATCCTTGTAATGATATCGTCCATGGAACCGCCGGGGGGCAGCATGGGAAGGACAAATTCGTCCTTGTCAATGGCGCAGTCGATGAGATAGGGACCGTCGCAGGCAAAGGCCTGATCCAGGGCGGTCTCCAGCTCCTCCAGAGTCAGGGCCCGGCTGGCCTGGGCGCCGAAGGCCTGGGCCAGCTTGACGAAGTCCGTCTGCCGGGCATCCAGGGTGGTGTTGGAGTAGTGCTTGTCAAAGAACAGGGTCTTCCACTGGCGGACCATGCCCAGCACGCCGTTGTTCAGCAGCAGAATCACCAGGGGAACCTGGTTGGCAACGGCGGTGGCCAGCTCATTCAGATTCATGCCGAAGCTGCCGTCGCCGGTGACCAGAACCACCCGCTCGCCGGTACCCATGGAAGCGCCCATGGCGGCGCCCATGCCGAAGCCCATGGTGCCCAGACCGCCGCTGGAAATGAACCGGCGGGTCTTCTTCAGATTCAGGTACTGGGCGGCCCACATCTGGTGCTGGCCCACATCGGTGGCGACGGGGGTATTTTCCTGGAGATACCGGTTGAGAATCTGGATCACGTTCCGGGGGGTCATGCCGTCCCGGCTGTCCGTACCCTGGCGCTCCTCCTCCCGCAGATGGGCGACGGTTGTCTGCCACTGGAGGTGGGTTTTCTGCTCCAGAAGAGGAAGCAGCTTTTGCAGGGTTTTCTTCACATCGCCCCGGAGTCCGTGGGCCAGGGTGACGGTTTTGCCCAGCTCGGCGCCGTCGATGTCGATGTGGACAATCTTGGTGCCTACGGCGAACTTGGCCCGGTCACCGGTGACCCGGTCATTGAACCGACAGCCAAGAGCCACGATGCAGTCCGCCTGGTGCATGGCCATGGAGCAGGCGTAGTGGCCGTGCATACCCTGCATTCCCAGGAACCGGGGATGGTCTGTGGGAACGCCGGAAATGCCCATCATGGAGCAGCCGATGGGAGCGTCGATCTTCTCCGCCACCGCCAGAAGCTCCTCCTGGGCGCCGCTGGTAATCAGGCCGCCGCCGAAGTAGACGAAGGGCCGCTTGGCGGCGTTGATGGTGGCGGCTGCCTGCTCAATCCGGATGTCCTTGGCAGCGGAGGAGGCGTCGGCCTCCACAGGGGCCTGGGGCTCGTAGTCGCCCATGGCAACCTGCACATCCTTGGGCACGTCCACCAGCACCGGACCGGGGCGGCCGGACTTGGCCAGCCGGAATGCCTCCCGGATGGTGGGGGCCAGCCGGTCGATGGAGCCGACAAAGTAGTTGTGCTTGGTGATGGGCAGGGTGATACCGGTAATGTCGATTTCCTGGAAGCCGTCGGTGCCGATGGTGCTGTTGGGCACGTTGCCGGTGATGGCCACCATGGGAACGGAGTCTATGTAGGCGGTGGCGATGCCGGTGACCAGATTGGTAGCGCCGGGGCCGGAGGTGGCGATGCACACGCCCACCTTGCCGGTGGCCCGGGCGTAGCCGTCCGCCGCATGGGAGGCTCCCTGCTCATGAGCGGTGAGAATGTGCTTCAGCTCATCGCGATACTTGTACAGAGAGTCGTAGATATTGATGACCTGGCCGCCGGGGTAGCCGAATACCACGTCGGTTCCCTGTTCAATCAATGTGCGTACGATGATATCAGAGCCGGAGAGTTTCATGCCATCATCCTTTCCTAAGGTTTTCTATAATCAGACTTCCCATGGCCTTGCAGCCCACCTTTGTGCAGCCGGCGGCGTCTTTGGGAAGAATGTCTGCGGTGCGGAAGCCGCCGTCCAGTACGGCGGACACGGCGGACTCGATGCAGTCCGCCTCCTGGGGCAGATCAAAGGAGTAGCGCAGCATCATGGCGGCGGCCAGGATGGTGCCGATGGGGTTGGCGATGTCCAGACCGGCGATGTCCGGGGCGGAGCCGTGGATGGGCTCATACAGTCCCCGGCTGCCCGCCCCCAGGGAGGAGGAGGGAATCATGCCGATGGAGCCGGTAATCATGGAGGCCTCGTCGGAGAGAATGTCGCCGAACATATTCTCCGTTACAATCACGTCAAACTGGCTGGGGTCCTTCACAATCTGCATGGCGCAGTTGTCTACCAGCATATCCGACAGCTCCACATCCGGGTATTCCGCCGCCAGCTGGTGCATCACTTTTTTCCAAAGCCGGGAGGAGTCCAGCACGTTGCTCTTCTCCACGCTGCACAGCTTACCCCGGCGTTTCCGGGCGGACTCAAAGCCGATGCGCCCGATTCGACGGATTTCGCTTTCACTGTAGCGCAGCTCGTCTATGGCGACGGCCTCACCGTCCTCCGTGACGGTTTCGTGCTTTCCAAAGTAGATGCCGCCGATCAGCTCCCGGACGATGAGGAAATCAATGCCCTTGTCCACAATCTCCTGCTTCAGCGGAGAGGCGGAGGAAAGCTGGGGCCAGATTTTGGCGGGACGGTTGTTGCTGTAGACCCCCATTCCGGCCCGGAGCCGGAGCAATCCCTTTTCCGGACGCATTGGGCCGGGAACCTCGTTCCACTTGGGGCCGCCCACGGCGCCCAGCAGGACGCTGTCGCTGGCCAGACACTTGTCCAGCATTTCCTGGGGCAGAGGATCGCCCCACTTGTCAATGGCGTTGCCGCCCATATCCACATCCGTATAGGTGAAGGTGTGGCCATACAGCTCCGCCACCCGGTCCAGCACCCGCAGGGCCTGCTCTACAATCTCCGGCCCGATGCCGTCACCCCGGATTACCGCAATGTTTCTTGTCATTATATCACACCTCCCGCAAAGAGGCAAGTAGTCCGCCCTTGCGAATGATGTTTTGAATGAATTCGGGGAAGGGTTCGGCCTGGTAGGTCTTTCCGGTGGTCAGGTCGGAAATCACGCCGGTGTCAAAGTCGATGCTCACGGTGTCTCCCGCCTG
>CALXFW010000097.1 GCA_944387685.1 uncultured Oscillospiraceae bacterium
GATATCCAGCATGACTTTATCCTGAATGGACAGCAGGCAGGAGGAATCATTCTTTTGGATGTCCCTCAGGGCCTGCTGGATGCTCCTTTGGAGGGGTTGTTTGATATTGTGGAGCTTCTCAGACAGCAGCTGATGCCGGATGTCCCTCCGGAAGAGGCAGGAATTGTGAGCTTCGGAGGCAATCAGAACGCCTTTATGGAATTAGGTACCGGTCCAGACGAAATTGCATACTGCCATTACCTGTTCCGCGGCGAGAACTATACCTATGATGTCTGGTTTAATGCCGAGCTGATGGAACAGGATATGGAGCAGATGGCCCAAATCGTTGCTTCCGTTACCGGAGCGGACATCCTTCCCGAGAACAACCAGAATCAATTCTAAGGAGGTTTATTCATATGAAGAAAACATTGGTTGTTTTGTCACTCTCCCTCCTGCTCGCAGTGGTGTGTATGGGCTGCGGATCGAAGAATGAAGATGGGGTGAACACAAGCGAAGCTGTGGCTGAAAGTACAGTCAGCACAGATCCAACCACTTCCGAAACAAGTTCTGAGCCGCTCTCCCAAGAGGAACTTATCTTGTCGCTTCCTTATACGCCGGGGAAAATGGGCTATTATGTCATGGCGGATCCTGAAATTGAAGTGGGGGAAGAGGTTCTGGACAGTATTTCCTTTGATGCGACAGACGGTGAAGTTCAATTGACTCGGTATAAAGTTTCCAACAGCCAGCACGATTTGATAAAAAACGGAAAACAAATTGGCGGTTTTATCATCATTGACATTCCGCAGGAAATGCTGGATGCGGCAGCGGATAGTTTCGATGGGTTTAAAGCCCTGGCGGAATATGTGGGAAAGCAGGTCCTTCCGGATGTCTATCCCGGTGAAGCGATCATCGGTGGAGGAGGCCATATCGTTGGTGGATCACGTAACAGCTTTGTCGCAATTACTTACCAAATGGGAGAAGGAAAAGAAAAAGCACAGCAATGGCATCGTATCTATGTGGGGGAGAACTATTGCTACGACTTTTGGCAAGATCAATCCTGGTTTTCTGATGGCGGTACAGCGATCATGAAGAGTCTTTCTGCAGAGGATATAAAAATGGAACGGAACCGGGATGCTGTCTTTCACTGGACGGTGGAGGAAGTGCAAGAGCGGGGAGAATTTGTATTCTGAGAGGGTTTGTCTATGGAACTGACTATTACAGAGCTGACCAAAGACTTTAGAAAAACGAGAGCGGTATCTCAGGTGAATTATACATTTCAAAGTGGTGTCTATGGTCTCCTTGGAGTCAATGGGGCGGGGAAAACGACCCTGATGCGGATGATCACGACCCTGCTGAAGCCAACTGCCGGAACCATTACCTGGGACGGACAGGATGTGGTGCAGATGGACAAGGACTATCGCAGAATCCTCGGGTATCTTCCGCAGGACTTCGGAATCTACCCGGATTTTACGGTTCAGGACTATTTGCTGTACATGGCGCCTTTAAAAGGGATACGCCCAGTTCTGGCAAAAGCCAGAGCGGAGGAGATGCTCCGCATGACCGGCATGACACAGCATCGGAAACTGAAAATGAAAGCCCTCTCCGGTGGAATGAAGCGGCGGGCCGGAATCGCCCAGGCGGTCATTAACGACCCCAAAATCCTGATTCTGGATGAACCCACTGCCGGACTGGATCCAAGTGAACGGATTCGCTTCAGAAATCTGATCAGTGAGCTGGCGACTGACCGGGTTGTCTTGTTATCAACCCACATTGTGTCCGATGTAGAATCCATGGCCGGACAGATTATCCTGATGAAAAACGGCAAGTTTGTGATGACAGGAAGCTCGGAAGAACTGATCCGGAATTGCCCTGACCGCGGCTGGCTCTGTGATGTGCCCAAGAAGCAGGTAAATGACTGCTGTTTGAAATACCGGGTATCCAGCATCAAGACCATGGCTGACCACGCCAAACTGCGGATTCTCTCAAGGGAAATGCCCATGCCAGGTGCTGTCCTGGAGGAAACCACATTGGAGGATGTATTTCTCTCCTGCTTCGGCGAAAGGTCGGGTGATGAAAGTGACCATGGTGTGGTATGAGGTCAAGAAAATCCTGGTTCGACCCAGCTGCCGGGTCGTCCTGCTTCTTCTGCTGCTGTTGGGCGGCTATGTCTGCTATCAGGAGGTTTTTGGGGATGCCGGACTGGAGTGGCTGACAGAAAGCGGCGAAAGACTGAGAGGACCTGCGGCTGCCCGGGAAATGCGCAGCGCACAGGCAGAATGGTCCGGCATCCTGGATCGGACCATGATGGAAAACGCCCTGGAATTGCTGAAGCAATATGAAGAGGAAGAAAAGGACCATCCGGAGGACATCAATTACCGCTTTCAGCGGATTCAGGCTTTGATGGATATCCGGGATTTTCTGAACCTTTCGGGGAAGGATTATTACGAATGGCAGCCATTTGACTTTTACATTGCGGAGACATTGACCCCTGAGACACTCCCAGATATACAGGAACAACGGATCAAGCAGCTGCAAAATTTCCTGTATGATGAGAACAGCTCCGCTTCCTCCTATTTTTCGGAACAAGAAAAGACATATCTTCTGAACTGCTGTGCGGACATGGAGGGGCCGATTCAGGTGGGGTATGCCCAGGGATGGTCCCATGCCTTCGACGCAGGATACTATGTGATTTTTTACGGAAGCATCCTAATGGCGTTTCTGGTATCCGGGATTTTTGCAAATGAATCCCGATGGAAAACCGATGCGGTCTATTTCACGACGGAGCATGGAAGAAAAAAAGGAGTTATTGCCAAATTGGCCGCAGGATTCCTTCTTACAACCGTAGTATATTGGGCTTTGATGCTGATGGTAAATCTTCTGATCCTGTCGATGCTGGGCTTTGATGGGGGAGCGCTCTCAATCCTTGCGGAACCCATGGATAACTGGAAAAGCATCTATAACCTCACCTTCCTGCAGCGGAGCATTTTGGCAACGCTGGATGGGTACTTGCTTTGGATGTTTTTTGCATCGATTGCAATGCTGGTTTCTGCCGCTGCAAGTTCTGCGGGTCTGGCAGTGACGGTTCCGTCTTTGCTGATCCTGATTCCAAACTTTTTGGATACACGGGGTATCACCCGGGAGTCATCCGTGCTGATGAATTTCTTTCCGGATAAGATGGTCCGGGCGTATGTTGGTAATTTCCCGTATGTTCTCGCGGAAATCGGCGGGAATGTTATGCCGATGCTCTATGTTCAGCGATACCTGTATGCGGGGCTGATGGTTGTGCTGGCCCTGATCTGCTGGGAGGTATACCGGCACAGACAAGTGGGCGGATAAGGTGGTGATGAATATGTCCTTGATGGGCTTTGAATGGAAGAAAGTGGTCACAAAACGGGCAAATCAGATCCTATTGATTTTATTGGCAGTTCTTGTGGCATATTCCTGCAGCCGGGCAGTCAGGCAAGTGGAATGGATGGATGGGTCAGGCAATGCTGTGAACGGACATGCTGCTGCGGTGAAGCTGCGCCGGGAAAAGGAGCAATGGACAGGCGTATTGGATCAAACCACGCTGGAAAAAGCACTGGCTCACCTGCGTGAAATATACAGCACCACACCGCAGGACCTTCAACAAGGAGAAAACAACTGGCCGCTGCGCAGCAGGCTGCAGGGTATTCAGGACATTGCGGATCTGCTGGGTTTGGCTTTTGCGGATACCTACGACACCTTCGAGGAAATGGTGGAGAAGCTGCAGCCGGAGGACCTTTCCCGGTTTTATGAAAAACGGGTGGAAGCGCTTTCTGTCCAGTTTTTTGAAGAAGGAAACTGGGGCTACGCAAATTATACCGAGAACGAAAAACAGTACATTGTGGAGCAGTACCAATCTGCACGGACACCCTTTGCGGTGGGCTATCAGGAAGGGTGGGTTCAGGTAACGGAACAGCTTCCTTCCCTGATGAAATACGCCTTGATCCTGTTAAGCTTTCTTCTGGCGGGAATCTTCTCGGATGAATTCTCCTGGAAGACAGATGCGGTCTATTACAATACGTACTACGGAAGGACAAAGTCCACAATTGCAAAACTGTGGATTGGATTTCTTGCCATCACGGTGATATACTGGCTGTGTGTGGGCGTATTCAGCCTTGTGGTATTGGGCAGCCTGGGGACAGAGGGGGCAGCGCAGACTCTCCAGTCCGATGCTTCGTATTGGAGTACCCGGTACAACATGACGTTCCTGCAGTATTACCTTCTGACAGTGGGATCGGGATACTGCGGCTTCCTGTTTGTTGGATATCTTGTCATGTGGATTTCTGCGAAAACCAGGTCCCCGATTCTTGCTGTGCTGATTCCTTCCCTTTTGCTGCTGATTCCCATGTTCCTGCATGAGATCTACAGCCTGTTTTTGCGCAAGGTCATCGGTTTGCTGCCTCACTGGCTTTTGGATATTCCACAGGCAATGCATTATGTCTATCTGTATCAAGTAGGCGGGCAGGTAACGTCCCTGATTTCGATCATTTTACCGCTGTATTCCTGCCTGACACTGCTGCTGGTATTCCTGTGCTACCGGGAATACCGATACAAACAGATTGCCTGAAAAAGCCTGCTTTCTTCCAGGCAGCAGACAAAAGAAGGCAGACAGAATCCAGGCGGAAACTGTCTGCCAATTCTTGGAGTGTACTATGGATTTGGATTTCCTTTCCGTATATAAAATGAAACGCGGAGACATGGAGGCCGGAGAGCATCTGATTCGCAAATACTATCCGGAGATTCTGCGCTACTGCTATCTGCACCAGTTCGACCGGGATTGTGCGGAAGATATTGCGCAGGAGACCTTTGTCCGCTTTTTTGCGGCCATCGGACGTTATGAGCACCGGGGGAAGGTCAAGAATTACTTGTACACCATAGCGGCGAACCTGTGCCGCAACGAATCCAAAAGGACAAAAGAGCTGCCTCTGCCGGAGCGTCCGGAGCAGGAAACCCAGCCGATTACGGAGCTGGAAGGAAAATTGGACCTTTACGCAGCGCTGGAGCGGCTGCCCATGGAATTGCGCCAGGTGGCAGTGCTGTACTATTTCCGGCAGTACACCCTGAAGGAAATCTCCGGAATTTTGAAAATCAGCCCGTCTCTGGTGAGAAAGCGGCTGGAGCGGGCAAAGCAAGCCATGCGCCGATATTTGGAGGGGGAGAAATGGGACAGATGAGCAATCGAAAAGCCAGGGTTTCCCTGCCGGAGCCGGATTTTCCCGCAAGGGAGGAGAAAATTCAGCAGACCATCCGTGCGGCAGAGCAGAGCTTGCTGGATGCGCAGGCCCGGGAACCCATGGGCATGGGAGAGTTTTTTGTAAGTCAGGTCCGATATGTCAGAAAACGCTGGTGGCTGCTGCAGACGCTGCTTCTGGCGGCCCTGTATTGGTATGTGGTGAATCAGACCCAGGCCATATTCGTCCGGCAGGCCCTGGGTACGGGCGGGACTATTCTGATTGTACTGGCCATACCGGAATTGTGGAAAAATCTTGGGTGGGGAGCGATGGACGTTGAATTTGCGTCCATGTATACCATCCGCCAGGTATACTGTGTCCGCCTGATTCTTTTTTCCGGCGTGGATTTGATGTTGATTACGCTGTTCTGTCTGGCAGCGTCGGCTGGAGATGCCCTGGCGATCTGGGACCTGATGGTGCAGTTTATCATGCCGGTCAATGTGACGGCGTGTATCTGCCTGACCTG
>CALXFW010000098.1 GCA_944387685.1 uncultured Oscillospiraceae bacterium
TTCTGGGCGAACGGCACCACCAAGCTGGGCGAGGTAAAGGTGGAAGAGGGCAAGACCTCCACCTTCGCCTATGACACCGACAAGGGCGGCCTGAAGCTGGGCAAGAACACCATTACCGCCGAGTTCACCGGCTCCGGGAACCTCCAGGGCTGTGAGGAGACACTGGTCATCAACCTCCAGACCACCTCCGCCAGCGCCCCCACCGGGGACACCAGCAACATCCAGCTGTGGACGGCGGCCCTGGCCGTCAGCGTCCTGGCCCTCATCGGCCTGGGCGTGGGAACGGTGCTCTACCGGAAGAAGCGGAAGTAATCTTCGGATAAGCAATTCCCCCGGCATATGCCGGGGGAATTTTGCTGAAATCGGAAGTTTTCCGTCACGGATTCCGGTTTTCCGGCACAGACAACCGCTTCCGGTACTGCCGGGGGGAAATGCTGAATTCCTGCTTAAAGGCCCGAAAAAAGGCGGAATAGTCGGAAAATCCCACCTGCTCGGCCACCGCTTCCAGGGGAATCCCTTTTTCAATAATCGCTTTGGCGGAAATCAGCCTGCGCTGGGTGACGTAGCGGTAGAAGCTGATGCCCATTTTCCGGCGGAATGTCTGGGTTATGGTGCTTTCGCTGATAAAAAAGTGCTTCGCCACGTCTGCCAGGGTAATCCGCTCTGCCAGATGCTGCTCAATGTACGCCAGAACCTGGTCCAGCAGTTCCGCCTTCTCCGCCACCAGAGGCTTGCTCTGGGTATCCAGATTGGCCCGGTGAAGGTGGGTCAGTATGTTCAGCGTGTTGGCGACAACGGCCACCTCCCAGCCCTCCTGCTGAATTTCGGTTTCCATAACGCCGCTGCGGAACAAACTGCCGATGTATTCCCAGCGGGTCCCTGCGGTTCGCAGCAGGGTCGTGCCGGAGGAATGGAGCAGCCGGTTGTCGGGGAAAAATGTATTGAGCAGGGCGATGAATTCCTCGCTGAGCCATAAAATATAGCGGACGTACGGCTCGGTCATGTCGGAGGAGAGAATCGGGCAGTGGCTGGTCCCTGGGGCAATGATGACCAGGTCTCCGTTCTGCAGCTTGTACCGCTCGGAGCCCACCAGGTATTCCACGTTGCTGGCGTTGCGGCAGTAGATCAGTTCGTGGAAATTGTGGCTGTGCAGCTGCACGGAGGAATTGGGATAGGTGATATCCTGGTAGGTATCCACATACAGCGACTGCATTTCCAGATGCTGGTAAAAGTCGCTGGAGTGCCGGGACAGCTCCCGGATATGGTCTGTAATATTGCGAACCCGGGGTTTTTCCTCCATTTGAGGCTGAATGATGCGGCTCTCCTGGGTGCCGTTTTTTTCCACAAAAATCACCTCACTGTGTTGTTGAAGTTGGTAATATTCTATCACAAGAATGTTGGATTTGCAATATTGAATGCGATAATTGCAATTAAATTTGCATTCATATTTTGTTAAAATATCACCATGCGTGTGGGGTTTGCCTATTCCCCACGACAATCATTGAGGAGGAAGAAGTATATGGCAAATCAATCTTCTGGCAAGCTGACAGTTAAGCATATTGTCGGCTATTGCTGCGGTGACTGGGGCGGCTCCATGACCCTGTACATGATGGCCGGCTATATGTCCCGTTATCTGCAGGTGTTCCTGCAGGTAAACCCGGCCATCCTGGCTACCATGCTGCTGATCTGGAACATCTGGGACTCGGTGAACGATCCCCTGATGGGCACCCTGATGGATATCTTCTTCGCGAAAGCGAAGCCCGGCGCGGACAAGTTCCGTCCCTGGATTCTGGCTTCCATTCCCATTATGGGCGTTGGCCTGATTTCCTTCTACTGGGTTCCCGGCGTTATGGGCGGCGGCGTGGCTATGCTGGCTGCGGCCTTCATCCTGAAGATCATCTACGAGGGCGGCTATACCATGATGAACATCGGTATGGGCTCCCTGCTGGGCAACATGGCTAAGGACGACACCGAGCGTGCAACCCTGGCTTCTGCCCGTGGCTTCGGCGCTACCTTTGCCCAGCTGCTTGCTGGTTTTATGATTCCCCAGCTGCTTGCCTACTTTGGTGAGAGCATTGAGGGCTACCGTTGGACTGCTATCATTCTGACTCTGTCCGCTCTGGCTATCGTCTTCCTGCACTATGCCCTGACCGAAGAGCGCAATAAGAAGGATCCCGCTCTGGAGGCTGCCAAGACCGAGGAAGAGAAGGCTGCCGAGAAGTTCAAGATCACCGACATCGGCAACATCGTCACCAAGAACCGGGCGTTCCTGGCTCTGGTTCTGCACTCCATCTGCATCTGCGCGGTTCAGGCCCTTGGTAGCGGCGCTTCTTTGTATATGTATGCTGACGTTCTGGGTGACATCGGTATGCAGGGCTACGCCAGCACCCTTTCTTCTGTGCTGATTATCTGCATCCTGGTTGTTGCTCCTATCCTGACCCGGAAATGGGATCTGGTCAACATCATTC
The DNA here is from genome assembly GCA_944387685.1 of uncultured Oscillospiraceae bacterium. Taxonomy (GTDB): domain Bacteria; phylum Bacillota; class Clostridia; order Oscillospirales; family Oscillospiraceae; genus Faecousia. Next base: position 2,469 of record CALXFW010000098.1, read on the forward strand.
GTGTCTGTCTGATGGGCGGCTTCATCTCCCTGGGCGCCCTGCTGGCCTATACCCTGATGGTGGATGAGCTGAATGCGTGGCTGTTCGTTATCTGGAACGCCATCGGCAACGGCCTGATCACCATGTCCGTTCAGATGCAGTGGGGCCTGGTCGCTGAGACCATCGACTACAACGAGTACCTCACCGGCAAGCGGAATGAAGGCACCATCTACGGCTTCTTCTCCCTGTCCCGTCGTGTGGGTTCCACCATTGCCAACTCCGTGACCGTGCTGCTGATCG
>CALXFW010000099.1 GCA_944387685.1 uncultured Oscillospiraceae bacterium
CATCGGCCTGGCCCGGGAAGCTGCCGCTGCTTTCGGCAAACCCATGCGGCACCACGAGCCGGTGGTGCATGGCAGCGATGCGGGCAGCATCTACGACTATCTGGATGTGGAAGTGCCTGCCACCGAGCTGTGCAACCGCTATTCCTCCCGGATGGTGGCCAATGTGAAAATCGGCCCCAGCCCCAAGTGGCTGCGTCAGCGGCTCCGCGCCAACGGCGTGCGGCCCATCAACAATATTGTGGACATCACCAACTATGTGATGCTGGAATATGGCCAGCCCATGCACGCCTTTGACTACCGCTATGTTTCCTCCGGAAAGATCGTGGTCCGGGAGGCGGAGGAAGGGGAAACCCTGACCACCCTGGACGGCAATGTGCGGAACCTGAAAGCCGGAATGCTGGTCATTGCCGATGAAAACCGGGCCATCGGTCTGGCAGGCATCATGGGCGGCGAAAACTCCGAAATTATGGACGACACCACCATGGTGGTCTTTGAGTCCGCCAACTTCAACGGCACCTCCATCCGCCAGACCGCCCTGGCTCTGGGTATGCGCACCGAGGCCTCCGGCAAGTTTGAAAAGAATCTGGACCCCATGATGACCATCCCCGCCGTCCAGCGGGCCTGTGAGCTGGTGGAGCTGCTCCAGTGCGGCGATGTGCTGGAGGGCACCATTGACGTGATCAACTACGTTCCCGAGGCAAAGCAGCTGCCTCTGGAATGCGACAAGATCAACCGCCTTCTGGGCACGGATATCTCCAAGGAGGACATGGTCCGCTATCTGAACCTGCTGGAGATTCCCGTGGAAGGCGACACCATTCTGGTGCCCTCCTTCCGGCCTGACCTGAACCTGATGGCGGACATCGCCGAGGAAGTGGGCCGGTCCTATGGCTACAATGCCATTCCCACCACCGCGTTCAAGAACGCCACCCAGGGCGGCTATACCCCGGAAATGCTCCTGGAAAACAAGGCCGGCGTTCTCTGTCGGGGTATGGGCTACAGCGAGATCATCACCTACTCCTTCGTCTCCCCTGCCGTGTTTGACCAGATTCGTCTGCCCGCAGATTCCCCCCTGCGCAAGGCCCTGCGGATTCAGAATCCTCTGGGTGAGGACACCTCCATCATGCGCACCATTGCCCTGCCTTCCATGATGGAAATTCTCTCCCGGAACAACGCCTACCACAATAAGTCCGTAAAGCTCTACGAACTGGCCAAAATCTACCTGCCGGTGGAGGGCCAGGTGCTGCCGGAGGAGCCCAAGATGCTGATGCTGGGCACCTATGGTGCCAACGAGACCTTCTTCACCCTGAAGGGCGAGGTGGAAGGAATCTTTGCCGGGCTGCGGCTGAAAAAGGCCGGCTACACCGCCTGCTCCACCAACCCCAGCTACCACCCCGGCCGCTGCGCCGTGATCACCATGGACGGCATGGAGGTCGGCGTGATGGGTCAGGTTCATCCCCTGGTGGCCCAGAACTACGGCATTGACACGGATGTATACTGTGCCGAGCTCAACTTCACCAGGCTCTTCCAGTGCCAGCTGCCCGATGCCACCTATACTCCCCTGCCCAAGTATCCCACCGTTTCCCGGGACCTGGCCTTGGTCTGCGCCGAGGATATTACCGTGGCCCAGGTGGAGGACGTCATCACCTCCGCCGCCGGAAAGCTGCTGCGGGATGTCAAGCTGTTCGACATCTACCGGGGTGTGGGCATTCCCGAGGGCAAGAAGAGCATGGCCTTCTCCCTGGAGCTCCGGGCAGATGACCGGACGCTGACGGATACGGATTCCGAGGCCGTGATTTCCAAGGTGCTGCAGGCTCTGAAGGACAAGCTGGATACCGTTCTGCGCTGATTTTCCCCCGATTATTCCCTTATCGGAAGCGCTGTGCAAAAAAATCCTGCTTGGGGCTTTACAGTCCGGAGAAATTGGGGTATAATGTCCGTATTCTTCCCAAAGGAGGCTGCGTACCATGACGGAAATGAACACACAGAAATTTACGGTTCCCAGCGATGACAAAGAGAATATGCGCCGGATCCTCCGCAGTGTGTACGAAGCTCTGACAGAAAAGGGCTATAACCCCATCAACCAGATTGTGGGCTATCTGCTCACCGAGGACCCCACCTATATTACCAACTACAACAGCGCGCGCAGTATGATCTGCAAAATCGACCGGGATGAGCTGATGCAGGTGCTGGTGCAGGAGTATCTGTTCGAGCAATAACCAACCGAAGCCAAGGGGCTTTTGCTTGCGCAAAAGCCCCTTGTTTTATCCGCCCCCTGGACGGGGACGGTGCAGCTTGACAATTTCATACTTTCCCCTCCGTCTTTCCGTATATTCCTTTTTTAGGCAGTTCTTACCAAATTTCAGGTTTTTTTTTGAGGATTATGCTGCCATAAGCTTGACATTCTTGTAACAATGTGTTACAATCTGATTACATTTTTGCAGGAGGTACCCTATGCCCGACGAAAATGCCGTCCTGATGTACAAGGGACGTCCGCTGATGCGGAAAGACAATCTTGTTTACTACGGTTCCATGGCCGACAGCCACATTGTCATGCTCCAGGTTCTGGAGACGAAAAAGCAGGACGATCTGGACATCGCCACCCGGGTTTCCGTGCAGCTTCAGCTCACCGATCCCGCTGTGAAAGGCCGGTCCCGCATTGTAAAGAAAACCGAAAAAGACGGCTTCTACACCGCCCTGGACGTGGGCTGTGTGTGGCTGGAACGGGCTTTGGCCGGGAAGTAACCTTCCCGGCCAAACGCCGGGGGCGCTTGCCCCAATTGTAAAGACGGAGGACAAAGGTTGAAACATTGTAGTCTAAGTACCATTCCGAAAAAGGGCGCACAAACCCAAGCCCCCTAAGAGCGGGCGAAAAATGCAGTTATACTTAAAGTCTAAGTGGTGGATGGAGCAGTCACCAGATA
>CALXFW010000100.1 GCA_944387685.1 uncultured Oscillospiraceae bacterium
AGGTGGACGCCGCCTGTTCCGCAGCCACCCTGGCCAATGTCCAGGTGCCGGGATACCATGTGGAGGCGGTGACCTCCGCGGACAACCGGGGCATTACCCTGCCGGTGCTGCCGGATGAGGGCAAGCTTACCCCCAGCGGCTATCCCTACGGCAACAACGTCACCTGCAATCTGGAAATCCGGCAGGCCATCGCCTATGCAATCGACCGGCAGCTGGTGGCGGATGTGGCCCTGAACGGCTACGGCCGTCCGGCCTATTCGGAAAACGACGGCATGCCCTGGAACAATCCGGAGGTGGCCATTGAGACCGACGTGGACTACGCCAAGCAGCTGCTGGCGGATGCCGGCTGGGCGGACACCGACGGGGACGGCATTGTGGAAAAGGACGGCCTGAAAGCCTCCTTCACCGTGCTGTACCCTTCCGGAGACTCGGTCCGGCAGGCGGTGGGCATGGCCGCCGCGGAGCAGGTCCGGCAGATTGGCATTGAGATGATCATTGAAGGCACCAGCTGGGACGACCTGGCCACCCGGATGTTCACCTGCGGTGTGGTCATGGGCTGGGGCGCAGCCACCCCCTCGGAGACCTATTACCTCTACCGCAGCGAAGGCGCCCTGCTGGACGACTATTATAACCCGGAAGGATACATGGACCCGGTGACCGATGGGTACCTCCAGGCGGCCATGGAGGCCACTACCGTGGAAGAGGCCTACAAGAACTGGCAGCTGGTCCAGTGGGACGGGCAGACCGGCACCGCCATGCAGGGCAACTGCCCCTGGGTGTGGATTGTGAATCTGGATCACATTTACTTTGTCCGGGACGGGCTGTCCATCGGCGAGCAGCCGATTCACCCCCACGGCCATTCCATTCCCCTGATCCAGAACCTGCAGAACTGGTCCTGGGAGGAATAACGAACAAGCGGGCATACCCGGTTTTTACTGGGTATGCCTTCGAGACTGTCGAAAAACCCCGGAGGGGTTTTCCGACAAACTTTGGCAGTCTGCTGCGTGCAGAATTTGTCCCCTGGAAGGGGACAAATTCCACACTTGCAGCCTGAGAAGTATTTTCGTCCAGGTACACGCCCCGGCCGAAAATAGATTTGATTTTCTTCGCCGCCATGGGCGGCAAACTCTGTGAGACTCTTTTGACACGCTGGGGCATATCCGGTTTTCGCCGGGTATGCCTTCCTGTGGTTTTGAAGGGGCTTCCCCAGGGGAAGCCAAGGAGAGAAAACAATGAAACAAACAGCAATGCGGCTGGGCCGCGTCTTTGTCCGCAAGGGGCTGCGGATTGTTTCCCTGCTGCTGGCGGTGAGCATCATCGCCTTTGCCCTGGTCTGCGCCTCCCCCATTGACCCGGTGCAGCAGTATATTCTGAAACTGGGCACCACGGTGTCCCCGGAGCGCCGGGCGGCGCTGGAAGAATACTGGGGGGTCAACGACCCGCCGGTTGAACGTTATGTCAACTGGATTTCCAATTTGCTGAAGGGCGACTGGGGAGAGTCTGCCCTGTACCGCCGCCCGGTGGCGGAGATCATCGGGGAGCGGTTTGCCAATTCTCTGGCCCTGATGGCCTGCGCCTGGGTGCTGTCGGGCCTGCTGGGGTTCTTCCTGGGCTGCGTCATGGGCCTGTACCGGGACCGATGGCCGGATCAGATTCTGCAAAAAATCTGCTATCTGCTGTCCTCGGTGCCCACCTTCTGGCTGGGACTGGTGCTGCTGCTGATTTTTGCAGTGACCCTGGGGTGGTTCCCGGTGGGCTTCTCCAGCCCCATCGGGGTGCTGGATGCGGATGTGACCATCTGGCAGCGGCTGTACCATCTGGCTCTGCCCGCCATTACCCTGAGCCTGATGTCCTTTTCCAACATCGCCCTGCACACCCGGCAGAAGCTGACGGACGTGCTGAGCAGCGAGTATGTGCTCTTTGCCCGGGCCAGAGGCGAGGGCAAATGGACCATCCTCCGGCGCCACGGTCTGCGCAACATCCTGCTGCCTGCCCTGACGCTGCAGTTTGCCTCCTTCGCCGAGCTGTTCGGCGGTTCGGTGCTGGCGGAAAATGTGTTCAGCTACCCGGGCCTGGGCAGCGCCGTGGCGGCGGCGGGACTGAATTCCGATGTGCCTCTGCTGCTGGGGGTTACCCTGTTCTCCGCCCTGTTCGTCTGCGTGGGCAATATGCTGGCGGACCTTCTGTACGGGATTGTGGACCCCCAGATTCGGGAGGTGGAATCATGAGACGGATGAACCGGCGCACCCGGGTGCTGATGCTCACCCTGGTTATGGCGCTGCTGCTGGCGGCGGTGTATCTGGCGGGGCTGCTGGTGCCGGAGGAGGCGGTGGCATCCCACTTTATGGAGGCCCGGCAGGCCCCCAGCCTGACCCACCTGTTCGGCACGGACACCCTGGGCCGGGACCTGTTCTGGCGGACCATCAAGGGCCTGTCCGTGAGCCTGACGGTAGGCATCGCCGCCAGCGGCATCAGCGCCGTGGTGGCGGTGCTGGTGGGCATTGCCGCGGCGGTGGGCTCCAAGCGGGTGGACGGCGTCATCAACTGGGTCATCGACTTGGTGATGGGGGTGCCCCACACCATTCTGGTGCTGCTGATTTCCTTCGCCCTGGGCCGGGGGTTGACCGGCCTGCTGGTGGGCATTGCCTGCACCCACTGGTGCAGCCTGGCCCGGCTGATCCGGGGGGAAGTGATGCAGCTGCGCAGCCAGCAGTATGTGGCGGTGTCCCGGCGGCTGGGCAAGAGCAGCGGCTGGATTCTGATTCACCACCTGCTGCCCCACTTGGTGCCCCAGTTCTTTGTGGGGCTGATTCTGCTGTTTCCCCACGCCATTCTGCACGAGGCGTCCATTTCCTTCCTGGGCTATGGTCTGCCTCCGGAGCAGCCCGCCATCGGCATCATACTGGCGGAGAGCATGAACTACCTGTCCGCAGGGATGTGGTGGCCGGCGGTGTTCCCGGGGCTGACCCTTGTGGCCATTGTGCTGCTGATTGACCGGCTGGGGGATAACCTGCGGAAAATTCTGGACCCCTACAGCGCCCAGGAGTAAGGAGGAGCTATGGAAGCCAAACACGAAAGCCTTCTGGAAATTCACGATCTGTCCGTGTCCTTCCGTATGTACGACCACGCCCTGGAGCAGCACGATCTGCAGGTGATTTCCGACCTGCACCTGACGGTTCGGCCCGGGGAGGTGGTGGCCATCGCCGGGTCCTCCGGCTCGGGGAAAAGCCTGCTGGCCTCGGCCATTCTGGGGATTCTTCCCGGCAATGCTACGGTTCACGGCCACCTGCACTACAAGGGTCAGCAGCTGACGCCGGAGCGGCAGGCCCAGCTCCGAGGCACGGAGATTGCCCTGGTGCCCCAGTCCATCGCCTACCTGGACCCCCTGATGAAGGTGGGCAGGCAGGCCGATGGCCATCGGCGGCCTCGCCCCACAGAAAAGCGGCGGAAGCTCTTTGCCCGGTTCGGGCTGCCGGAACAAACCGAGAATCTCTATCCCTTCCAGCTCTCCGGGGGCATGGCCCGGCGGGTGCTGGTGTCCACCGCCCTGATCACCGACGCCAAGCTGGTGATTGCCGACGAGCCCACCCCGGGGATGAGCCTGGACCAGGCCCTGGAGGCTTTGACCTTGTTCCGTACCCTGGCGGACGAGGGCCGGGGTGTGATTCTCATTACCCACGACATTGACCTGGCCTTTGCCTTTGCCGACCGGGTGGCGGTGTTCTACGCCGGTACCACGGTGGAAACGGCTCCGGCGGCGGACTTCCGCACCGGGCCGGAGGCTCTGCGCCACCCCTACAGCCAGGCCCTGTGGCGGGCATTGCCCCAGAACGGCTTTGAGCCGGTGCCGGGCTTTCAGCCCTACGCCGGGAATCTGCCCAAGGGCTGCCTGTATGCCCCCCGGTGTCCCTACAGAACTCCGGAATGCGAACAGGCTGTGCCCCCGGTGCGGACGGTCCGGGGCGGGGAAGTGAGGTGCTACCATGGCGCTTGAGGCAAAGAATCTCTCCTTCCGCTACGCCCGGAACCTGCCCTGGGTGCTGGAAAACCGGAGCCTGCGGGTGGAGGAAGGGGAGCGGCTGGGGCTGTTCGCCCCCAGCGGCTACGGCAAAACCACCCTGGCCATGGTGCTGTCCGGCTATCTCCAGCCCACCCGGGGGGAGGTGCTTCTGGATGGAAAGCCCTTGCCCATGACCGGCGTCTGCCCGGTGCAGCTGATTTACCAGCACCCGGAGAAGGCCATCAATCCCCGCTGGCGGCTGCGGAAGGTGCTGGAGGAGAGCGGGCAATTGGACGAAGCCGTGCTGGGGGCCTTCGGCATCGAGCCGGCCTGGCTGGACCGGTTTCCCCGGGAGCTGTCCGGGGGAGAGCTGCAGCGGTTCTGCGTGGCCCGGGCCCTGATGAGCGGCTGCCGGTACCTGATCTGCGACGAAATCAGCACCATGCTGGACGTGATTACCCAGGCCCAGATCTGGAACGTGGTGCTCTCCGAGGCGGAGAAGCGGAACATGGCGGTAATCGCCGTGACCCACAACCGGCATCTGGCCCAGCGGATCTGCACCCGGACGGTGGACCTGAGCGAATAGCCCGGGAAAGCGGTCCCGGACCGTATGCGGCGAAAATCTTCCGAAGGCGAAGCGGCGCGGCTGCCATTGGCAGCCGCGCCGCTTCGCCTTGTTGTTATTTTGCACCAATAAAGTATAGCAAAATTGTACGGATTGCAAGAAAAACGGATTTTTGGCAGCCAAAACGGAAATTTTATTGTCAAACCGATTGACAAAATTATGGGAGAAGGTTACAATGGCATCAAGGATTTCGGAAAGAAAACTGTGCACTATTTTCAATCCGAGCTAAACACAACACAGGGGAGTGAGGAAATGGGTGAAACCATTGTTTCCATGCAGGGGATTTGCAAAAGCTTTCCCGGCGTGAAGGCGCTGGACAACGTGCATTTTGAGCTGCGGTCCGGCGAGGTCATGGCACTGCTGGGAGAGAACGGCGCAGGGAAATCCACCCTGATGAAAATTCTCAGCGGCGTATATACCCGGGACAGCGGGACGGTGGAAATCTTCGGCCAGTCCTACGGGGACCTGACCCCGCGGCAGGCCCAGCAGCTGGGCGTGGCCATCATTCACCAGGAGCTGAATATGTGCCCCCATCTGAGCGTGGCGGAGAATATGTTCCTGGGACGGGAAAAGATGAAGGGCCCGCTGGTGGACAAAGCCGCCATGGAGGCGGAGGCCCGGGGCATTCTGGAAAATCTGCGCATCGACATCTCCCCCAGTGAGACGGTGGGCAATCTGCCGGTGTCCAAGCAGCAGATGGTGGAAATTGCCAAGGCCCTGTCCATCCACGCCCGCATCCTGATTATGGACGAGCCCACCTCCGCCCTTACCGCCAAGGAGATCGAGGAGCTGTTCCGGATCATCCGTCAGCTCCGGGCCGACGGCTGCGGCATCGTCTACATTTCCCACCGGCTGGAGGAGCTGCAGCACATTGTGGACCGGGTGACCATCATGCGCGACGGCCAGTTCATTGCCAGCATGAACTTCCGGGATACCACCATGGACGCAATCATCACCCAGATGGTGGGCCGGGAAATCAAGGAGAAGTTCCCCCGGGTGGATTGCCCCAAGGGAGAGAAGATTTTTGAGGTCCGGCACCTGAACGCCGGGCGGATGGTGCGGGACGTCAGCTTCCAGGTCTACGCGGGAGAAATCCTGGGCTTCGCCGGGCTGATGGGCGCGGGCCGGACGGAGACCACCCGGGCAATCTTCGGGGCGGACCCCAAGGACTCCGGCGAAATCCTTCTGGACGGCAAGCGCGTGATCATCCGCAGTCCGGCGGATGCCATCAAGGCGGGCATCGTTCTGGTGCCGGAGGATCGGAAGAAGGACGGCCTGTGCACCAAGCTGCCCATCCGGGAGAACATCGCCCTGCCCAACCTGGACCTTCTGAAGAACCTGATGGGCGTGGTCCGGAAGCGGAAGGAGCAGGATATGTGCAGCAAGGCCGTGGTGGACCTGCGCATCAAGACCCCCAGTGTGGAAGTGGACGCCGGAGGCCTGTCCGGCGGCAACCAGCAGAAGGTCGTGGTGGGCAAGTGGCTTGCCAGAGCCTCCCGCGTGGTGATTTTCGATGAGCCCACCCGGGGCATCGACGTGGCGGCCAAGGTGGAAATCTACAACCTGATGAACCAGCTGAAGGAGCAGGGAATCGGCGTGGTGTTCGTCTCCTCGGAAATGCCGGAGGTGATGGGCATCGCCGACCGGATTCTGGTGATGTGCGACGGCAAAATCACCGGCGAGGTCATGGCACGGCAGACCACCCAGGAGGAAATCCTGACCCTGGCCACCAGGTTTGAAAACAAGTTCGCGGCGCAGCCGGACTAAGGAGGAACGGAAAGGTTGAAACATTGTAGTCTAAGTACCATTCCGAAAAAGGGCGCACAAACCCAAGCCCCCTAAGAGCGGGCGAAAAATGCAGTTATACTTAAAGTCTAAGTGGTGGATGGAGCAGTCACCAGATA
>CALXFW010000101.1 GCA_944387685.1 uncultured Oscillospiraceae bacterium
CATTGATTTTGTTTGTAGCGGTTGGCGAACCTGCTACTACTCTATCACTGGAGGTTCTTTTTTCCTACGCATAAGTAGAACTTTTTCCGCCTCACCCGCATAGCGGGTGGTACTCTTTCTACGAACAGAAACACCCTCCTGGCTGTTCACACAGCCGGGAGGGTGTTTTTCGGTTTGTCAAATCAGGCCTGTTCGTCCGTCTGGGATTTCTCCTCAGGACTTTCCTCCTTGGCGGCGTGATGGAGGATTTCCTTGCGGAACATATCCGCCTCCAGAGGCCGGTCAAAGTAGAAGCCCTGCATCAGGGGCACCCCCATGTTCCGCAGAAGATTGACGGTTTTCAGATTCTCCACACCTTCCACGCACAGACTCAGGTTGAGGGTCTGGCTCAGGTCATACAGACAGCGCAGGATAATCCGGTGGTATTCCTCGGTTTCCAGATACTGGACATACTCCCGATCCACCTTGATCTGGCTGATGGGCAGCCGGCGCAGATAATTGAAGCTGGAATAGCCTGTGCCAAAGTCATCCAGAGCCACTCCTACCCCCATCTTTTTCAGGGATTCGCAGAACTGGTTGGCAATTTCGAAGTTCTTCACCAGGGAGGTTTCCGTCAGCTCACACACCAGCCACCGGTAATCCAGCCCCGCCGCCCGGCAGCAGGCGGCAATGTGGTTGACCAGGCTTGCATCGGAAACCTGCTGGGCGGAGATGTTCACATTGATATAGGCATACAGACCCATTTTGTGCCAGCGGGCGCATTCCTTGATGGCCTGCTCCACAATCCAGCGGCCCACGGGAATAATCATATCGGAAAATTCCAATGTCTCAATCAGCTCCATCTGGGTCAGGTTGGGCAGCTCCGGATTGCTGTAGCGCAGCAGAGCCTCCGCACCATGCCACACCGGCTCATCATTCCGGAACTCCACCACCGGCTGGTAAACCAGGCGGAAATGCTTCATTCCGTTGTCAATGTCCTTGCGCAGCTCGGTCTCCAGCAGGTACTTCTTGTTCAGGGTGGCGGTGCTTTCACTGCGGAAGAACACCGTCTGCTGGGAATCGGATTTGGAGTGAAGCTGCAGGGCCGTATTGGCATTTTTGATCAGCTCCTCGCCGGTCTTGCCGTGCATGGGGTAGATCGCCACGCCGATCCGGGCCCGGACATAGATGGTGTGTCCCTCAATGAGCCGGGGACAGCTGAGATACATCTGAAACGGCGTCAGCTTGTCCAGTATGGCGGCGGGTTCGCTTTCCGCCAGGTGAACCAGAAATTCGTCCCCCTCCAGCCGGTACAGTCCCAGATTATCGGTGATGTACAGCTGAAGAATCCGGGCAAATTCCTTCAAAATGGTATTGGCAAAGCTGTGTCCGAAAATCTCATTGAACACCTTGAAGTTGCGGATGTCCACACACAGCACGCTGCCGGTGGCGTTGGGGTTCCGGGAAAGAAACTCCGGCATTTCCTTTTCAAAGCAGTGCCGGTTCTTCAGCCCGGTGAGCTCGTCATAGTAGAGCATCTGGTGCATCCGCTCGTCGGTGCGCTTCTTTTCCGTCACATCCATCAGGGAGCCGGCAATCATCACCGGATTTCCGGTGGCGTCATGCAGTCCCTTTCCATGGCAGCTGATCCACATAATGTCTCCGAACTTGGTCAGCACCCGGTACTCCGCCACATGATAGTCGCTCTTTCCGGTGAGGAAGGGGGTAAAGGACTCCAGGAAAATCTTCCGGTCCTCCGGCACGATGAAGTTGAGTATCCGGTCCATGGCGTTGGAGAAGGTGGGGGACTCCAGCGGAAGCACATCCAGGGCCTTGGGAGAGAAGGTACATACATTGTTCACCAGGTCCAGCTGGTAGATGTAGTCGGTGCTGCCCTCCAGAATCAGCTGATTCACGGATTGGGCGTGCTTGAGCTGCTGGATGATGTCCTCCATCCGCTGGTCATACTCGTGCATCAGATCATAATTGATGTGACAAATGCCCAGGGCCAGCCCAGGAATCTGCAGCGGGATGGTCACCACCAGAAAATTGGTCACCTGCCCGTTGAGCGTCAGATTCAGATGGCTGTCCGTGCGGGTCGTGCGGTTCTCCCGGAGACGCTCCAGGTCCCGCAGGAAAACCTCCCGGCTGCGGGGCGTCAGAATTTCCGCCAGCTGGGCCGCAGACACATGGGCAGGCGGTCTGGCAGAATCGCTGAACAAAATCTGCGCCAGGCGCTGGCAGAGGTGAAAGTCCCCCTTTTCGCAGTCCAGCAGGAAGCACTCGCTGGCCAGTATCTCCGGCCAGTTCTCCAGCACGGACTGGTCGTTCAGCTGCCGGAACTCAAAATATGCCTGATCCATTTCGACGTCCCCCCGTTTGCTTTCAGAAGCCCGTCTGCCCCTAGGCAGCGGACCGGGCCTCCCAACGGCTTTCTCCCACCTCTAGGCGGGAAAAAACCAACTGCCGCAGGCAGATAATATTTGGTTCAGCATATCATATCTTTGTTTCTCTGTCAACAAATGGCGAAAAAAAGGGGAAATATCCGATTTTCCTCCAGTCAAAAAGCGCCGCCCCTCCCCCTAGGGAAGGGCGGCAATAATCCGGTTACAGCTTGAGAATCCGCAGCTGGTCCCCAGCCAGCTTCAGCCGGGTTTTCCAGTCCATTCTGGGCAGGGGCCAGGGGATATAATCCAGGTCCTCTTCTCCGGGCCGGGGGTCCGGGGCAGGGTAAATCTGGTCCTTGTGGACGCTGGGGCAATCCACCCAGACGCCTGCCAGAGACATGGCACAGCGCACCAGCGCCATCCGCACCGCCTCCCAGCCAAAGTTGAAGAATGCCTGGTTCTTCAGCGACAGCAGCGGGAAGGGAATTTTCATGGCGGCGGTGGCTGCCAGCATACATACCGAGGGGCTGCAGCAGCCGGGGGTGCGCCATTTGGCGGCATCCGCCAGCGTTTCGGCACAGTTGCCCAGGGTCAGCAGCGGCAGGGACAGCGCCCGCACCTGCTGCTCCGAGTAGGGCTTTCCATCCCGGTCAAACCACCAGCGCTGTCCGCCCCATTCCACACCGGCGCCAATGACCACCGCCAGTGCCCGGTTCTGATCCTTTTTGGGGGCATACACCACATACTCAAAGCCGGAGCGCAGCGCCGCCAGACATCCGCCCCGGCAGGCGCCTTCCAGCTGCCGGGCCAGTTCCGGAGTCACCGTGTTGGGATTCTCAATTTTGGGCGCATGGGGCAGGCTGTGCCCCGCCAGCACCAGTATGTTGGGAAAATGCCGGTGGAAGGTCTCTCCCATCAGGCTGGCGTCCGCCGGACGGAAGTGGAACTGGGGCACCTCCCCATCCAGTTCCGCCTCCCC
>CALXFW010000102.1 GCA_944387685.1 uncultured Oscillospiraceae bacterium
TGGCAGAGGATGAGGGATTCGAACCCCCGCGAACGGAGTCAGAGTCCGGTGTGCTACCGTTACACTAATCCTCTTGGTGGAGACAACAGGACTCGAACCTGTGACCTCATGCGTGTGAAGCATGCGCTCTAACCAGCTGAGCTATGCCTCCGTACCGGAGCGTTCTTCATTATACCACAATCCTCCGGTTTGTCAACACCTTTTTCAAAAATTTCCGTTGCATTTTTGCAGGTTTCTGATAGGATAGAATTTCGGAGGTGGATACCCATGCGATATGACAATATGGTGCCCGGCAGATTCCGCAGCAGGCCGAACCGGTTTGTGGCCCTGGTGGACATGGAGGGACAGACCCAGGTGGTTCATGTGAAGAATACGGGCCGGTGCCGGGAGCTGCTGATTCCCGGCACCCGGGTCTGGTGCCAGCGGGCGGCCAATCCCAGCCGGAAAACCCAGTTTGACCTGATTGCCGTGGAGAAGGGCAGCCGCCTGATCAACATGGATTCCCAGGCACCCAACCAGGCGGCGGGGCAGTGGCTGGCCGGCGGCGGGCTGGGACCTGTGGACCATCTGCGCCCGGAGACCGTCCACGGGGACTCCCGGTTTGACTTTTCCTTCACGCTGGACGGGAGAACCTGCTTTCTGGAGGTGAAGGGGGTTACGCTGGAAAACGAGGGAGTCTGCGCCTTTCCCGACGCCCCAACCCAGCGGGGGGCCAAGCACCTGCGGGGCCTGATCCGGGCTGCCGGGGAAGGGTACGGGGCCTATGTGCTGTTCGTGATTCAGATGGCCGAGGTATCCCTTTTCCGGCCCAACGATGCCACCGACCCTCAATTCGCCGCCGCCCTCCGGGATGCGGCTGCCGCCGGGGTGACGATTCTGGCCATGGACTGCGCCGTGACCCCGGAGTCCATGGAAATCCGTCGTCCGGTGCCCATTTGCCTGAATCCCTTGTCAGAATCCCGGGAATGTGCTACACTGTAGAAAAAACGGGAGGGATATCCTATGGATCACAGCACAAAAGCGGCGGAGCTTTTTCTCGGCGGCAGCAACTGCGCCCAGGCGGTGGTGGTGGCCTTCTGCGATGTGACCGGCCTGGAGCCGTCGTTTGCCGCCCGGATGGCCTGCTCCTTTGGCGGGGGCATGGGCCGGATGCGGGAGGTCTGCGGCGCGGTCAGCGGGATGCTGATGGTGGCGGGCCTGCTCTATGGCTACGATGACCCCGGCCCCGGGGATGCTGCCAAGAAAGCCCACTATCAGCTGGTGCAGCTTCTGGCGGGGAAATTCCGGGAGGAGGTGGGCAGCATTATCTGCCGGGAGATTCTGAAAAATCCCCCTTCGGACCCCAACCCCACCCCCAGAACGGCGGAATATTACAAGGTCAGACCCTGCGCCCGGATGGTGATGGTGGCCGCCCGGATTCTGGACGCGTACATCGCCGAGCATCCCCCCAAACAGTAAAAATCAGCCCGTCCTGGCTTTCACCGGGACGGGCTGACTGCATTCTCAGCGTCTTCCGCCGAAGAAATAGTCAAAGGGGAAGTCCTCCCAGCCCTGCTGGGACTGCTGGGTGGTGGGCTGCACGGATTCCTCCGGCAGGGCGGACTGAATCTGCTGACCCACGGTCACCGTGACCTGCAGGGTCTCCCCCTGGCGGTAGATGTCCAGGGTCAGGTTGTCGCCAACCTGAGCGGCTCCCACCAGATCCACCAGAGCATCACTGTCCAAAGCGGTGCCGTTCACAGCGGTGATGATGTCACCGGCCTTCAGACCGGCCTCCTCGGCGGGGCTGTCCTCCGTGACGGACTGGATGGCCACGCCTGCGGGCACGCCGTACATCTGGTTCTGCTCCGTCACATCCGTCACGCTGACGCCGATGTAGGGCTTGGCGATATAGCCGTTCTCAATGATGCTCTGCACAATGCTCTTCACGGAGTTGATGGGGATGGCGAAGCCGATGTTGTCAATGGAAGCCTCCGAGGAAGAGGAGCTGGAATACTTGGCGTTGGTGACGCCGATGACCTCTCCGTAGAGGTTAAACAGGGCGCCGCCGGAGTTGCCGGAGTTGATGGCGCAGTCGGTCTGCATCAGGTCCATGGTCAGCCCGCCGGACAGGGTGATCTGCCGGTCCAGGGCGCTGACGGTGCCGGCGGTCAGGGAGAAGGTCAGCTCACCCAGGGGGTTGCCGATGGCCACCACGCTGTCGCCCACGTTCATCTGATCGGAATCTCCCAGCACCACGGGGGTCAGGTTATCCGCATCGATTTTCAGCACGGCGATGTCGTTGCTCTCGTCGTAGCCCACCAGGGCGGCGTCATAGGTGGTGCCGTTGTGCATGGATACGGTGATGCTGTCGGAGTCCTCAATGACATGATAGTTGGTCAGGATATAACCGTTGGTGGTGATGATAAAGCCGGAGCCGGAAGCAGGGGCTGTGGTCTGGAAGCCCCAGTAGTTGGTGGTGATGGAGGTGGTGATGCCCACGGTGGAGTTGACGTTGGCGGCATACACCTCAGCGCGCGTCATCAGGGTATCAGAGTCCACGGTGACGACCTCCAGCTGGGAGGTGCTGCGCAGGCCCTCCACCATGACGGCCAGCTCCTGCTGGGAGTATTCGGTGCCGCCGGATTGCAGCCGGCCGGCCAGCAGAACCCCGCCGGCGCCCACTGCACCGCCGATGAGAGAGAAGCACAGAGCAAGAGCAATGATGCCTGCGCCCCGATGCTTCTTCTTGGGCTTCTCCGGCGCGGGATTGGGGGAGTGGTATTCCGGCATTGCCGGATCGGGCTGTCGGGACTCCTGGGAGTCCGGATAGGGCTGATACTGTTCATATTCGTTCATACAGGAAATCCTCCTTTTGTCTCTCAGCTCCCGGGTAACCCGGGAGAGCGGCTGTTTGTTTTGTTACCCATACGGTACCACCAATTCCTGAAAAAACTCTGAAAAAAAGGAGGGTTTCCTGTAAACCTTTTATGAACGGTCCGTGACCGGAACATGGCGGGCCGTACAAGAAAAGTTCATACTTTTTAGATTCCTTTTTCAGAAAGAATGTGATAAAATAGGGGCAACTATCAAAAAATGCGGAACTGCCGTTCAGGCAGCACAGGAGAACCGGTATGGCAGGAAAATTTGAACGTCCCCGCACCAGAGCAGGCGATGCCGCCCCCGGCGGAGCAGCCAATTCCCCCAACAATCAGACAACCAAGGCCCCCCGGAGTGACACGGCCAATTCTGCCCGCAGGCAGGAATCCCCTCGCCGCCGTCCCCCGGCCCAGCCGCCCCGGACCCAGGCGGAGGATTTGCCGACCCTCCGCCCAAGACGCCGCCGCCGGAAGAAGACTTCCTCGCTGCCCTTGATTGGAGCTGCGGCAGTCGTCCTGCTTGTGCTGCTGGCGCTGGTTCTGACCCAGTGCGGCAAGGGCGAGGCACCGGCGTCAGAGGACGCCGAATCCCTTCCTGCCGAAACCCAGACAGAGTCTGCCGCACCGGTGGTCACTGCCCGGGCCACGGTCTCCTCTATGGGAGACCTGCTGATGCACGGCACCCTCTTCCTGGAGAAATACGATGCCAAGTGCTACACAGGGGAGGGAGAATACAATTTCGATTCCCTGTTCCAGTACATTACCCCCTATATCTCCCAGGCGGACTATGGGGTGGCCAATCTGGAAACCACCTTGGGCGGTTCGGATTTCCCCTACCAGGGCAATCCCAGCTTCAACTGTCCGGACAGCATTTTGGATTCCGTGGCGGGGGCGGGGTATGACCTGCTGCTCACCGCCAACAACCACTGCTACGACACCCTGATGCCCGGCCTGACCCGGACGGTGGAGCAGGTTCGGGCCAAGGGCCTTGCTTCGGTGGGTACCCGGCTCACCGAACAGGAGCCCCGCTACCTGATTGCAGACGTAAACGGCATCCAGCTGGGCATCACCTGCTACACCTATACCATGGTGATGGACGGGGGCCAACCCCGGCTGAACAACAATGAAAAGGTGGAGAATCCGGCGCTGGTGAATTATTTCACCACCGATGATCTGCCCGCCTTCTATACCGAGATTCAGGGCGTGTACGATGAAATGCTGGAGCAGGGGGCGGAGGCCACCATTGTCTATATCCACTGGGGCACGGAGTACGAAACCATGGAGAATGCCACCCAGCGGACCATTGCCCAGAAGCTGTGCGATATGGGCGTGGATGTGATCATCGGCGGCCATCCCCATGTGGTGCAGCCCATGGACCTGCTTACCTCCACCACCGACCCGGAGCACCGGACGGTGTGTATCTACTCCCTGG
The DNA here is from genome assembly GCA_944387685.1 of uncultured Oscillospiraceae bacterium. Classification (GTDB taxonomy): domain Bacteria; phylum Bacillota; class Clostridia; order Oscillospirales; family Oscillospiraceae; genus Faecousia. The sequence continues at coordinate 4,291 of CALXFW010000102.1, forward strand.
GCAATGCGGTGTCCAACCAGCGCATTGAGGAAATGGCGCTGAAAACCGGCCATACCGAGGATGGGGTGGTGTTCAGCGTCACCTTCGAGCAATATTCCGATGGAACCGTGACCCTCTCCGACGTGGAGGTGCTGCCTACCTGGGTGAACAAGTTTGTCACCCCGGACTGGAAATATGAGTTCAACATCCTGCCCCTGGATATGGCCCAGCAGGACCAGTGGAAGACCCTGTACGGCCTGACGGAGGAACAGTTCACCAATGCCAAGAATTCCTATTCCCGGACCATGGAAATCCTGGGCTCCGGACTGGAAAAATGCCGGACCTATCTGACCCAGGGGGAGACGATGGCGGCATGATCCCGCAGCCCGCCGCACATCAGAATAAAGGCCGCCCGAAAGGGCGGCCTTTTCCTGCCTGTGTAATTGCATCCTTTCCGATACAGCCTGGTTGCCGGGCGGAAATCCCGGAAAAAGGAAAAGACCCGGAGCGCAATGGCTCCAGGCTCTGCCTGGTGGAGCAGGGTACGGGAGTCGAACCCGCCTTCACGGCTTGGGAAGCCGTTGTATTACCGATATACGAACCCTGCGTCTGGATGGTATTATAACAGAGCCGAACACAAAATGCAATAGTTTTTTGTCGCATTGTGCACGGAAATTCCCAGGCTCTGCCCGGGATGCCGGGAATTTTGTTAAAAAATCCGGGCTTTTTCAAAAATTTCCCTTGACATTCCGGGGAAAATCCGATAAAATTATCGGGTCTGCGAATGCGGACAATCCTTGCTCCCGGCGCGACCGGGGGCCAAAAGTCCAAAAGGAGGTGCAATCAACATGGCTAAGATCACCGGTAAGTATGAGGTGCTCTACATCATCGACCCCAC
>CALXFW010000103.1 GCA_944387685.1 uncultured Oscillospiraceae bacterium
TATCTGGTGACTGCTCCATCCACCACTTAGACTTTAAGTATAACTGCATTTTTCGCCCGCTCTTAGGGGGCTTGGGTTTGTGCGCCCTTTTTCGGAATGGTACTTAGACTACAATGTTTCAACCTTCATTTCCTCCTTGCAGAATGCGATCTACAGTGTCTCCGAATTTCGCCCAAATCCCTTGACGGCGTTGATTTTCCTGAATGCCCTCCGGGGTGGGGGCATAGATTTTCTTGGGGGCGGTGCGGCCCTCTCCCTGACTCCAGGCGGCATGAATCAGCCCCTCATCCTCCAGCCGGTACAAAATGGGGTAGAGGGTGCCCTCTTTCAGCTGGAACAGCCCCTGAGACTGTTCTTTCAGCAGGGTCAGCAGTTCATAGCCGTACCGGGGGCTGACACAGATCAGATGGAGCACCAGCATATCCAGCACACCCTTTTTCAGCTGCTGGGAGAATCGGTCATCCATGGTTATCACCTCTGCCTTGTATTTAGCATTGCTAAGTACTTGCAGTATAGCAGAAGTATCGAACGATGTCAAGACGGATTTTCAAACGCATCCTGCAGCGGGAGTGAAGAGAGAGGCACAATTCTTTTGTTCACAATTTAGACATAAAAAGTTAAGCAAATCTTTAGAAAAAACTTGTAAGATAAGGACGATTCTGGATTATGGTGAGAGAGTATGAATATTTTTCTGACACTTGCTTATTTGTTCTTCATCGGTTCCCTGCTGGGCTGGGGACTGGAACTGCTCTGGCGAAACCTGACGCTGGAGAAGGAAAAATGGATTAACCCGGGTTTTTGTACCGGGCCGTATCTGCCGATCTACGGATTCGGGCTTTGCGTACTGTATCTGCTGGCTTCCCTGGAGCGGTTCCAGTGGATTTCCAATCCCTTCTGGAATAAGGCGGCGCTGTTCGCATCCATGGCAGTGGGCATGACGCTGATTGAGTATGCGGCTGGTCTGTTCTGCCTGAAATTTCTGAAGGTCCGGCTTTGGGACTACTCCAATCTGTGGGGAAACATTCAGGGAATCATCTGCCCGGCTTTCTCTGCGGCTTGGGCGGTGCTGGGGGCCCTGTATTACTTCCTGATCCATCCCCACATCCTCAGCGGGCTGGATTGGCTGTCCCGGAATCTGGCGTTTTCCTTCTTCATTGGTGTCTTCTTCGGGGTCTTTGCTGTGGATGTGGCCCATTCCATCCAGCTGACGGCCAAGCTGAAGCGGTTTGCCGAGGAACACACTGTGGTTCTGCATCTGGAGGAAATCAAGGCCCATATCCGGGCGGGGCATTTGAAAAACAAGGTTAAATACCACTTCTTTAGCCCTTTCCGCTCTCAATACCCGTTGTCTGTGCATTTGAAGGAGATTGCAGAGGAACTGGAGCAGCTGCGCAGATACTCCAAAAAGTGATCTGATCTCTTTTCGCGCTTTGCGTTTCAGACCGGGTGCGCGCCGCCCGGTCGGCTTGGAGGAATGATACAAATGAAAACCTATTGCGCTGGAATTGACATCGGCTCCACCACGGTGAAGCTTGTCGTTCTGGACCAGGACGGTAATCTCCTGTTCGGGGATTACCGCCGTCATCATGCCCATACCCAGGGCACCTTGAAATCCCTGCTGCTGGAGGCCAAGCAGAAGCTGGGCCCCTGCCTGCTGCAGGTGAAGATTACCGGCTCCGGGGCCATCAACCTGGGCAAAGCCCTGAACATGGAGTTTGTCCAGGAGGTCGTGGCCGTAGCCACCGCCCTTCAGAAGGAAGCCCCTCAGACGGATGTAGCCATTGAGCTGGGCGGCGAGGACGCCAAAATCATCTATTTTACCGGAGGGCTGGAGGAACGGATGAACGGCGTCTGCGCCGGCGGTACAGGCTCCTTCATCGACCAGATGGCGGCCCTGCTGCAAACCGATGCCAGCGGCCTGAACGAGGCTGCTAAATCCTATCAGCGGATTTACCCTATTGCCGCCCGGTGCGGAGTATTTGCCAAAACCGATATCCAGCCCCTGATTAACGACGGGGCCACCAAGGCGGACCTGGCCGCTTCCATTTTCCAGGCTGTGGTGAATCCGACCATTTCCGGCCTGGCCTGCGGCAAGCCCATCCGGGGCTGTGTGGCCTTCCTGGGCGGCCCGCTGCATTTCCTGACGGAGCTGAAGCAGGCATTCATTCGCACGTTGAAGCTGACGGAGGAGACGACGGTTGACCCGGAAAACTCCCACCTGTTCGCTGCCATGGGCGCGGCCCTGGAGGCAAGGGACCAAAAGGGTGTGCAGATCGACGGCCTGATTGCCACGCTGGAATCCGGCGTGCAGGGTACCTTCGAGATGCCCCGTCTGGAGCCCCTGTTCCGGGACGAGGGGGAGTACAAGGCATTTTGCAGCCGTCACAGCCAGGCGGTGGTGGGCAAGCAGGAGCTGGCCGGGTATGAAGGCAACTGCTACCTGGGCATTGACGCCGGCTCTACCACCACCAAGATGGTGGTGATCGGACAGGACGGCCAGCTGCTCCATTCGTTCTATGCGGGCAACCAGGGCAACCCCATCCTGACGGCCCAGTTCGCCCTGGGCGAGCTGAAGCGGGTGCTGCCGGAGGGAGCGAAGCTGGTTCGGGGCTGTTCCACCGGCTATGGGGAAGCCCTGATGAAAGCTGCTTTCTCCCTGGACGAGGGCGTGGTGGAGACCATTGCCCACTGCACAGCCGCCTCCTTCTTTGACCCGGAAGTGGACTGCGTTCTGGACATCGGCGGCCAGGACATGAAGTGCATCAAGCTGAAAAACGGCACAGTGGACACCATTCTGCTCAACGAGGCCTGCTCCTCCGGCTGCGGTTCCTTCATTGAAAATTTTGCCACCAGCCTGGGCTATACTGCTCCGGAGTTTGCCAAGGAGGCCCTGTTTGCCAAGGCTCCCGTGGACCTGGGAACCCGCTGCACGGTGTTTATGAACTCCAACGTCAAGCAGGCCCAGAAGGAGGACGCTCCGGTATCCGATATCTCTGCGGGACTGGCCTATTCCGTTATCAAGAATGCCCTGTACAAGGTTATCAAGCTGGCCTCCCCGGAGGATTTGGGCCGGCATATCGTGGTCCAGGGCGGAACCTTCCACAATCAGGCGGTTCTCCGTGCCTTTGAAAAAATCGCCGGGGTGGAGGCAACCTGCCCGGATATCTCCGGCCTGATGGGGGCTTTTGGCGCTGCGTTGATTGCCAGAAGCCACTACCACGGCCAGCAGACCACCATGCTGCCTCTGGAGGAAATGCTCCGGCTGAATTACAAGACCACCAACGTCCGCTGCGGCGGATGCTCCAATAACTGTATGCTCACCGTGAATACCTTCTCCGGCGGACGGCGGCACGTCAGCGGCAACCGCTGCGAAAAGGGCGCCGGCGGCGGAAAGGGGAAGGAGAAGGCAACCAATCTGGTGGAGTACAAGCGCAAGCGAATCTTTGACTATCCCCCGTTGGAGGAAGAGCAGGCGCCCCGGGGTGTCATCGGCATTCCCCGGATTCTGAACATTTATGAGAACTATCCCTTCTGGGCAACCTTCTTCAGGGAACTGGGATTCCGGGTGGTGCTCTCGCCCTTCTCGGACCGGAAGATTTACGAGCTGGGCATGGAATCCATCCCCTCTGAGTCGGAATGCTACCCGGCCAAGCTGTCCCATGGTCATGTCCAATGGCTGATTAACCAGGGAATCAAAACCATCTTCCATCCCTGCGTATTCTATGAGCACCAGGAGAACCAGGGGGCACAGAACCACTACAACTGTCCCATTGTGGTGTCCTATGCGGAAAATCTGAAAAATAACGTGGAGGCCATTGCCGACGGCAGTGTCCACTACATACGGCCTTTCATCGCCTTCACCTCGGAGCAGACGGCTGCGGACCGGTTGGTAAAAACCGCAGCTGAAGAGTGGCAGATTCCGGAGAAGGAGGTCCGTCAGGCGGTTCATGCCGCCTGGGAGGAGCAGCATAATGCAAAAGAGGACATTCGCGCAGAAGGCGTAAGAGCGCTGCAGGAAATGGAGCAGAACCGGGGAAGGGGCATCGTTCTGTCCGGGCGGCCTTATCACATTGATCCGGAAATCAACCATGGCATCCCGGAGCTGATTGCCTCCTATGGCCTGACGGTGTTCACCGAGGACAGCCTGCCGGTGTCCGACCATGAGGAGCGGCCCCTGCGGGTGGTGGACCAGTGGGTGTATCACTCCCGGATGTATTCCGCTGCGGAATTTGTGGCCAAACGGGACGATTTGGAGCTGGTGCAGCTGAATTCCTTTGGCTGCGGCCTGGACGCTGTGACCACCGACCAGATTTCGGAAATCCTGGAAAAGAGCAACAAGCTCTACACCCTGCTGAAAATCGATGAGGTCAACAATCTGGGAGCGGTGCGCATCCGCATCCGCAGCCTGCTGGCCGCTATGGATATGCGCCGGGAGAAGCAGATTGTGGCCAAGCCCGCCCAGCAGCAGTATCATCGGGCGGAGTTCACCCGGGAAATGCGGGAGGAGGGATATACCCTTCTGATTCCCCAGATGAGTCCCATCCATTTTGACTTCCTGGAGCCGGTTATGCGCAAGCACGGCTATCATGTGGTTCTGCTGGACAACGACAATCGGAAGGCCATTGACACCGGACTGAAATTCGTCAACAACGACGCCTGCTTCCCCTCCATCACCGTGGTGGGGCAGATTATGGAGGCGGTGCTCTCCGGGAAATATGATACCAGCCGTCTGGCCATCATTATGAGTCAGACCGGCGGCTGCTGCCGGGCAAGCAACTATGTGGCCTTCATCCGCCGGGCTCTGGAGAAGGCGGGGCTGCCCCATGTGCCGGTGATCTCCATCAACATGAACGGCATGGAAAAGAATGAGGGCTTCTCCCTCTCTGCCGGGGCGCTGCTGGATCTGTTCCAGGCGGCGGTATACGGCGACCTGCTGATGCGCTGCCTGTACCGGGTCCGGCCCTATGAGCTGGTGCCGGGAAGCGCCAACGCCATGCACCAGAAGTGGAAGAACAAGTGCATTCTGGCGCTGACGGGCAAGCATCCCATGCGGCTCTACCGCCGCTATTGCCAGGAGATTGTGAAGGATTTCGACACCCTGCCCCTGGATGAATCCATCCGGAAGCCCCGGGTGGGCGTTGTGGGCGAAATCCTGGTCAAGTATATGCCTCTGGCCAACAATCACCTGGTGGACCTGCTGGAGCGGGAAGGCGCCGAGGCGGTTGTGCCCGACCTGATGGATTTCCTGAATTATTGCATTTATAACGGGAAGTATAAAACCGAGTTCCTGGGAGCGAAAAAGATCGGCGCTGCACTGTCGGAGGCGGCTCTGCGGCTGATTTATACCCTGCGCAAGCCCGCCATTGATGCCCTGAAGAAGAGCACCCGGTTTGGTGCGCCGGTGCCCATCAAGGAACTGGCGGAGATTACCAAGCCCTTCCTTTCCTTGGGCAACCAGTATGGAGAAGGGTGGTTCCTGACGGGAGAAATGGTGGAGCTGATCCAATCCGGCACACCCAACATTGTCTGCATCCAGCCCTTTGCCTGTCTGCCCAACCATGTGGTGGGCAAGGGTGTGATCAAGGCCCTGAAGAAACACTATCCCCAGGCCAACATCGCTGCCGTGGACTATGACCCCGGCGCTTCGGAGGTGAATCAGCTGAATCGGATCAAGCTGATGCTGTCTGCGGCAAAGAAGGCTCTGGAGCCGGAGGCGGAAGCGGTATGAAGCGACCCGGAGGAGACCCGGGAAGACATATTTTTGGAAAGGAGCAGGCAAATGGGGAAAAAAGAGAGAAAGCAGAAAACACACCAGGACCTGTATCGGCACAAAGCTACACTTACGGTTTACCTCATCCTTCGCGGACTGATTATCCTGGCAATGATCCGTGCAATTTTTCTCCGGGAATACCAGAGCGTATTTCTTTGCGCCCTGTCTTTGTTCCTGATGATTTTGCCCAGCATCATTTCCAAGCGTCTGGAAATTGAACTTCCCAGCACTTTGGAGATCATTATTCTGCTGTTCATATTTGCAGCAGAAATTTTGGGCGAATTAAGCAGCTTCTACGTTCGAGTGGCGCATTGGGATACCATGCTGCATACCATCAACGGCTTCCTCTGCGCAGCCATTGGATTTGCCCTGGTGGATATGCTGAACCGGAGCGAGCGGTTTTCCTTTCAGCTGTCTCCGGTGTATCTGGCGATTGTGGCGTTCTGCTTCTCCATGACGGTGGGTGTGCTGTGGGAGTTCTTTGAGTTCAGCGGCGACTGCCTGCTGGGCCTGGATATGCAGAAGGATACGGTGGTCAACACCATCAATACCGTTGAGCTGGACCAGACTCTGAAAAATCAGGTTGTGCGCATCAAAGACATTACCGATGTGATTGTGGTCCATTCCGATGGAAGCCAGCAGGCCCTGGGCCTGGGCGGGTACCTGGATATTGGCCTGCACGACACCATGAAGGACCTGTTCGTGAATTTGATCGGCGCGGTTGTGTTTTCTGTCATCGGCTTCTTCTACGTCAAGCAGAAGGGGAAAGGAAAGATGGCTTCCCGGTTCATTCCCCGGGTGATTACCCAAGAAGACAAGGAATAACAATTTGCCCTCCCGAATCCGGGAGGGCAAAAAATACCGGTTCCCTTGAATGGGGAACCGGTATTTTGCTGGAATTTATTCCACGGTGGGGTCGTAGTTTACGATGATATCGTGCTCCCGCAGGCTGGATACATCGCTGATCTGATTGCCGAAGACATTCACCTGAACCAGCCGGTAGCAGTCGGCCAGGGCGTCAATGTTGGTCAGCAGGTTGTAGTCCATGTATACATAGGTCAGCGACTGCATCTTTTTGAGAACATCGATGTTGCTCAGGGCGTTGTAGGAGCCGTCGATGGTCTGCAGGGGACAATCATCCGGCCAGTCCGGGAGGGATTCCACCTGGTTGGAGGAGAACAGGAAGCTCTCCAGTTTGGTCAGAGTGCTCAGAGCGGAAATGCTGGAAATGGAATTGCTGGAGAGATTCAGATAGGTCAGTTCCGTGCAGGAGGCGAGGGGAGAAACATCGGTCAATTCATTGGAATCCACGCCCAAGTGTGTCAGGCTGGGGAGATTGGCAGCGGGACTGACGCTGGTGAGCTGATTGTTTCCGACTTCCAGCCAGCTCAGCTGAACGCAGCTGGTAAGCGGGGAAAGATCAGTGACGGCATTGTAGTTCAGGTTCAGCGTCTCCAGACGGGAAAGGGAAGCCAGGGAATCCAAAGCGGTGACCGCATTGTGCTCCAAATTCAGCTCCTGGAGGTTGGACATGGCCGACAGGGCCTCCAGATTCCGGACGGTGTTGTTGCTCAGGTCCAGGTAGGTCAGCGCGTTTGCCCCTTCCAGATCCGAAATGGTGCTCAGGCTGCAGTCATTCAGCGTCAGCCGGGACAGAGAGGGCAGGGAGGCCAGAATCGCCAGGTCCTCAGAGGGGAACCGGGAACCACTCAGGTCCAGCTCTGTCAGATTGGTCAGATCTGCCAGACAGGACAGAGAGTCGACACTTTTGTTCTGAATTGTCAGGGTGGTCAGGTTGGGCATCAGGCTCAGGTCCACAATCAGGCTGGCGGACTCGGGGACGGTAAATTCCAGAATTTCCCACAGCTGATTGGTGTAGACGGTTTCATCCGCATCCACGCCGATGGCGGTGCGGATCGCGGACTCCATCTCAGCGTCCACAAATGTGACTTCCTCGATGACGCCTGTGACGGTGTAGTTCAGAACCGCCAGGGGACTGACCAGCCCATCGCTGCCCACGGCCACGGCGAGTATGGTGGTTTCACCGGCGGGGAGGGTAATCATGTCGGAATAGGGCGGCAATGCGGTGGTGGGATAAGTAGTGCCGTCCGTGGTGTAGTAAATCGTGTCGCCGGAGGACAGCAGCTGGATGTCCACATACCGGCTGAAGTAGCCGGGGGCATAGTCCGGTGTGGGAATGGTTGGCCGAAGCGCCTCAATTTCTGCTTTGATGTCCTGGTTGGTGATGCCGGCCAGCAGATTCACCGCATCCAGAAGCTTGTCCTGTTCTACGAACAGGGAGCAAAGGGCGGTATAAAGCTCTGTGGTGGGGGCGGTGCTGATGGCCTGCGTCAGGGTCAGCTCTGCTTTGGTGTAGTTGCCGGAGCGCTTGTACTGGTTTGCCAGCTCAATGGCCACGCTCTCCTCCTTGCTGGAGAAGTCGTAGGCCAGATCATAAAACCAGGAGGACAGCTGAGCGTTTCCGTGCAGGTCCTGAAAGCGGGCCTGGCTGAGCAGGGTATCCCGGGTAAAGTCCCGGTCATAGACGAACAGGTACCAGACGATACTTGCGCAGATAAACAGTCCAAGCACCAGAGGCACCAGAATCCTGGTTGCTTTTTTCATAAAAAGATACTCCATTTCGAGAAAATCTTCATGAATTATACAACATATACCCACTAAAGTCAAGCAACATCACGATTTCGTAACATTTACGGGAAAATCCCCGGAAAAACGAACAGGAAGGGCCCGGCGGCAAGCCAGAGCCCTTCCCGAAAGATTCTGCATTTTCCGTCCATGGAGGAATCAGGTTGCTTCCAACCGGGATTTCAGGAACAATATGGCTTCCCGATACCCTTCCAGTCCATGACCTTTGATGGTTTTGCAGCAGGCAAGACCTGCGTAAGAGACCTGCCGGAAGGACTCCCGGCTGTCTACATCAGAGATGTGTACCTCCACCGCCGGGATGGCCACGGCCTTCAGGGCATCCAGAATGGCCACAGAGGTGTGGGTATAGGCGGCAGGATTGATAACGATACCGTCAACCTTTCCGTAGGCCCACTGGATTTTGTCCACAATGTCCCCCTCGTGGTTGGACTGAAACTGCTCTACCTCCACATCCAGTTCCCGGGCGGTGTCCTCCAGCAGCCGAAGCAGATCCGCAAAGCTGCGGCTGCCGTAAATACCCGGCTCCCGGATACCCAGGAAATTGATGTTCGGCCCGTTGATTACCAGAAATTTCATGCTTCTCCCTCCAGATAGGCCAGAATCTGTTCCACTGTTTTCTCTGCCGGCCCATTGTTGTCCACAACGGCGTCGGAGAAGGCGGCATACTGTGCCCGCCGGGCCTCATAAAGCGCCTCCAGGGGACTGCGCTGGGACAGGGGCCTGCCGTCGGTAGGCAGCAGGGACAGGTCCCGCTGCAGCCAGAACAGCACCCCGTTCTGGTGGAGCAGGGGATAGTTCCGGGGCTGGGTGACGCAGCCGCCGCCGGTGGAGAGCACCAGAGAGGACTGCTTTCCGTATTCCGCCAAAATCCGGGTTTCCCAATCCCGGAAAACCGTTTCCCCATCCTGAGCAAAAATTTCCGGAATGGTTTTTCCGGCGGCGGAGGCAATTTTTTCATCCAGGTCCACAAAGGTCCGGCCCAACGCTTCCGCCAGCAGCGTGCCGATGGTTGTTTTGCCGCAGCCGGGCATCCCGATAAGAATCAGGTTTTCCATCTGTGCCGACAATTTCCGGTGAATCCGGGCGATTTCCGCATCATCGATGGGCTGTCCGGTGAACCATTCTGCCGCTTCCTTGGCCTGGGCCACCAGCATCCACAGACCGTTCTCGTTTGGGAGCCCAAGGGATTCCGCATCCAGCAGCAGCTGGGTGCGGGCGGGATTGTAGATTACATCCAGAACCCCTTCCAGATGGGGGAATTGTTTAATGTCCAAAGGTACGGCGCCGGTATTGGGGTACATCCCCACCGGCGTGGTGTTCACTATCACCGAGGCATCACGGTGCAGGCGCAGGTTTCCGTAGTGATTCGGCCCGCTGCGGGAGATAATGGTCACCCGGGCGCCCAGGTC
>CALXFW010000104.1 GCA_944387685.1 uncultured Oscillospiraceae bacterium
AGCAGCCCATCAGGGCAAGAAAGAACATTTCCGGCTTCCAGATTTGCTGATACAGCCGACACCCTCCGTATAACGGAATCCATCCTTTCCCGCCGGGGATTCCCAATTTGACAAAGACCTTGCCCCGGCCCCAAAGGGCCAGCAGCAATATTCCAATCAGGGAGAGGAAAAATCCGGTTTTCATTCTGTTCCACCTTCCAGCAGCCGCAGCAGATAGCGCTTTCGGTATTTCAGCTGCACATATTTCATAACCTTGCGGTAATACACCGGATTGGCTGCACCACCCAGAATGCCTACCACCGGCAAGCCCTGGATAAACTTCAGTAGCAGCATATCCACGGCAAAAACGGAGGCGGTCTGCTTGATCTGCTGAGCCAGGTCCTCCTGGGTGATGTCCACAGTTTCTAAAGCAATCATTTCCTCCACCTGGACGTTTCCCTCTGCCCAGGCATCCCCGGAGGACAGGGAGGTGGACAGCATTTTCAGAATCCACATTTGTTCCTGTGGGGTGTCATATGCAAATCCGTAGGCAAGGGCAGTCTCATAAACGCCTTTGAGCAGTGTCCCCAGAAAGAGAACAATATCCGGCAGCCCGATGCCCAGCGCCCCCAGGCCCATGCCCTCTACCGTGGTCATAGCCAGATTGCGCAGGCTCCCTTGCCGAGCACCGGATTGGAGCCGGCGCAGTTCTTTTTTTCCGCCTTTCCGCTGAATCGCAAAGTCCCGGATGGCATACTCCGCTTCCAAGTCCGACTTGCGGTAGGTTTTTTCTATGATCCCTCGGCCCTGCTGAAAGACCAGGGAGAAACCTTTGGCAAAAGCCGATTCCAAACCGGAGTAAACCTTTTCCGGAATCCGGTTTTCCAGTTCCTGCTTCCAACCGGCAGGCTTTGTTTTCCGGGTCGCCTGAGCCAGATTACTTTCTTCTTTTTCAATGCGGAGCAGTTCTTTGCAGATGGCCTTTTCTTTTCTGAGCTGTTCACGGTTCATAAGATATCTCCCTTATATATAGCAATGGGGAGCAATCTTAGAAGCACTTCTGCTCCAATATGGATGCGATTTCTTTCGCCTTAGGGAAGCTGTACAGGGTGCAGGAGCCTGGATGGGAAACGATTTTGATATGCTCCACATTTTCAATAGAGGAAACCTTGTCTCCGGTAAAGTTCATAAATTTGAGTTTTTGAATGTCATTGTATGCAGCGTGGAACACCAGCTCCCCCTTTTTAAGGTAGTAAATCCCGGCATTAGACATTGCAAAGGCATCGTTTGTTCTTCTTCCACTGTCAACCAGTATTACCTCCTCACCTGGCGCAAGCACATTCTTTATACTATTTCTACTTTGGTCAATGTCAGCGGAATAACGCTCGTTTTTGACATAGTTCGAGTTGAGGCTACGGGAAACAAAAGCGCCGATTGAACCAATGGCCACAATGAAAAATACCACCAAAATAGGGCTCATAGTTATTATCCTCCTTATTTATCAACGTCAACATTTTTTTCCAGTCTATGTATGTCTGGTAATGGATCACCGCACCCTTTTTCCTATACATACGGATGGATGTGTCTTCCCGCCGGAAATACGCTATTTTGTGCAATCTCTGCGTAATGCCGCATCTCTTTTTGCTTCGTAGTACATTTTTAATTTCTTATTATATAAATTCCCAGCAAAAACGCCGAGAACTGCTCCTAAAAATACCATGATTGCAGATACCGTCCCGCTATTAAACAGCACAGAAACCCCACTTATGACCATCCAGACGACCATAAATATCATCACGCTGTTCTCAAACTTCCTTGCCTGATGAATCGCCAGCTTTCGGCTGTATTCTGTTGCCTCTTCTGAATTTTGGTATTTTACATAATATATTGGCATCTTAATACTTGCCATATCAGTCACCCTTTCATCATGTCTCTACATTCAAGTCTGCCAGTTCCAGGCGGATGTTTCGATTTGCTGCCGCCTGCATGGCAAAACGGAGAATCTGATCCTGGCCCTTGTTGATCAAGTAGGCTGCAATGTCGTTTTTTGCCTTCTGGGGCAGAAAGCCTAGAAGGATGTTCGAACTGCCTGCCGGAATTTTCCCCAGAATATTTGCCATGTTGTCATGCTCTTCAGCCAGTTTATCCTGAATCAGAGGCAGAAGCTTTTGAACCAGACTTCCGTAATCAATATCCAGAATATCCAGTTCCAACGCCAGATCAGAAGCGACTGCAAGATTCTGGATGGTCAGGCCGATCCGTTGCTCCTGGAGAAACTGGGTGGCATATGCAAGAATCTTTTCTTTATTTTCCTGAACCAGCAGGGAAACAATTTCGTTTTTCTCTTGCTGAGGGATGGCATCGAACAGAGAATAGACCACATCCTCCGGCAAATGCGCAATGGCTCTGAGCAGCTTGTTCATGGCAGTATCTTCCGTGGGACGCTTTTCCACCAGCAGGGGAAGGGCCTGGACGGCCACATCTCCGTAGTGGATATCCTGAATCTTCATGGTAATTTTCATATGTTTCTCTCCTTTTCTTTCTGGATATGTTGTCATTTCTGGCCTTGGGAAACCCGCGACAGCATGGCCGCCATGCTGTCATTCAGAGCGGTGATGCTGCTTTTGAGAATGCTGAAGGCGTTGGCGTACTGGGGGTAGTACTTCTTGCAGTAAGATGCCATGGGAATCAAAAACAGATTGGTTTCCCGCAGATACTTTGCCATCTTTTTATCGGTGAAGGTGTACAGGCTTCCGCTGTTGTGTAATCGGTCAGCCAGCTTGATCAGAGCAGCCCGGGGATTTTTCTCGATTTTTTGGAAATATTCTCCCAACTGCTGGTCATCCAGTCCGGAACGCTTGCTGAGCAGGGAAATGGTCTCCACCACTTCCGGGGCAATGCCGTACTCCTGGATCAGGCTTTGTCCGCCGTCGGGGAGCTTATCCCCGCAATCCTCCAGCACATCATGGAGAATGGCAGCTGCAAGAGTAACATCGTCATCGATACCGTAGCTGATCAGGGTGGAGCAGACCTTCAGCGGGTGGGTAAAATAGGGTTCTCCGCTTTTGCGAT
>CALXFW010000105.1 GCA_944387685.1 uncultured Oscillospiraceae bacterium
ACCCTGGTGGCGGCCCTGATCTCCGGACGGCGGGCCACCGTGGTCAATGTGGGAGACAGCCGGGCGTACGGCATCAACCGCAGCGGTATCCAGCAGATTACGAAGGACCACTCCCTGGTGCAGATGATGGTGGACCGGGGAGAAATTACCCCGGAAGTGGCCAAGAGCTACCCGGGGAAGAACTTCATCACCCGGGCCATCGGCACGGAGCCGATGGTGACCTGCGATATCTTCCACCGGGACATGAGCAGAGGCGACTACCTGCTGCTCTGCTCCGATGGCCTGAGCAATCTGCTGGATGATCAGGAAATCCTGTTTGAAGTGGTTCACGGTGTCAATAAGCAGCACTGCTGCAAGCGGCTGCTGAGTATTGCCAAGAACCGGGGCGCACCGGACAATGTGACCAGCGTACTGGTTGTGATTTAGCCGAGAGCCGCGAAAGGAGCGAATGGAACGTATGGATCAATATATTGGACGGCTGCTGGATAACCGGTACGAGATTCTGGAAATGATCGGAAGCGGCGGCATGGCCGTTGTCTATAAAGCCCGCTGCCACCGGCTCAACCGGCTGGTCGCCATTAAAATACTCAAAGATGAATTTTCCCAGGACGAGGAGTTCCGCCGCCGGTTCCACGCGGAGGGAGAGGCAGTGGCCATGCTCAGCCACCCGAACATCGTCCAGGTGTATGATGTTTCCTCCTCCGATGCCGCCAACTACATCGTGATGGAGCTGATTGACGGCATTTCTCTGAAGCAGTACATGGAGAAAAAGGGCGTGCTGAACTGGAAGGAGACCCTTCACTTCTCCATGCAGATCTGCAAGGGCCTGGAGCACGCCCATAGCCGGGGCATTGTCCACCGGGACATCAAACCCCACAACGTGATGGTGCTGAAAAACGGCTCGGTGAAGGTCATGGACTTCGGCATCGCCCGGGTGATGAACAAGAGCAACACCCTGACCAAGGAGGCCCTGGGCTCTGTCCATTACATATCCCCGGAGCAGGCCAAGGGCGGTCATACGGACAACCGGTCCGACCTGTATTCCCTGGGTGTGGTCATGTATGAAATGATGACCGGGCGGCCTCCCTACGACGGGGAATCGGCTGTGGCGGTGGCCATTCAGCACATCAATGGCGGCGCGCCCATGCCCTCCACCCTGAATCCCAACATTCCGGGCGGGCTGGAGCAGATCATTATGAAGGCCATGGCGCTGGATGTCCGGGACCGGTATGTGTCCGCCACGGAAATGCTCCAGGATATGGAGGAGTTCCGGAAGAACCCGGCCATTCTGTTCGACCATCGCTTCCTGGTGGACGATGCCACCCGGGCCATTCCCAGCGGCTCCCAGCCCAGAACCACCGCGGAGAAGAAGGTCCAGGCCAAAACCGGTGTCCGGGCCAGCACCGACAGTATGCGTCTGCATACCGGCACGGAGCAGCGCCGGACCGGAACCATCCCCCAGAATCCTCCCAGCCGGAAAACCGACAGCGCCCGCCGCGCCCAGCAGCGCAAAAAGGCGGAGGCCCGAAAGAAGGAGGAAGAGCGCAGCCGGGTGGCCACCACGGCCATTGTCATCATCAGCGCGGTGGTGGTGGTTGCCATCATTATCTTCCTGGTGGCTTTGTTCAACGGCGCCCTTCTGGACAAGGAACGGGATTACGTGGATGTGCCTTATCTGGAAGGCGAGGTCTATGGAGAGGGCTTCGCGGAAAAATACAGCGACTTCAACATCCGGGAGATGCCCAGGCAGTACAGCGATGTGTACGATGAGAATCAGATCATCGGCCAGCAGCCTGGCGGAGGAGAGCGGGTGCAGCGGGGTACGGACCTGTGGATCACCGTGAGCATGGGTCCGGAGCCGGAGACCAACATCATGGATAATTTCGTGGGTGCCGATGCGGAGGATGCCTACAAGCTTCTGGAAAACCAGGGCTACAAGCCCCTGAGCAAGAAGGAATCCAGCGACGTATATGAAGAAGGCCTGGTGATCCGCACCGACCCTGCTGCCGGCGCGGATGTGAAGGAAGGCCAGACGGTGTACATCTATGTCAGCTCCGGACCTGCGGTGGTTACTGCTCCCATGCCGGATGTGGTTGGCAAGGACCTGGAGTTGGTGAAGGAACTGATGACCCAGCTGGGTTTCGAGAAGGTTCGCTACGAGCCCATGGAGAGCCAAAAGCCCAAGAACGAAGTGATTTACCAGTCTGTGACCAAGGATACAGACACGGATGTGACCTCGGAAATCATCATCCAGTATTCCGAGGGACCCAAGGAAACAGAGCCGCCGGTTCAGGAGACATCCCCGGCCACAGTCCCGGAGGAGACGGAATCCTTCTCTGTGCCGCTGGAGGTGCCGGACCGGCAGGTGGAATACCGCCTGGAGGTCTGCTTGAAGGGGTCTACGGAGGTTGTGGCCTCCAAGCTGGTGCCGCCGGGAACCACCCAGACCTATGTGGACCTGAGCGGAACCGGCACCCAGGAGTATGACCTGTACATTGACGGCGCTTACCTGCGGACCCAGACGGTGGAATTCACCAAGGAGAGCGGGGATGAATAAGCGCCTTACCGGACGGATTGTCCGCTCCATCAGCGGCTTTTACGATGTGCAGACGGAACGGGGCCTGGTGACCTGCCGGGCCAGGGGCATTCTCCGCAAGGCGGGAAGCAGCCCCCTCACCGGAGACCTGGCGGAAATTTCCCTGGAGGGAAACCGGGGGATGGTGGAGCGGATTTTGCCCAGAAAGAACAGCTTTGTCCGCCCGGCGGTGGCCAACGTGGATGCCCTAGTGGTATTTGCCGCCAATGTGAATCCGGTGACGGAGCCGTTTCTCATCGACCGGGTGGCGGCCATTGCCGGCGACCAGGGGGTGGCGGTTTACCTGTGCGTAAACAAGTGCGACCTGGACCCGGCGGTGGACCTGGTCCGGATTTACGAACACGCAGGCTTTCCGGTAATCCGCACCAGCGCCGAAACCGGCGATGGAGTGGACCGGCTGGCCCAGCTGCTCCGGGGAAAACTCACCGCCTTTACCGGCAACTCCGGCGTGGGCAAGAGCAGCGTGCTCAACCGGCTGTGCCCCCAGCTGCACCTGGCCACCGGAGAAGTTTCCGAAAAGCTGGGCCGGGGACGGCACACCACCCGGCACGTGGAGCTCTACGCCCTGGGGGAGGATACCTATGTGGCGGATACCCCAGGCTTTTCCTCCTTTGACACGGATCAGATGGAGGTCATTCTCAAGGAAAATCTCCAATACGCCTTTCCGGACTTCGGAAACTATCTGGGCAAATGCCGCTTTGACGACTGCACCCACCGGCAGGAGCCGGAGTGCGCCGTGCGGGCGGCGGTGGAGGCGGGAGAGATTGAGAAAACCCGCTACGACAGCTACCTGCGGCTGTATGAGAAAGCCAGCCAGGTGAAACTCTGGGAACTGAAATAATGGAACCGGCCGGAGCATTTGCTCCGGCCGGTTTTTGCCGGGAAAAGCATTCGCAGTTTTAACGAATTTTTTAGGTGAAGTTTGTGATTTTTCCTGAATTTCTTCTTGACAAACCGGGAAAAGGATGGTATCATAACTGGGCGCGTGTAGGGGATACTGCGCGCGCACTGCGATGATGCGGGAGATTGCGCCGAAGGGCGGTAACTTCCGCGGAGTATGTCCGGTCATCGGGCGGCTGAACTGCTTTCGAAGCGTCTGGCGTATATCGCCGCGCAGCGGATAGGGTCGGCCTCGGTCGGCCATTTTTCATGACGTGGAATGATACGCACGGCGGCGCGGACAAAACAGCTCGACCGTACCCAGACACTACGCAAACTGAGTACGTTATTTCAAGGAGGAAAACAAACCATGGCAAACCAGATGATCCGCATTCGGCTGAAGGCCTATGATCACCAGCTGATCGACTCCAGCGCGGCAAAGATCGTGGAAACCGGCAAGCGCAACGGCGCTCAGGTGTCCGGCCCCATCCCGCTGCCCACCAAGAAGGAAGTTGTTACCATCCTTCGGTCCCCCCACGTCAACAAGGACTCCCGTGAGCAGTTCGAGCGCAGAACCCATAAGAGACTGATCGATATCCTCAACCCCAACCAGAAGACCATCGAGGCCCTGATGAGCCTGGACCTTCCCGCTGGCGTTGAGATTGAGATAAAGCTGTAATTTACGTAACAACGCATTGCAGCAGCCCGCACTGTCTGGCATCGGGCGGACGGGTCATGTCGGCTGCCTTCCCAATGGGGTGTGCCGACCAATAACCTATTAAAAAAGGAGAAAACCAACCATGCAGAAAGCAATCATCGGCAAAAAAGTGGGTATGACCCAGATCTTCGATGAGAGCGGCAAGGTGATTCCTGTTACCGTCGTGGAAGCAGGCCCCTGCGTTGTCACTCAGAAGAAGACCGTTGAGACCGACGGCTACACCGCCGTCCAGCTGGGCTTTGAGGATATCAAGGAGTCCAAGCTGTCCAAGCCTGAGGCTGGCCACCTGAAGAAGGCCGGCGTCGAGGCCAAGAAGTACCTGAAGGAGTTCAAGCTGGAAGGCGCTGCCGACATGAACGTGGGCGACGTCGTCAAGGCCGACACCTTCGCCGCCGGCGACAAGATCGACGTTACCGGCATCTCCAAGGGCCACGGCTACCAGGGCGTTATCAAGCGTCACGGCGCCGGACGGACCCCCATGACCCACGGCGGCGGCCCTGTGCATCGTCACGCCGGCTCCATGGGCGCCTCCTCTCATCAGTCCCGGATCTTCCCCGGCAAGATCGGCGCCGGTCAGATGGGCAATGAGCAGGTCACCATCGAGAATCTGGATGTTGTCAAGGTGGACGCAGAGCTGAACATGATCGTCATCCGCGGCGCCATTCCCGGCCCCAAGGGTGGTCTGGTCTACATCCGCAACACCGTCAAGAACAACAAGATCAAGAATGCCGAGGCTGGCATCAGCAAGAACCCGCAGAAGGCTTCCGGCAGAAATCCCCAGAAGGCTTCCGCGAGAGGCTAAGGAAAGGAGATCGTAAATCATGCTTAAGACGAATGTTTATGATATGTCCGGCAAGCTGGTTGGCGAGATCGAGCTCTCCGAAGCTGTGTTCGGCATCACCCCCAACGCGTCTGTTGTCCACGACGCGGTTAAGAATCACCTGGCCAACAAGCGCCAGGGCACCCAGAGCGCTCTGACCCGCGCTGAGGTTTCCGGCGGCGGCCGCAAGCCCTGGCGTCAGAAGGGCACCGGCCGGGCCCGTCAGGGCAGCACCCGGGCTCCCCAGTGGACCCACGGCGGCATCGTGTTTGCCCCCAAGCCCCGGGACTACAGCTACACCCTGAACAAGAAGGCCAAGCGCCTGGCTCTGAAGAGCGTGCTCAGCGCCAAGGTGGCGGAGGCCAACCTGGTGGTCATCGACTCCATCAAGATGGACGCTCCCAAGACCGCTCAGTTCGCCGCCTTCCTGAAGGCTGTGGGCTGCGACACCAAGACCCTGGTTGTCACCGCTGAGGCCGATCAGAATGTGGTCAAGTCCGGCCGCAACATCCCCGGCTGCGAGGTCACCTTCGCGAACCTGCTGAACGTGTATGACGTGGTCAACGCCAACAAGCTGGTTGTGGATCAGGCAGCGCTGCGGAAGATCGAGGAGGTATTCGCATAATGAACGCTTACGATATCATCAGACGGCCTGTCATCACCGAGCAGTCCATGGAGGCTGTGGCTGACAAGAAGTACGTTTTCATGGTGGACGTCAATGCCGACAAGGGCCAGATCAAGGAAGCTGTGGAGCTGGCCTTCGGTGTGAAGGTTGCCAAGGTCAACACCATCCGCATGAAGGGCAAGGTCAAGCGCACCGGCGCTTACCCCGCCGGCAAGCGGTCCGACTACAAGAAGGCCGTTGTCACCCTGACCCCGGATTCCAAGACCATCGAGTTCTTCGAGGGCATGGTCTAAAAACCAATCTCAATAAAGGAGAGAAACGCAAATGGCAATTAAGTCTTTTAAGCCTTATACCCCCGCTCGCCGCAACATGACTGTTTCCGGCTTTGACGGCGTGGACAAGAAGGCAAAACCTGAGCGTAGCCTGGTTGAGACCCTGAAGAAGCATGCTGGTCGCAACAGCTA
>CALXFW010000106.1 GCA_944387685.1 uncultured Oscillospiraceae bacterium
TGGGTGTGGGAATTCCGGCCTCCATTCAGAATCTGCTCAATGTCACCGGTACCACCATTCTGAACAACTTCACCGCTGCCTATGGCGCTTCTGCCGTGGCGGCCATGGGTGTGGCCCAGAAGATCAATATGCTGCCCATGCAGGTGGCGCTGGGCTTCTCCCAGGGCATCATGCCCCTGGTCAGCTACAACTATGCCAGCGGCAACCGGAAGCGAATGAAGGGAACCATCACCTTTGCTATGGGCATCATTCTGCCCATTATGGTCCTGGTCACGGCGGGTTACTGGTTCGGTGCGCCTGCCCTGATTGAGATGTTTATGGAGAATGCGGATATCATTGCCTATGGCTCGGCGTTCCTGCGGGGAATGTGCCTGGGCATGGTGTTCATGTGTACGGACTTTATGGCGGTGGGCGTATTTGCCTCCCTGGGCATGGGAAAGTATTCCCTGCTGTTTGCCATCCTGCGCAAAATTGTGCTGGAGATTCCCCTGCTGTTCCTGCTGAACGCCCTGTTCCCGCTGTACGGCCTGGCCTATGCCCAGTCCTCGGCGGAATTCGTGCTGGCCATTGTAGCGGTGGTGATGCTGCTGCGGATCTTCCGCCAGGGAGATGCCAAAGCAGAGCGGGTCTCTGCCCGGAGCTGATTCCACACCAAAAATCCCGGTGCCACGGCACCGGGATTTTTGTGATGGGGTTATGCCAGGATGGGCTTGAGCGCCTGAGCCAGCTTGTCCTTCTGAGCCTCGGCTTCCGCCAGATCCTTGCCCAGGGTGGTGAAGTAGGTCTTGATCTTGGGCTCGGTGCCGGAGGGACGAACCACCACAGTGGCGCCGCCTTCCAGGGCGTAGATCAGCACGTTGGCGGCGGGCAGGCCGGTCTCCTCGGGCTTCTTGTAGTCCGTAACCTTGTTGACGGCATAGCCGCCGATTTCCTTGGGGGGATTGGTCCGCAGGGATTCCATGATGGAGGCCATCTTGTCCATACCGGACAGACCCGGGAACTCAAAGGAGTCCACCTTGTTCAGGTACCGGCCGTACTGGGCGTAGATGGCTTCCAGGCGTTCCTTGATGGACGAGCCGATGGAGCGGTAGTAGGCGGCCATTTCGCAGATCAGCATGGAGCCGATGATGGCGTCCTTGTCCCGGACGTAGGGACCGGCCAGGTAGCCGTAGCTCTCCTCAAAGCCGAAGATGAACCGGTCCACCTCTCCCGCAGCTTCCAGCCGGGCGATCTGGTCGCCAATCCACTTGAAGCCGGTGAGCACATTGCG
This sequence comes from uncultured Oscillospiraceae bacterium, assembly GCA_944387685.1. GTDB lineage: Bacteria > Bacillota > Clostridia > Oscillospirales > Oscillospiraceae > Faecousia. Next base: position 1,271 of record CALXFW010000106.1, read on the forward strand.
CATCTCCACACCGTAGTGGGCAGCCACGGCGTCGGCCAGGGGGGTGGAGACGATGGACTTCACCGCCACGGGATTCTTGGGCATGGTGCCCTTCTCAATCCGGCCCTGGCAGATGTAGTCCAGCAGCAGCACGCCCACTTCGTTGCCGGAGACCAGCTCATAGCTTCCGTCGGGGCAGCGGATGGCGATGCCCACCCGGTCGGCATCGGGGTCGGTGGCCAGCATCAGGTCGGCGCCGGAGGACTTGGCCAGTTCCAGGCCCAGCTTCAGTGCCTCAAAAATTTCGGGGTTGGGATAGGGGCAGGTGGGGAAGTTGCCGTCGGGGTACTGCTGCTCGGGGACAATGGTGATGTCGTCGATGCCGATGTCATGGAGCACCCGGGTGACGGGCACCAGACCGGAGCCGTTCAGGGGAGAGTACACCAGCTTCAGCCCAGCGGTCTTGCACAGGCCGGGACGGACGGAGCGGGCCTTGATGGCGTCGTACAGGGCCTCCTTGCAGTCGTCACCCACATACTGGATGAGACCCTGGGAGAGCCCGTCCTCAAAGGACATCCACTTGGCGCCGGTGAGGATATCGGTTTTCTGGATCTCCGCGTACACCACAGCGGCGGCGTCATCGGTCATCTGGCAGCCGTCGGGGCCGTAGGCCTTATAGCCGTTGTACTTGGCGGGGTTGTGGGAAGCGGTAATCATGATGCCGGCGTTGGCGCCATAGTACCGGGTGGCGAAGCTCAGGGCGGGCACAGGCATCAGAGCGTCGTAAATCCGGACATGGATGCCGTTGGCGGCCAGCACGCAGGCCGCAGTCTTGGCGAATACGTCGGAGTTGATCCGGCTGTCGTAGGAGATGGCCACCAGCTGATTGCCGCCCTGGGTCTTGACCCAGTTGGCCAGGCCCTGGGTGGCCTGGCGGACGACGTAAATATTCATCCGGTTGGTGCCCGCTCCCAGCACGCCCCGCAGACCGGCGGTGCCGAATTTCAGGGCAACGGCGAAGCGGTCCTTGATCTGCTCGTCCTGCCCGGCAATGGATTTCAGTTCCTCGGTAAGCGCCGGGTCCTCCAGGTCGGCCTCCAGCCAGCGCTTATAATCGTCCATGTACATGTGAATCACCTTATCCTTTGTAAAGTTTGGGTTTTTACGCAATTCAACCAAATATAGTATAGGCGATTTGATTTCCATTGTCAATAATGTATTAGAAAACAGGGCCAATCCTGTATAAATGGCAGTTTTTTTCCAGATGGTTGCATTTTGTCCCGATATCCGCTATGATGGAAGAAAGTGCGGGGTGAGGACGCGGAAGGCGTCGCATGCTGCTTTTCTAAACGAATGTCCCCTTCATTCCAAACAGAAAGGAAATGCAGCCATGAGCAAACATGCCCAGAACCAGGAACTGCGAAAGAGCCGGATGCTCAACGAGCCCATCTCCCGGGTGATTCCCCAGATGGCCATTCCCACCATTGTGGCGTTTCTGATCAACTCCATCTATTCCCTGGCGGACACCTACTTCGTCAGTTCCCTGGGAACCAACGCCACTGCGGCGGTGAGCGTCAATGCCTCCCTGGACCAGCTGATTATGATGGCCGGCTCCATGCTGGCGGTGGGCGCCAACAGTTACATTGCCCGGCTCCTGGGAGAGGGCAGCGAGAAGAAGGCCAGCCAGGTGCTCTCCACCGCCTTCTTCCTGGCGGGGGGACTGGGCACCGTCCTGATGGTGGTGGGCATGGTATTCATGACGCCCATGGTGCGGCTGCTGGGGGCTACCCCCACCTGCGAGCAGTATTCCATTGATTATGCCACCTATGTGCTCTATGCCGCGCCCTTCATGGCCACAAGCTTTGTGATGAACCAGTGCCTGCGCAGCGAGGGCAGTGCCACACTGAGCATGGTGGGCATGGGCTTCGGCGGCATTCTCAACTGCGTTCTGGACCCGATCTTTATTTTCGGGCTGAATATGGGAGTGGCGGGGGCCTCCCTGGCCACGGCAATCTCCAAGTGGGTCAGCTTTTCCATTCTGATTTTTCCCTATCTCACCCGGCGGAGCCTGCTGCATCTGAGCATCCGCAATTTCCACTGCACCCGGGACATCCTGACCAAGATCCTTTCGGTAGGGTCTTCCTCCATGTTCCGCACGGGGCTGGCGGTGGTTTCGGCCATCCTGCTCAACGATCTGGCGGGAAGCATCTCCGATTCGGTGCTGGCGGGCATCGGGGTGTGCACCAAGATTATGATGTTCCCCTTTGGCATCATTCTGGGCTTCGGCAACGGCTTTCAGCCGGTGGCGGGGTTCAACTGGGGGGCAAAACGCTATGACCGGGTGGAGGAGAGCTACCGCTACAGCGCCCGGGTGGCCATTGTGGGCTCGGCTCTGATGGGACTGGTTCTGGCGCTGCTGGCGGACCGGATTATTCTGGTATTTGCCGGGCCGGACCCGGAGATGCGCTGGATCGGCGTGATCTGCATGGTCAGCCAGTGCATCGCTCTGCCGATTCACGCTTGGGTGGCCACGGTGAATATGCTCTGCGCGGGCCTGGGCAACGCCCGGGATGCCTTGATTCTGGCGTCCGCCCGGCAGGGCACCTGCTTTATTCCCATTCTGCACCTGATGGCCTGGCTCCTGGGAGCCTATGGCGTGGCTACGGTGCAGGCGGTGGCGGACCTGCTGAGTCTGGCCCTGGCCATTCCCATCATGGTGGGAATGCGGCGGAAGATTCTGCGGGCCATGGAGACCCAGAGAGGTGTCGTTGGCGTGCAGACCGGCTGGCAGCCGGGAGAAATGGACAGTGAGGAGAAGGGTATATGCTGATTAAACGGGATTTTTTGTATCCGCCCAAAGGGACCAACCGGCCCCTGCACATCTATCTGCCGGAAGGGTATTACGAGACGGAGGAACGCTATCCGGTGATGTACTTCTTTGACGGCCACAACCTGTTCCGGGATGCGGACGCCACCTACGGCAAGTGCTGGGGACTGGAGGAATTTCTCAGCGGCTGGGAGAAGCCCATGATTGTGGTGGGCATTGAGTGCGGCCATGACGGGGACGAGCGGCTCAGTGAGTATATGCCCTATCCTGCCAACCGGAGCAGCCACTTTGCCGGGATTCCCCCTATGGGGCAGGAGACCATGGACTGGATTGTGGGCCAGGTTAAGCCCCTGATTGACTGGGAGTACCGGACAATCCCCTTCCGGGAGTGCACCGGAATCGCCGGCTCCAGCATGGGCGGCCTGATGGCCCTGTACGGGGTGACCCATTACAACCGCTGGTTCTCCAAGGCCGGGTGCCTGTCCAGCGCCATCGGCTTCTGCATGGGGCCTTTGACCGATGACCTGAAGCGCAGCGACCTCAGCCCGGACACCCGGGCCTACCTCTCCTGGGGAACCAAGGAGGCCTATGGGCTGAAAAATCCCGACAAGGAGGACCGCAGCAGCAAGACCTATCTGTGGAACAAGAAGGCGGCGGATTTGCTGAAAAAGCGGGGCGCGGCGGTGATGCTTTACTCCCAGGTGGGCGGCGGCCACTGGGAGGGAGACTGGGAAAAGCAGGTTCCCGGATTTATGAATTTCCTCTGGACGGAGTGACACGGAAATTCCGGCGCGCGGAAGCGCGCCGGTGTTTTTTCGGGAGAATATACAGCGCCGCTGGATGCAGCCGGAAGCATCCGGAGGGAAGTTTTATGGAATATGCAGGTATCCGCTTGAAATATGCAGAACAGCCAGGACAAACAAGGGCAGATTCCCGGGGTATTCCGAGGAAAGCCCAGGAATTTCCGCAATGGGATTCCGTTCTCCACCGGCCTTTTTTGTGGAAAATGCCTGCTGCCGGGGGGCTTTTTGCCGGAAAAGCGTCGAAAATACCGAAAATCCCCGGACCTGGTATTTTTATGCAAACAAGCGTTGACAAAATCCATTCGCGGGAGTATAATCCCTGTATATTAAACGACAAACATGAATATTATTCATTCGGAGGGTATTCACATGGCAAACAAGGATAACATCAAGAAAATTGTGCTGGCCTATTCCGGCGGCCTGGATACGTCTATCATCATCCCCTGGCTGAAGGAGAACTACAACAATCCCGAGATCATTGCCGTTGCCGGCAATGTGGGTCAGGCCGATGAGCTGGAGGGCCTGGAGGCCAAGGCCATTGCCACCGGCGCCAGCAAGCTGATTGTGGCCGACCTGGTGGACGAGATGGTGGACGACATCATCATCCCCGCTCTGAAGATGGGCGCCAAGTATGAGACCTATCTGCTGGGCACCGCTTTCGCCCGGCCTGTCATCGGCAAGAAGCTGGCGGAGATCGCGCTGGCGGAGGGGGCCGATGCCATCGCCCACGGCGCCACCGGCAAGGGCAACGACCAGGTCCGGTTTGAACTGGCCATCAAGCGGTTCGCTCCGGAGATGAAGATCATCGCCCCCTGGCGGGAGTGGGACATCAAGTCCCGGGACGAGGAAATCGACTACGCCGAGGCCCACAACGTTCCCCTGAAGATCAGCCGGGAGACCAGCTACTCCAAGGACAAGAACCTGTGGCACCTGAGCCACGAGGGCCTGGACCTGGAGGACCCCGCCAACGAGCCGGATTACGACAAGCCCGGCTTCCTGGAGATGGGCGTGTCCCCCTTCCAGGCGCCCGACGTGCCCACCTACGTGACCATCGATTTTGAGGCCGGCGCCCCTGTGGCCATCGACGGAGAGAAGATGAAGGCATCCAAGATCATTGAGAAGCTGAACGCCCTGGGCGGCGCCAACGGCATCGGCATCATCGACATTGT
>CALXFW010000107.1 GCA_944387685.1 uncultured Oscillospiraceae bacterium
GGGATTCTCCGCACTCCGTACAGAACAAGCTACCCGGCTTTGCCTCCGTTCCACAGTGTGTACATACTCTCCCAGCCACTGGTCTCGGAGTGTCCTTGGTAAGGGATGTTCCACAGTTGCTGCAGAAATTGGCTCCTTCCGGCACTTCTGCCTGACAGTTGGGACACAGTCTCGGTGCAGTTTCCGGAGATTCCGGCTTTACCAGCTGTGTGCCGCATTCGGTGCAGAAATTCAGTCCCTTTTCCATTCTGGCACCGCAGTTTTCGCAGACTACATATCCTGCAGGCACCTCCATCCGGGCGCCGCAGCTGCTGCAGAATGCAGTATCCTGGGGAACCTCCGCACCGCATGCCTTGCAGAGGGTCATTCCTTTGCAGGCTCTGATCTGATTGCGGAAATCGTCAATGCAGGCTTCCGCCTGGAGGACCTTGGCGATGGCATCAGCAAATTCCGGCTCCGGATCTTCCCGGTGCGCATCGGCATATGCCTTTCCGATTTTGAGATGGAGAATCTGGATCTTTTTTTCCTGCTCGGCAATCAGGCCCTGCAGTCTGCTGATATCCGAGTGCATCTTTGCCTGCTGGGTAATTTGGTTAGTGACAGATGCTGTTTTTTTGCCGAAGTAATCGAGCAGTGGCATAGAATACTCCTCCTATGTTTTTGGATGTTGTTTGCCGTTATATCTTGCAAATCCATCTTACGTCATGGCACAGTATCTCAAAGCGCTGCATCCCGGCGGCATTCTGCTGGAAAGCAAGAATATTACCAATGATGCAATTATAATATTACACGGAATGGATATCAAGGCCGCACCAGAAACTTTGGATAATATTTTTATTGCGCCTAAAATAGGATCTGCGCATCCTTTCTGCCTGTTACAGGAAGAAATTTGGAGGACTGCCTTGAAATAACATGCACATCCAATTCAGAGCAGGCATGCAGTGACTTTGAAGGAAACAGACTATTGCACTTTATGAAAAGAAATCGTATCACCATCATCGTTTCCAATAATCAGCGTATCGCCATCTCTTTTAAAATTCACAGAAATTGTACCATACGATGGGGTTTCCATATGCAGTGTATTTCCCCGGACAAAGTACTTGCCGGAAAAAGATTCCATGCTGTAACCATAGGATGACAATGTAAAGGTTCCATCTCGAAAAAACTCCACATTCGCTGACTCAAAGTAACCATTCCTCGCTTCCCATTGTCCCACGACCTTGTTTGAGCCGGAGCCCAAAGTCAGAATCAGAACAACCGCCAGCACAATGACAGATACCGTAATCACAGCCGACATCCACTGGCTTTTTTCCACTACCTTTTTGGATGTGGTTTTGACCATGGGCTCTCTGGGATTGGTGCCGCACATGATTCCACAGTTGGGGCAGAATTTTTCGCCCCTCAGTTTTGTTCCGCAATTTCCGCAGTATGCCATAATGGATTCCTCCTTTTCTGTTTCCCAATTCTCTTGGTTACTTGAAGTATAGCAAGCAACACTCCCAAGTTTAGCCCCTAAAGTTTCTTCCGGATTCTTGAGTAAATTAACTCAGTTCCAAGGAAGAACATATGGCAATCCTTCAGACCAATAGCATCACCGCTTTGGAGCAGCGTGGATGCAGTAATGGGTCTGCCGTTGAGGAATACAGCAGTTTGACCACAGCTGGACAAAAAATACTGCCCGTTTATGTTGGCGAGTTTAGCGATTCTTTCCTCCAGAGAAAATCCCTGAATGATGAGTTCACAGTGCTTCCCGGACCCAATGGTAATATTGCGATCATTCAGCATAAAGCGCATCCATTCTCCCGGAACGGAGGCATTGACAAAGAGCATGGTCACATCAAGATCATTGTGGGCAGGCCCTCTTACCTGCAGAATATCCCCATTCTCCAAAAATACCGGCTGCCGGATGCCAGTGAGGGGCCGGGGAATTCGTACACCGTTGCGGAAGGTGCCATTTTTGTTCCCGGGATTGTCCACATAGAACCACTGGCCCTCGATATTGCGCAGCTGTCCGTGCTCCCGGCTGACAATGCCGGAGACAAGACATATCTCATTTTCTCTCCTGTCTGCCGCAGATCTGCCCAGAAACCAAGCGGCATGCGCATCCAGAGAATAGGAAAAGACCTGTTTGTTTTCCAGGACAATCAATTCTGCCATAATCTGTTTTACTCCTTTCGTTTTTACAGGTCGTCAATCAGATATTCGCTGTCTGCCAGATCCAGCTGAATCAGAATATGTTTTACAAGCTGGCTGAGGTCTTCCAGAATCTCCGCTCCTTCCACATCGCCGCCGTCAGATACCAGTTTGGCCTCGTTGATTGCCCATTGGATGGAAGCTTCAATGGGATTTTTGCTGTACAGAGGTTCCATCTGGGCCAGCCGCAGCATTTCATTAATTGCAGAATCGTCCATATTCAGATGCAAGCCCAAGGAAATGATCTTATTGCGCTGGGGAAACCATTTTTTGTTGCGCACCTCGGATACACAATGCCGGAGGGAAGACGGCCACCGGCCCTCTGAAGCCAGCTGATGAAAGCTGGTTTTTCTCTCCCCTTCATCCGGATTTTCTGAACGGAGATTGATGGCAAGAAATGCAATGATGTACTTGTATAGACGCAAATAACTCTGCCGGTAAATAGGTACATGTTTTTTGGCAAACTGCACCATTTCGTCTAAATCTTTCAGGGATGAGAATTGCTCTGTAATGACCTGGGTAGTGTAAGTGGCGGCGACTGCAGAATCCACTTCGACCAGCTCCTGCCGGACAATCTCCAGAAGCCGAAGATATGTGGCATAGGAATGATCCAATTCCCTGGATTGCAGGACAAACATACAGACACTGTCTTCCAGGGATTTGACGTAAAGCTGCGGACATCTTCCAAAACGCTTCAAAAAAGCATTCATTTCTTCAAGGTGATATCCTGCTGCAAAACCAATGCGAAGGTACATATCCCGGCTTTGCGGCAAAGATCCATTACGCCATTTCCGCACAGCCGGCTCGCTGACCCGGCAAAGCTGGGCAAACTGCTTGCAGGAATAACCGGTCTCAGAGAGAATCTGATTAATTTTTTCTTTCCACAAATTCCGCTGGCTCTGGAGTTGGGGCAAAATCTCCTTTTTCAGTTCTTCAATGGAATCACAGTGTTCAATCATCCCGGAGAAAACCTCTGTGGAATAATGGCACATAGCAAACACCTCATTCAGAAAATGCAACAAGCAGGCAAGTAATGTTGTCCAAACCACCATGATTTTTGGCTTTCTGCACCAATGCAGTGGTTTTGGTTTGTATATCTTGCTGCTTGTCCAGGATTTCGATGATTTCCTGTTCCGGACACATATCATACAATCCGTCACTGCACAAAAGCACGGTATCTCCGGGAGCAGCCGCATACCAGGGGCTTTCCTGTGGAAACAAATGATCAGTGGTCAGATCTTGGCCGATATAATGGGTCAGTTTGTGGCGGTCCTGCTCAAAATCCGAAGTATTTGACTGGAGTATTCCCAAATCTAATTTCATCTGGGCCAGCGTGTGGTCATGGGTCAAAGGCAGCAGCTGCCCATGGTGGTATAGATAAGCGCGGCTGTCTCCCAGATGAAAAACCTTAAATTTCATCCCATCGGTACATAAAACAGTTCCAGTAGTTCCATAAACCCAGCATAACTGGCGCAGTTCCAGAATACGGTTATTGGCCTGCTGAAATGCAGCAGTAACCGATGAATCTATCGCTTCCTCGCCGGTGATATTCTCCAGAGACGCCGCAAAGACCTGGGCTGCTGCTTCTGATGCGACCTCTCCAGCCTCACCGCCGCCGATGCCATCAAATACGGCCATAAGCTGCCACACCCCCGGCGGTGCGGAGAAATTATATGCGGCGCAGGGTGCGGAAGCATCCTTCCAGTGACCATTCAGGAGAAAATTGTCCTCGTTATTGGCACGAACTTGGCCCTGCTCACTGAACACACTGGAGGTTATGTGGAAATTACGATTTTTGATCAGCAACATAGAAAACGCCTTTCCGGTTATCACCAAGGGAAAATTAGAAGCAACTCGTGGTACACGTTCCAGAATACCATAGCAAATGCACCGGTTTAACAGGTAAAGTTTCGCTGCTGTTGAATCGTACAGATTTCTTAAGCCCAGAGTGGCCCTCTGGGCCTGTTTTGTGATAGTAGCGATATTAGTTCATACGAATCCACATTGCGGGCCGAATGGTGCCAGTGGAGGAAATTACAGAACCATCACTGAAGTTAATGGAACCATCCCCACTGATGCTGGCAGCATCTTTGGAAGAAGAACCGGGCGTTCTCAGCCACCACCAGCTTCCGCCAGTGCCTTTGTCAATATAAGCGCCCTGATTGGCGGTATATGCTGTGGGCAAGCACACTCTTTGATCGTCCTGAGGAAAATATTTCAGAACTTCCGGAACGCTCAGCAGGAATACTTTATCCTCAGTATCCACGCCGGGGTTTGTGCCATAGCTGGGGTTGGGATCTGCGGTTACCGCAGTGGTCAATATCTTTTTCTGTTCCGACGGCGTGAAAGCGCTCACATAGAAATTGCTGTTCAGCCATCGCCGCAGGGAACTCTTTTCCCAGGTTGTGTCTTCATATTGGGTGCTGTATTGCATGCAATCCATGGCATTTTCCGAAAGAAGGAAACAGCGATTGTCTTTGATCTCCAGAATCTTCCACCGAATCGGCTCCGGTCCGTTATCCTGGTTGCCGTCCTGCTCGTAGGAGCCAAATTCCAGAACATCCCCGATATTCCCCCATGTTTCCGTTATCCCTATGGGCTGGGATTCTGCTGCCTTCCGGCCCCCGGACTTTCCATAGATCAGAAGCACCAGGCACAGGAGCACCGCAAGGGGCAGCAAGAACCATCCCCGGCCCTTTTGGGAAGGTGCTGCCAGGGGCGTTTCCTTCCGGACGGCACATTGGGGATTGGTACATCTTCCTTTATCGTCCAGCCTTGCGCCGCATTTTCCGCAGAAGGCCGCGCTGCGCTGCGGCGGGACAGGAGCAGAAGCGGCAACACCTTCTGACACTTGATTCAGCGCTTTCAGAAACGCCTGTGCCGTCTGATAGCGGTCCTGGGGACGATAAGCGCAGGCTTTCCGGATCACGCCTGCCAGCACGCTGCTGGCCTTCCTGGGATCTGGCAGCGCTGCGCCCCGAAGTCTGGGCAGGATCTCCGCATCCGTAACGTATCGGGAAGATGCAAAGGGCAAAAGTCCCCCATTGCTCAGTTCGTACAGGACCAGGCCTAGACTGTAGATGTCTACCCGACTGTCATAGGTTCCGGAAATTTGCTCCGGGGCCAGATACTGGAGGGTACCGACGCTGGTGCTGGCATGGGACGTCGGCGTATTGCTGAGGATCCGGGAGATGCCGAAATCGCCGAGCTTGTAGTTTCCATCCTCGTTAAAAAAGATGTTTTCCGGCTTGATATCCCGGTGAATAATGTGCTTGCTGTGACACAGGATCAGGGCGCTGCAGATGTCTTTTCCGATTTTCAGAATTTCGGCTTCCTGGAATCCGGTCAGATCTCTGCGGTTGATTTCAC